>NZ_AUBQ01000005.1:0-300000 GCF_000429325.1 Fundidesulfovibrio putealis DSM 16056
AGTAGCCCTGGCGGACTGGGCGGAACAACGTGGTGTGGTGTTGGAATTCATCCAGCCCGGCAAGCCAACGCAGAACTCGTACATCGAGAGATTCAACCGCACCTTCAGACACGAGGTGCTGGATTTCTACGTGTTCAGCAGGCTGAGCGAAGTCAGGGAGATCGTGGAGGACTGGGTGAAGCAGTACAATGAACAGAGGCCCCATGAGTCGCTCGGAGATCTCACGCCCTCCGAGTACCTCGTCTTCAACTCACCGGAGGTCTCAACTTTCGACTGGCACTAACCAGGGGAGGTTTACACGATTATGTTCTGGATGCTCCTGAATGACCGTGACGAAGACCGAGGGAAGTGAATTTCAGTGCCGACTTGTGCGGACTATTTGCTGGGATAAATAGTAATGAAATTCATGGCTGCGTTTCGTAAGGAAACATCGTGAAGTGTGCAAGAAGATATTGATTTGAATTTGGCGCGCAAAAATCAAGATTGATATCTATTACAAAATCAATTTCAAACAAAAAACTTTAAGCACACATCACGAAACCGCCGGATGCGGGAAAACCGCTTGTCCGGAAGTAACTGGGCGCTGGTGCCGGTGACGGACATCTTCGACCCCACACGAGCAGCTCTGGCAGGAGCGGAGTAAATCCAAACCTGTTGGGGCTGTTAGTCCTGTATATGAAGGAGATCGGCTGCATTTGCGGCTGGTCTCCTCTTTTTACGTCAACTTAATGCATTATTTCAGACATTTGAATGTCTTCAGGGTCCGGCATCAGCGTCCCGGGGAGACCTTGCCCCATATCTGCCCCCAGACCAATCTTAGGGGGGGTGCGAGGGGTTTCCCTTCCCCGTGACCTTGGGGGCGTCCTAGGGCAAATATGGACCAAAGACTGTTTTTACACAGAAAATCAACTGCTTATGCTGATGACTTTCTTCGTTTATTCGTTCTTTCGCGCGATTTTACGCAATAAATTGAACTTTCAGCGCGATAATAGAGAAATATCATCATTAGATTCAAATCTTCATAACATGGAGTGTAACATGGGCAAGAGAAAGAACACTGAAGACGGTGAAGGATCAACAGGGATTCCAGAGTCTCGTTACGATGCAAGAGCGCTTCGTCATCTCATAAACGCTGGAGACAGCGCGAGCGAGATCATGGAGAAGCTTTCCATCAAACACAAGCAGACTTTGCGTCAGCACGTTTTGAAGCTTATCAATGATGATAAGCAATTCTACGAAGTGCGTGGCTTGTACATGAAGACGTCATCGAGGCCGAAGGTCAAGAAGAATGGAGTCCTGTGCATCAACCTGAAGGGAGTTAAGTTCGATGGCCGAGAGGTTGTCGAAGGCGATGAGTTCGTGGTGAACATCGAAGATGATCACATCATGCTTCGGATGTCGTGATGATTTGAATAGTGACGGGGTACGTTTAATCACGTGCCCCTTTTCTTTTGCAAGTGATGTTTCGCGACTTTCATATTCATCATTTTCATAGAGAAATCATCATAACAGGAAAGTACGTTTTTACATAAAAACGTGCATTCAGAATTATTGAGGCTGCTAGTCCACGTATTTCAACGAGTTAACTGCCGAGCCCGTGTTGGGCAGGCAGGCGGAGCTGTTTTGAAAGTACGTTTTCGGTAGTTTTACCAATAGAAACATTCTTCGGAGGTCATGATGAAGGTCGAACCATTCATAGACTTGAAGGACGTGAAGAGCATCAGGAAGTTGCTCAAGGACAATCCGCGAGATCGGTTGCTCTTCATCATGGGAATCAATTCAGGGTTGCGAGTTCAAGACCTACTTGAACTCAAAGTCGCAGACGTCCTTGGCGTGAAGGTCGGAGACCGGATCACCGTGAAGGAGAAGAAGACCGGCAAGGAGAATGTCCTGATAATCAACAAGGAGATCATGGACGCTATCACCGGCTACGTGGCCGCAGTGGCTCCAGAGCCTGAACACTACCTGTTCAAGTCCCGCAAAGGGAAGAACTACCCGCTCACGACCTTTGCGGTCACCAAGGCTGTGAAGACCTGGGCGGCGGCGCTGAACCTCAAGGGCAACTTCGGCGCGCATACCCTTCGGAAGACGTGGTGCTATCACCAGCGCAAGACCTTCGGGGTGTCGTGGGAGGTCATCGCGAAGCGGTTGAACCATTCCAGTCCGGCCATTACCCGGCGCTACCTCGGAATCCAAGAGGAAGAAGTAGAGGAAATTCTGATGAATACCATCTAGTCCAAGGGCCGCGAGGCCCTTTTCTTTGCTGATCGCTTGACGAAGTGGGCGGCAAGAACTAGAAAGATATCACCTTCCGATTGGCCGACGTGGCCGCCAGATTACCCCCGCATTAGAAGCCATATTGTAAACCCTACTGGGGATTTATATGGTTTTTTCTTCGTTCCTGACGACGGCCCAGGCTGCCGCTTACCTCGGCTATGGCCTCCGCGCCTTTCGCGACCTCCACAAGAGGTATTTCATCCCGACCTATGGCCCTCGGCGTAACCGCTTTCGCCGGGAGGACCTGGACCTGTTCATGTCCAGCCCCGTGATTTTTCTGGACAAGCCGGTGACTATCCGGCGGGCCAGAAAGTTCATTTCTTAGAGAGGGGGTGTGGCATGGTGCGGTGCAAGGGACACAGCTGGTTCTGTCGGTGGCGCGAGAACGGAGTTCAGCGCCAGAAACACTTTGGCACGGGGCCAGAGGCGAAGATGAAGGCTGAGCTTTACGACGCCGAGATCAAACTCGCCAAGAAGCGCGGCCAGAGCGTTTCGGAGAACAAGCCCAGGACCGGTCTCTACTTCGACGAACTGGGGCAACTCTATGTAGAGCAGCTTCGTGCCTCCGGGCGGTCGACCGGGCACATTCGGAACATGGTCACGCTCCTGAACGGCATCTACGTTCCAGGCCTTCCGGATAAGCCCGTGGCCGAGTTCTCCTTCGAGGACGTCCTGTCCTTCGCGGGCCGCTTCGAAGGCAAGGCTCAGAGCACCAAGAACAGATATATGGACTACCTCAACGCCATTCTCAACTTCGGGGTGTCAGCCAAGTTGATCCCGGCGAACCCCATGTCTGGCTGGAAGAAGCCTCGGGAAGCGAAGCGGGATGTCCAGCTCACAGTTGAGGACCTTGGCCGGATCATCGCTGCCGCCGAACCCCATCTTGCCTTGGCTCTGGACGTGGCTTTCAACACCGGTGTCCGGACCGGCGAGAGCGAACTTCTGGCCCTGAAATGGAGCCAGGTCGACTTCGTCCAAGGGGAGATCAAGGTGTACGCACCCAAGACCAGGACCTGGAGGGTCATCCCTTTGAAGCCGGAGTTCCTGGAGCGGCTGAAGAACATGAAGGCCGAGGCCGCGACGGCCTTCGTGATCGAATTCAAGAGCCGTCCCGTGAAGTCCTTGCGGAGGTCCTTCAAGACCGCGTGTGACAAGGCCGGGATAGATTATCCCGTGCGATTCTATGATGTGCGTCACTTATACTGCACGACACTGTTGAACAACGGCGCGGATTTGGCTGCTGTTAGTAAACTTATGGGGCATTCCACGATCAAGATGACCGCCGATTCCTACTACCATTACAGCCGTATTGAGCAGGCTCGTGCAGTGGGCCTCCTCCCGAACATTTCCAGACGGTCCTAAGGAGGACGCCATGCTTAACTGGGAGTTTTACACCGGAAGTACTCGCGCAAAGAAGGCTGCTGAGCTTGTCATGACGATCAGCAAGGGTGGAATTATCTACCTTGGAAAGGGGCCTCTGGAGCAGTTCGGCATCTCACCGGGGTATATCATGATGGGCATCAGCAAGGAGGCGGGGACGATCGGGTTCAAGATGGTGGACAAGAGTGCTCCTGGCGCATTTGAACTCAAAGCTGTTATGTCTGATGGGGAGATGACTGCCTGTAACGCGTCGATATCGAGCTTCCTCAGGAGGCACGGCCTGAAGTTCTCCGCCGTCACCAAGTTCGCTCTCCACGAGGATCAGGCCAGCGGTGTTTACTACGCCTACCTTGACTCCGGGGTTGCTGCTTCGCGCAAGCAGAAGTCCACGGCCTCCGACGAGGTCAAGAAGGTTCTTGATGCCAGTGCGGCTAGCCCCGAGTCCGACAACGAAGGGGCCGAGGAAGTCGGCGCGTAGGACGCTTGGCAGGGTATCCGTAACCGGGGCCGGGGGGGAACCTCCGGCCCTTTCTTTTTCCGCTGGCTGGCACCGGAAGTTGTATTCATAAATACTATGTCATGGTTTTCTGGGTGTTTGGCCAAGTAGCCTCACATTGTTTGGGGGAAATTGTCTTGAGCCATTGCCATAATTGGGCGGCCTTGGTATTTGAATGACCAATCAGTCAAGGATGGGTTATGGCAGAGCACACTGTCGAGAACATCATTGAAGCAGCTACCGCCCTTTTCGCTCGGCGTGGGGCCGAGGGCGTCACTGTGCTTGATATCGCCAAGCGGTGTAATGTTGCGTCCGGCACGGTGATCTATCACTTTAAGTCCAAGGACAACTTGCTGTTCATGGTCTCACGCAACATATTCGTGAGGCTACACCGTGACGCCCAGCAAGCAATGCTTCAAACGTGTACTCCCCTCGAAGCCATTCATGCATTCATTGATGCGTTCTTCTCTTTGGCGGATCAGAACCGTGACTGCGTCGTTTTCCTCGCGAGATTCGATCCGTTCACCCGGCTCGACCTCGGCTGTTTTCCCAATACAGACCTGCTCATGCTCAAGGAACAGTATCTTGGATTGTTTGAGAACTGCGTGAAGACGGGAGTCGCCGAGCGGAGTTTCAATCCTGTGGATCCAAGCACACTTCGAATGTTGATATGGGCGACATTACAAGGACTCTGCCAT
The DNA here is from genome assembly GCF_000429325.1 of Fundidesulfovibrio putealis DSM 16056. Classification (NCBI taxonomy): domain Bacteria; kingdom Pseudomonadati; phylum Thermodesulfobacteriota; class Desulfovibrionia; order Desulfovibrionales; family Desulfovibrionaceae; genus Fundidesulfovibrio; species Fundidesulfovibrio putealis. Next base: position 4,852 of record NZ_AUBQ01000005.1, read on the forward strand.
AAGTATTGCCAGATTTCTTCGCTCCAGGATCTCTCCCAGGAGTTGAAGCGCATGATCACGTTTAGACTGACGGGTTCACTGGGTGGTGCGCAGTTCTGCCCCCCGAGTGCAGGAACACTTTAACCAAGGGTGTTGCGATGAAAAACTTGAAGCTTGGAATGAAGATCGGCCTTGGCTTTGGTATTCTCATCCTAATTGCAGCACTGCTTGGTGGCATGGCCATGGTGAACATGCTCTCCGTAGGTACTCAAGCAGAACGCCTGGCCCAGGAGATCGCCCCCGAGGTGGCCATCGCCAACGAGGTGGAGCGAAGCGCCCTGCACACCATGTACGCCATGCGGGGCTACGCCTACACCGGCGACGAAAGTTTCTACTCGCAGGCGAGCAAGGAATTGGCCGACGTGGAAAAGGCCCTGCAGCAGGCGAGGGATCTGTACCAGAAGCATCCGAGGCTCGTGAAGCTCAAGGACAACGTGGAGAAGGCCACCGCCGCCGTGGCCGAGTACAAGAAATTGGCCCAACAGACCCATGACCTGGAAAAGGCCATCGACGAGAACCGGAAGGCCATGGATTCCGGCGCCCAGGCCTTCATGAAGAATTCCTACGAGTACATTGAATCGCAAAACAAGGCCCTGCGCGATCTGCTTGTCCAGCCCAACGTCGAGTCCGCCAAGGTCAAGGACCGCACGGACAAGATCGAATGGATGAACGACATCATCGACGCGGGCAACGCCATCCGGCTGGCCAACTTCAGAGGCCAAACCCTGCGCGATATCAAGATCATCCAGGACGGAATGAAGAACTTCGAGACCGTCGCCGCCAGGGAGCAGGCCATCCGGCCCATCACTCGCCAGGAAGCCAACATACGGCAGCTCAATGAAATCCGCAAATCTGGCGACGCCTACCGGGAAGCCATGCAGTCATTCATCAAGAACTACCAGGCGATGGAGGAGACGGGGAAGAAGCGCGGTATAGCGGCCGAAGCGGTGCTCAAGGCCGCCGAGGAGACCTCGCAGTACGGCGTGAAGACCACCGAAGAGCTGACCGCCGAGGCGTCCCACAGCCTGTCTTCCTCATCCACGGTCATGGCCATCGGCCTTGTGGCGGCGCTGATCATCGGCGTGGTCGTAGCCATCTTCATCACCAAGGGCATCACCGGCCCGGTGATCAAGGGCGTCACCTTCGCGCAGCGCATGTCCGAGGGCGACATGACCCTGGACCTGGACGTGGACCAGAAGGACGAGATCGGCGTGCTGGCCGAGGCCCTTCGCGAGATGACCCGCCGCCTGAACGAGGTGATGGGCGAGGTGGTGGAAGGCGCCAACAACGTTGCCTCCGGGTCGCAGCAGCTCTCAGCCACCTCTGAGTCGCTCTCCCAGGGCGCCAGCGAGCAGGCCGCCAGCGTGGAGGAAGTCTCGTCCTCCATGGAGGAAATGGCCTCCAACATCCAGCAAAACGCCGATAACTCCGTGCAGACCGAGTCCATGGCCATGAAGGCCGCCAAGGATGCCGAAGAGGGCGGGCGCGCCGTCTCCCAGACCGTGGGGGCCATGAAGCAGATCGCGGAGAAGATCTCCATCATCGAGGAGATCGCCCGTCAGACCAACCTGCTGGCGCTGAACGCGGCCATCGAGGCTGCTCGCGCGGGCGAACACGGCAAGGGCTTCGCGGTGGTCGCAGCTGAGGTGCGCAAGCTGGCCGAGCGCTCTGGTCACGCGGCTGCGGAAATCTCGTCCTTGTCTTCCGAGTCAGTGGCCGTGGCAGAAAAGGCGGGCAGCATGCTCACAGCCATCGTGCCTGACATCAAGAAGACCGCCGAGTTGGTGCAGGAGATCGCAGCTGGTTCGCGGGAGCAAAATGCAGGAGCCGACCAGATTAACAAGGCCATCCAGCAACTCGACCAAGTCATCCAGCAGAACGCTTCCGCCTCGGAGGAAATGGCCTCCACCTCGGAAGAGCTCTCTAGCCAGGCCGAGCAGTTACTCTCCACAGTGAGCTTCTTCAGGCTCAAGGGCTCTCACGGAAGATCGCGACAAATGGCTCCCAAGGCCCTGCCACAGGGTGGCTCCTTCGCTTCTGCTCACTCTAATGCCAGACCTGCCCTCAAGAAGGCAGGAAAGACCGGTAAGGGAATTGCCCTGAACATGGGGACTGGGGATCATGAAGACGATTTCGAGAAATTCTAGCCCCGGGAGACGTCCATGAGCGAAAGCACAAACCAATACTTGACCTTCACGCTGGGCGATGAGGTGTTCGCCCTGGACATCGCCTCGGTCCGCGAGGTTCTGGAATACACCACCATAACCAAGGTTCCGCGCACCCCGGAGGCCATCCGGGGGGTCATAAACCTGCGAGGACGCGCCGTGCCCGTGGTGGACGTTCGCCTGAAGTTCGGTATGCCCGAAACCCAGCGCACGGTGAACACCTGCATCATCATCGTGGAAGTGAGCCTGGGCGGGGAAGAAACCGTGCTCGGAGCCCTGGCCGATTCGGTGAAGGAAGTCATGGACATCGAACCTAAGGACATCGAGCCCGCGCCCAGGATGGGGACCTCCATCCGCGCAGACTTCATTCAAGGGATCGGCAAACACGGGGATGACTTCATCATCCTTTTGGATATCGACAAGGTGTTCACTGAGGACGAGTTAAGCGTGGCCGAAGCAGTGGCAGAGGACTCCCAGGGCGCTGCCTGATGTGACTATGGGGCGGAGGACAGCGTGTTGCGTACCAATTCTTCCGACAGGCGCTCAAATGTTACTGTTTTTGCGTGTAACATTTCAGGGTACAACGCGGCTGATCATGTGGAAAGCGAATACTAAAGAAGGTGCAGCACAAGGCGTTCCGAAGCGTTAAGTTGGTAGGGCCGGGGGGAAACCTCCGGCCCGTTCAATTTGGTGGAATGAAGCGGATGACGTTGGACCGTCGACAGCTTTTGATACGTAAGCCGATCTTGGGCTGTCAAGAAAGTTCAAGCTCTCGTTAGGTTTCTGCTTCCAGTTTGTCTGTCCTCGAGAATTCACATCAGCCGCGTTTGCTTTTTGGTTGTCCTAGAAAGAGAGCTGCTTGAATGTATGTTGATTTTATATTATAATTATGCCTCGAAAAGATTGCATATATGCATCCTGATTCCGATTTGTGTTGTGTAGATTGCGTTTACAATTTCCATTTTTGTGTTTGCCAATGTCAAGGTGTTTTAAATCAATCTATTTTTTATCTGGGTGAAGTGTGATGTAAATGTTTCGTTTTCCGCATTCAGTCAAGGGAAATCTTATAATCGTCGTTCTCGCTGGAGTAATGCCAGTTATGGCGGTTGTGCTTGGCAACGGGTGGGAAAGGCGACAGCATGAACTGGAACACGCCAAGCAGACAACACTCCGGCTGGCAGAATATTACGCACATCTACACGAAATAGAAGTTGACAGGATCGAAGGCGTGTTGAGGACGCTTGCAAAAAATCAAGTTGTCCTCAATATGAACTCGACTCTCTGTAGCTCTCTTTTCAGGGACTATCTGGGTGCAAATCCGCATTACGTTAATTTCGCTCTAATGGATGGTCACGGCGACGCTGTGGCCTCAGCACTACATTTTACTAAGCAGAACCTGTCAGACCGCAAGGAATTTCAAGATGCCCTGAGGGACGGCTCATTTTCTGTAGGAAAATATTCCATCGGAAAGGTGAGCGGGGTGCAGGTCCTTCCCTTTGCTTACCCAGTCACAGGGGGCGGTGGTCAGGTGTCGGGGGTCCTTGTCGCTACGTTGCGATTGCAGGACATGGCGACGGCTTTCGAGCTGGCCCATCTCCCGACGGATTCTTATGTCGGTCTCGTGGATGCCCGTGGGCGCAGGCTCTATCGTTACCCAGCCCTCGATACCGCGCCTGTCGGCAGTCCGGTGGCTCAGGCAGTGTGGGACCGCATTCAGTCCGTGGATCGTGAACAGATTTTCACTGCGGCCGGGGGCGACGGAGTCAGGAGGGTTTATGCCGTCAGGCGGGTCGCCCTTGCCGGGGGAAAGCCCTACCTGAATATTGTCTTGACCATTCCCGAAGGCGTCATCTTGGCCCAGGCTGATGAGATTACCAGGAATTACCTGTGGTGGTTGGCCGCTTCACTCTTGTTCTCGATTGGCTTGGCGGTTCTGGTCGGGAAGTACGGCATCCTCTCCCGGGTCAATCTTTTGGTAAAGGTTGCCCGCAGGCTTGGGGCGGGTGAACTTTCTGCGCGCACGGGCATATCCACTGCTAAAGGATCATTGGGGCTCCTTGCCAGTGCAATGGACACTATGGCCCAGGCATTGGAGTGTGACCGTGCAGAGCTTGTGCACGCCAGGGCGGCAAGAGACAAGGAGATATTGCGGCATTCAGCCTTAATGGATCTAAGTGGTGACGGGATTGTGGTGATAGATACCGAACACCGCATCGTGGAGGCTAATAGGCGCTTCTGCGAAATGCTAGGCAGGAGCCTGGAAGAGGTCATAGGGCTGTACATCTGGGAATATGAGTCCATGATGAACGAGGCCGACATCAGAAGCAGTTTCATGTTTCCGGAGGAAGTATGCGCGGTTTTTGAGACGTGCCACCGCCGTAAGGACGGGACGATGCTGCCAGTTGAAGTGAACGCCGTGGGCAAGAGGATTTGGGGCGAATCCTTGATCATCTGCGTGGTCCGCGACATCAGTGAACGCAAGAAGAGCGAGGAGGCGCGTCGGCAATCCCTGAACATGATGCAGACCATTATGGATGCCATACCTGCAGACATATACGTCATGGACCCGGCATCATACGAGATCCTTTTCATGAACAAGGGGATGCAGCGGCGATTCCGGAGCGACCTGACCGGGACAGTCTGCTGGAGGGCGTTGCGAGGCAGAAGCTCACCTTGCCCAGACTGTACGCTCTCCAAACTTCTCGGCGAAGATGCCAAGCCGAACAGCATATGGGAAGAGTATGATACGGTAACCGGGCGAAGTTATGTGAACTGCGACACCTTGATAACCTGGACCGACAATCGGCGGGTCATGCTTCAGGTCGCCACGGAAGTGACCGAACTCAAAGAGGCTGAGCTTTTGATTCAGCGATCCCTGGAAGAGAAGACGGTCCTCCTGATGGAGATTCACCACAGGGTCAAGAATAATTTGCAGATCATATCCAGTCTCATCAGTCTCCAGGAGATGGGCGTCACTCACCCGGTCGCGTCGCGGGCCCTGAAGGATTGCCAGGGGCGAATCCTCTCCATGGCGCAAATTCATGAGCAGCTTTATCAATCGCAGGATTTTACGGGAATCAACATTGAGAGTTATGCCAGAACGCTGCTCACGAGGGTTTGCTCCTCTGTAGAAAGCGAGGTTCCGGTCGATGTCGTAGTGGATAGCGACGATATCAAGCTTTCCCTAGAACAAGCAATTCCGCTTGGTCTGATACTCAACGAACTCGCGACGAACGCAATGAAGCACGCCTTCAAAGGCAGATCGCATGGGCAAATGATCGTGAGTGCCAAGATCGATAATGGAATGGTCAAGGTGGTTGTGGAGGATGATGGGATCGGAATGCGGGGGGGAATGGCGTCCGACGCGTTTGGTTCCTTGGGGCTGCAAATCGTGTCTGCGCTTTCGAATCAACTTGGGGGCTCACTTTCATGTAAGTCCAACGACGGAACACGGTTTATGGTGGATTTTCCCTTGAAGCCGTGCCGAGCACTACAGGTTGACAAAAGCATGGCAATGATCGCTGTAGAATCCATGTAAATGCAGCTACATCCGAATGATGCACATTTTTTGGAAATGGTCCCAATGGTGTCCGAAGGTATAATGCTTGAGTAGCGCAATTTGAGTTGTTTGAGAGTGCACACTTATAGCGATGAAGGAGTTTTGCGATGAAAACCAAATGCGCAACTCATTATGCCCCTGGCAAGCGGTTGTCGATCCAAGAAGTCCAAAGCGAGTTCGCTAATCTCTCTGAGCACCTTTGTTCAAAGTATTTTGACTTTTTCCCACTCCCCTTGATGGTCGTAAATTCACATCGCCAAATTGTCTTTAGCAATCAGGCGTTTTTAAATGCTTTCGGGGTTGATACCCTCAGCAGCTTTCTTGCCAAGCGCCCTGGGGAAGCCATGGGCTGTGTTTATTCCGACAAAGAGGAGGGTGGCTGCGGGACATCAATGAATTGCCGAGAGTGTGGAGCGGTTCAGGCTATCATGGAGAGCATCCTTGGGAAGATGCAAACGGAACATGACTGCCAGCTTCTTTTGAAAATTGGCACCGACACAGCTGCAAGGGATTTGCGCGTTTTCGTCTCGCCGTGGAAAGCAGGGAGAGACACATATTACGTTGTCACCCTCATGGATATTGAGGATGAGAAACGCAGACGAATTCTTGAGCGGATATTTTTTCATGACATCCTCAACTCAGCAGGTGGAGCAAGTGGACTTATCGATATGCTTCTCGACGAAGTGCCTCAGGAGTCCAAAGAAGTTGTCGGTATTGTCAAGGCGTCACTGTTTGCGATGGTAGAGGAAATTCAAAAACAAAAGCAACTTCTGTCTATGGAGCGCAAAGAGTTCACAGTATCAAAGATGACGTTGCAAGGGTTGGAGGTCGTTAGGGCAATTGCTGCGGAGTTTCTCTCGCACCCCAAGGCGATAGGGAAAATAATAATTTTAGATGAGAAGGCTGTTAATGTTGCTGTGTATGCTGACTTTGCCCTTCTGCGAAGAGTGATCGTTAACATGCTTATGAACGCGCTTGAGGCGACTCGGGAAGGGGGGTGTGTTACGTTGGGCTTAAAAGAGGAGGATGAGAAAGCTGTTTTCTGGGTCAAGAACAGCACGGTTATGTCCGAATCGGTCAAGCTCCAAGTGTTCAAGAGATCGTTCTCAACTAAGGGGCAGGATCGAGGATTAGGGACGTATTCAATCAAGCTGCTCACAGAGAACTATCTCGGTGGAGAAGTGGGTTTCTCTTCAGATAATTCCGAAGGTACGACCTTCTGGGTCAAACTGGAGCAGTCAGAATCGATACCGGCACGAGTCTCTAATGCATTCTAGAAATGAGTGAAAGGCAAAAGGTCTGAATTTCTTGCGGGATGATTTCGTTCGAACGTGTCAAATCCGTGAGTATTAACTTTGAATGTATAAATTTAACAATAAGTAGGTTTAAAGTGTCAGAGTGTAAAATATCTTCTGGCGAAATTCCTGACGAATTCACTTCGATCGCTCAAGTGGCTCAACAAGACGAAGGACTGTTCCATGCTGTTTTGAGATGTTTGCCGATGCCATATTTGCTTGTAGATGGATGTGAGCGGGTATTGCAGACCAATGCAGCCTTGCTTCAAATGCTTCAAGTCGAGTGTTCTGTAGATGATTGTGTGGGTAAAAAACTTGCTGAAGTTTTCTACGGTGACATAGAGCATGAAACAATCATCAGCAAAAGTATCCAGTATGGCAAAGTTTTTAAAAATATTGAGGTCCCAGTATCTGGCAGGCGTGGGAAAGTCTTGCAAATCATCGCAAATGTATTTCCATTGTACAATCTAGATGGTGTTTGCATTGGTGGGATGTGTATATATGTCGACCATACACAGTACAAGCATGCCAACGATGCCCTTTTAAAGAGCGAGCAGAGAAATTTGCAGCTTATTCATAACCTGAGCTCTGGCGTCGTCGTTCATGCGCCAGATTCAAGTGTAATAATTGCAAACGAACAGGCTTCGAAATTGTTAGATTTAACTTTCGAGCAGATGAAGGGTAAGACTGCCATCGACCCGGCTTGGTGCTTTGTGAAAGAAGATTGCACACAAATGTCCGTGGACGAATACCCAGTATCAAAAGTGCTAGCCACCCTGCAACCCGTCCGAAACTTAACGCTTGGGATTGTCAGCCCACATAGAAATGGTCCTGCATGGGTTTTGGTGGATGCATTCCCTGAGTTTGATTCTGGAAATAAATTGGTCCAAATAGTAGTTACTTTTGTCGACATAACTGAACGTAAGCGGGGTGAGGATGAAGGTCGACTAAATGAGGCACGTCTGTTGAGTCTTGTTAATTTATTACAGCGCCCATTTTCGTCAGCACAGGATTATTTGGATTTCGCGCTAGAAGAAGCTATTAAGCTTACCAATAGTAAGGTTGGATACATTTATCATTATGACGAAGACAATGAGCACTTCATTCTCAATACTTGGTCCAAGGAGGTGATGCAGGAGTGCCGTGTCGCCAAGCCGTTGCAGTGTTATGAATTGGGTAAGACCGGCATATGGGGTGAGGCTGTGCGGCAGCGTAGACCAATAATTGTAAATGATTTCCATGCAATGAATCCACTTAAGAAAGGTTACCCTGAAGGACATGTTAAACTGAAGTCATTCATGACAGCCCCTGTATTTAAAGATGAAAAAATCATTCTTGTCGTTGGCGTCGGCAATAAACCTTCTGAATACACCAGTACGGACGTATATCAATTGACACTAATGATGGACTCCGTTTGGAAAGTCCTTGCGCAAAAGGAATCAGAGCGCGCTTTGAAACACAGTGAAGAGGTGCTCAAATCCGTTATTGATCAAACACCGATTGGTATGCACCTCTACGAGCGGAAAGAAGGACGCCTAGTGTTTGGCAGTGCGAACCAAGCAGCAGACACCATTCTTGGTATCAATCACTTTGAATTGAATGGACAAGAAATTTGTGAAGCATTTCCGATGCTTGTTGAGACAGACATTCCTGCTCGTTATATGGAGGTGTTGGATACGGGAAATAACTGGCATGCAGAACAAATAGGCTATGAAGATGCTAGGATTGCTGGTGTTTTTGAACTGTTATGTTTTCGTTTGTCGTCAGATCAGCTCGCCGTCATGTTTATGGATGTTACGTCGAGGAAGAATGCTGAGAATGAAATGCGACAGGCAAAAGAACTCGCAGAGTCCGCGAACAAGGCGAAATCCGAATTTCTTGCGAACATGTCTCACGAGATCCGCACACCGCTTAACGGAATTCTTGGCATGCTCCAACTGCTTCAGTCTTCTACTCAAGACAGGGAGCAAAAGGAGTACGTCCTGACGGCCATCCGCTCCTCTAAACGGTTGGCCAGTTTGCTCTCGGACATACTTGACCTATCGCGCATCGAAGCGGGCAAGATGAGTCTTCTTGAAGAGCGATTCGAAACGAGACTTCTTAAGGAAGCCGTTCTCGACCTTTTCTCTCTTGCTGCCAAGGACAAGGGACTTGACCTTGGGTTTGTTGTTGACGAGCGACTGCCGCACGTCTTGGTGGGAGACGAAGCAAGGGTCCGGCAGATTCTCTTCAACCTCATCGGCAACGCCATCAAGTTCACCCAGAAAGGACGCGTGCTGACGGAAGTCTCGCCTCTCCAGATATCCCCGGATGGCATCTGTCGTGTATTATTCACGGTGAGCGATACCGGAATCGGTATTGATGACCTCCATGCCAAGAGCATATTTGAGCCCTTCGTTCAGGCGGAGAATAGTTATGTCAGGCGTTACCAAGGAGCTGGCCTTGGACTCTCCATCGTGGCCCGACTGATGAAGTTGCTCGGGGGGGAAATCGCTATCGAAAGTGAAGTCGGTACCGGGACTACGATTTATTTGTCCATCCCATTCAAGATGCCGCCGATGCACGTCCCGACACCAGTGGCACGGACACCGTCAGCCGCCGCAGGAACAAATCTGCGAATTCTCATCACGGAAGACGACGCCGTGACGCGTGTCTCCCTCAAGCGGCTTCTGGAGAAGGCTGGACACAGCGCGAGCGTGGCTGAGCATGGGGCAGAGGCGTTGCGGATTCTTGAACACGAGCAGTTCGACCTGATCCTCATGGACATCCAGATGCCCGTTATGGACGGAGTGGAAGCCACCCGCGCGATCCGCTTCAAAGACCGCTTCGAGGCGATCCGCGACATCCCGATCATCGCCGTCACCGCCTACGCAATGTCGGGAGACCGGGAAAAGGTCCTTGGCGCAGGCATGGATGACTACATCTCCAAGCCTGTGGACATTGAGGCACTGAAGACGGTCATTGCTAGGGTGATGGGTAAGGTCAGCGAGATCCGGGTGGTTTGAAGGGCGCTGACCCGTTTGCTCGAATCAAATCTAGTGCTTGCTTAACATTGTCGTAAGTGTGAGTGAAAGGGCACTAAATTTTGAGTGGTGATTCTAGCTTATAATGAATCTGCGGGCACGGTGAAGTCATGAAGTTCGCTTCCAGGAGTATCCAGACCTACGCCTTTTTAGGCCTGCTTATTGTCTCGGCGTTGCTCTCCTCTTTTGCGTACCGTGCCGTCAACGCTTCATATGTGGCGCTCAGGCATGGGGAGTCTCTCTGGCAGCAGGGACGAGATGAAGACGCGCGTAGAGCTTTTCAGACGGCTGCATCAGCCGACTTCCTTCGTCCCGGCATGGCCCTCAAACTCGCTCGCGCCGCGTTTCTCGCTGGAGATGAGGCCACAGGCAGGGCCGTGCTCGACGCCCTTTTCAACTCAAAGTCCAAGCTGACTCCCTACATGCTTCACACCGCTGCAGGGATCTACGATCAGTTCGGAATGCCGGATAGGGCGATGGAAGTATTGAGCCGTGCCGACGAGTCCATTCTTTTGTCCGAGTCCTCCGCTACTTACCTTGCTGAGCTCAAGGCCCGCTCCGGTGACATGGAGGGGGCGGAAAAGCTCTACCGCAAAGTCATGGTCGCCTATCCCCGCGACAAGGGAGCCTCCCTCGGGCTTGCCCAGCTTCTGGCCTGGAACGGCCGTACTAAGGAAGCTGAGGACATTTGCCTACCAGTTATTGCTCGCGAGCCCGGCAATAAGCAGGCCAGGATAGTCTTGGGCAGGATCCTCACAGCTGCCGGGCGCTTTGAAGAAGCTATCGCCGAATACAGAAAAGCCCTGGAGAAGACTCCATGAAATCCTTGAGATGTTTGGCGTGCCGCACCACCTTTTCGAGCGGCCTACTGCTTGCTATTCTTCTGCTCACTGCCGGTCTTGCTTCAGCGCAGTCTTTCGGCGCCAAGCCCCAGGCGGTCAGAGCTCCCGCCGTTACCCAGCCTTCGGGTGACATCCCGGATTGGATGGCCCGGTTGGAGTTGGCACGTCTTCTAAGCTATGTGAAACGCTATGGCGAATCCGTTGAGGAATACCGCAAAGTTCTGGCCGAAAAACCTGACATGTCGGAAGCCAAAGCGGAAATGGCCAGAGTCCTCATGTGGAGTGGCAAGTCTGATGAGGCCAGGGCCTTGCTGGACACCATCTCCCCCGGAGAGCTTTCCGGCGAGGACAAGATGCTGATGGCGGATCTTTTCGTCATGCGAAAGGATTACCCCAAGGCCGAAGCCATCTACCGGGAGTTGCTCACCGCCACTCCGGAGGATCAGGCCGTCCGACTCCGCCTGGCGGAGGTGCTCAGTTGGACCAAGCGCTATGGGGAGTCCATTCCTCTTTACGAGAAAATTCTCGAGGCTCTACCGGATGATGTTCAGGTGCGACGCAGGTACGCTCAGGTTCTCTCCTGGGCAGGCAAGCAGCAGGACGCGATCCGTGAATACCGGCGAGCCCTCGGGCAATAGAAGCCCGCTAGGCTGGTTGAAATCTACTGGGAAGACGTGAACTACAAAGTATGGCCATATCGTCCTGGGCTTCCAGCTGGTGTGCTGGCAGCCACGTTGTTGCTGCTGGGGTTGTTGTGGTCGCAGGCGCCCGCTCTTGCCCAGGTGCAGAGCATCGTGCCAGCGCGCGACTTCATAGGCGAGACCGATACACGTCTGGAACTAGCCCGGCTGCTTTCGCGCCAGGAATCAACGCTGGGCCAGGCCGAAATCGAATACCGCCGCGTGCTTGCCGATTCTCCCGGAAACTCCAAAGCCCTCTTGGAGCTTGCCGAGATCCTGGTCAGAATGCGTCACTATCAGGATGCCCTCAAGTTGCTGGAACCTCTCACTCTGGGCTCCAACCCTCGCCCCGAGAGCTTGAGCGTCCTTGGTGATATCAGACTCTACTCGGGAGACATGCCGGGTGCCGCCCAAGCTTACAGCAAGGCGTATTCTCTCAAGCCTTCACTGCCAGGCCTCGAACTGAAATTGGTCCAAGCACTCAGCTGGTCCGGAAGACAGCGCGAAGCGTTGACGCTGCTCAGGCGATTGCATGCCACCAAACCCGATGACTCAGGAATCACTCTTCTATTCGCCCAGGCCCTGACCGCAACAGGTAGCCGACAACAAGCCGCTGGTCTGGTTGCCGCGCTGCTGGAGAAAAATCCGACAGATGTGGATTTTCTCATGACCGCAGCAGACATTCAGGCGGGGATGGGACACTCCCGGAATGCCAGGAAGTTGTTCGAACAAGCGGAAAAGGTCGATTCAACCGGAAAAGCCCGGGCGATCCACGGAGACCGCTCCCTGGCCTGGGGAGATTTCTACAGAGCCGAAGATGTCGTGCGTGCAGAAATCGCCACACGGGGAAATGTGCGTGAGCTCGTCCTCAAGCTCGCATCCGTGCTCACTGGGGCACAACGCTACGAGGAAGCGACCGCATTGTATGAAAAGCTCCTCTCGACTGATTCGAACGACATGATAGCCCTGGCCGGACTGGCAAAGCTACGCCTTCAGGAGAAGAACCCTGCAGCCGCTATAGCACTCATGGGACGCATGGCCCAGATAGCCCCAGGCTTTTTGGAGAATCTTCGTTTGGAAGCGCAGGCCAAGGAAGATTTGGGCGACTTGGACGGCGCACTGTCCGCCGCTTCAGCCGCATCCGGGAGGCCCGGAGCCAAGCCAGAGGACTTCAACCGTCTTGGAGACCTGCTCCAGCGAAAGGGACAAAAGGAACAGGCGGTTGAGGCCTACCGAAGGGCGGCTGGGATGGAACCGTCAGATTCCTGGGCAGTCTGGAAGGCCTCCGGCGAGCAGGATTCGACGCTCCCGGCTGACGCTTCGGACCTGACCGATTTTGCATCGGCACTGAAAAACGATGGCCGCTTCGAAGCAGCCGGACGCTTGTATCGAAAAGCGCTGAAACTCGACCCGGAGTTTTTCCCAGCCCAGATGGGCCTAGCAGAACTACTTGCCACAACAGGCTGGCATGGTGAGGCATTGGCCATTCTTGACCAGCTTGCCCAGGATAATCCCGGGACTTTCAAAGTGCTCTTGACTAGGGCCCGGGTACTCGCCTGGGCACGGCGCTACGACGATTCCCTGGCCGCCTATGACGAACTTCATCGCATGAGACCAGAGAACCCAGTCCCACTGCGAGAAGCGGCACGCACGGCCGTATGGGGCAAGAAGCCACTCCAGGCCGCAGCGCTGTATACATCACTGGAGAGCGGCAACTACCCGGAAAGAGTGCGCCAATCGGCCGCTCTTGAACGTACCGCCAAGATGGATGGTTTTGAACGCCGATTCTCAATGGCCAAAGATGCCAACGATAAGTTGCTGTCGATTGAGCCCGGCAACCAGGAAGCCCTCTTCGACAGAGCCCAGGCAGCATGCGCCCTTGGACTGTGCGACGAGGAAGAGGTCACCTATCGGCGTCTTCTGGAGGTCGACCCTCAACACACCATGGCCGGTAAGGCCTTGGACCGTCTGCGCTGGCGCAATGCCACGTCGGTCAAAGCGAGCTTTTCTGCATGGGACGAGGATGGCAAGTCTGGACGTCTGGCTCAGATAAAGCGCTATCGTTGGGACATGGAGGTCAATGTCCCCATCGAAGGCCGTTACTACCTCCGTGCGGCCCAGAACCTCTGGCTGGAAGACCCAAAAACGCCGAAGGAAGCCCAGCAGGGACAGGGCGGGCAAGGACGAACCCGATTACCGGTTCACCGATTCGACGGGTCCTACCTGGCCGAGGGGCAAACCATCGGTGCAGGCGGCAAGGTGAACCAATGGCTTTCGGGAGACTTTTCCTTCACCAACAAGCAGTATTTCGACGCAGCGCTTCGTCCCTTGTATTCCGGTTTGGCGCGCATCGAGGCCAATCTACGCGACGTGGCCAGGCTGGCTGTCTTCTACCAGCGCACGGATGAGATAACCAACGACATGAGCCTCGGCCAAGGAATCCAGATCGACAACTGGGGCGCAAGCCTCCTCCTGCAACCCACCCGGCGCGTGGAGTTTTCACTCCTGGGCCGCTACCAGAATTACAGCGACGGCAACCAGGGAACACATTTAAAGGCCGACGCCGGGATCACTCTCACCGAACATCCGCGCGAACTGAAGCTCACTGCCACAGGCGAGTACCGCGACACTCGTGAGCTCAGCAAGTTCGTCTATGTGGAGGGGGATCTGATCACCATCGTCCATCCCTACTGGACTCCGCAAAGATATTTCTCAGGGGCAATGACACTTGGATGGCGCCATGATTTGGGCAAGGACTATTTCTGTGGTGCCAGACAGCACTTTTACGGTGTGCAGTTCTCAGGCGGGACAGACACCGACCGCAACCCCTTCTGGCGGCTTGAAGCTGAATATGTGAATGATTTCTCTGACCGATGGTCTGTGACCCTCAAAGGATTGGTACACCGTTCCCAGCAATGGGACGCCCTCGGGGCGTGGACCGGTCTGACCTACAGGTTTTAGGGGATAACGTGTCGAAGAAGTCGGCAAATCTCGGCCCAGTTGTGAGCATGGCGTTATTGGCGAGCATGATCGCCACGATCCTCTATCTCATGGTGCGCACAGCGCTCCTCTTGGAGGCTGACTATCTATGGTACGAGAAATCTCTGGCCACTATATTGCTGCTTGCCGAAACATTCACCATGACCCATGCTTTCGGCTACTTTTTGAACCTGTACCATGTGATTTCCAAGCCCTCCGGACCCAAGTATTCCCCTGACGACATCCCCCCCCTGAACGATTATCCTCCTGTAGCCATCATCGTGTCCTCCTTCAAGGAACCCCTTCATATTATTGAGGACACCCTCACCTGTTTTTATAACCTGACCTACCCGAACAAACGCATCTACTTTCTCGACGACACCCGCTACGACCGACCCGGACAGGATCCTGCCGCCATGGCCGCCTACCGCAAAGACGTGGAGGCGCTGTGCGAACGAATCGGGGTCAACATGTTCCGACGGGCATGGCGGGGGGCAAAGGCGGGCATGATCAACGACTTTCTGGCGTTCCTCAAAGGAGAAGAAAGAGAAGGTTTTACCTTCTTCGGCTTCGAAGACGCACCCAAGCACCGCGATGAAAAGTACATCATCATTTTCGACGCGGACCAGAACCCTTTCCCGGATTTCGTCGAACCCCTCGTCGCCTTCATGGAAGCCAATCCCAAACTGGCGTTCATCCAGACTCCCCAATACTACACCAATTTCGAAACCAACCGGGTAGCCAGGGCGGCCGGCCTCCAGCAAGCCGTATTCTATGAATACATTTGCGAGGGCAAAAGTATGCAGGACGCCATGTTCTGCTGCGGAACCAACGTTATCTTTCGCCGCGAGGCTCTTACATCCGTCGGCGGCTTCGAGGAGAGTTCCGTCACCGAAGACTTCGCCACCTCCCTCAAGTTCCATCTCGGGGGCTGGTCATCGGCCTACCTCAACAAAATCTGCGCCTTTGGCATGGGGCCTGAGGATCTGGGCGCCTATTTCAAGCAGCAATTCCGATGGGCACATGGCACGGTCGGCCTGTTCCGGGAGATTCTCTCGGCGTTCTTCAAGAACCCGCGCAGACTCCCCGCAGCAAAGTGGTGGGAGTACTTTCTTTCGGGAACGCATTACTTTGTGGGCTGGGTGCTTTTCACCATGATCCTCTGCCCGGTTCTGTATCTGTTTTTGGAGGTGCCAAGCTACTTTGCACGGCCCGAAATATACTTTCTTTTTTTCTTCCCCTATATCTTGCTTACCTTGTCCCTGTTTATCTTCACCCTCACTCAGCGAAGATACGGGCTATGGGAGATGGGAATAGGCATCGTTCTCCAGGCCGTGGCCTTTCCGGTGTACATGCAGGCATCGCTGCTCGGCATCCTCGGCGTAAAGCGTAGCTTCGGTGTGACGCCAAAAGGAGGAAGCTTCTCGCTGCCGCTGCACGCGTTGTGGCCCCAGGTGCTCACATGCATGGCCGCAGCCGGGGCAGTGGCATACGGGCTCAACCGCGCGTATTATGAACGTGAGCCCATGTACGCCATCCTGGTCAACTGCATGTGGTGTCTGTACCATTTGGCCATCCTCTCCTCCATCCTCTACTTCAACCATCCCGAGGAACGCAGACATGTCTGACCTCTGGGCCAGGGTTGTGTGCGCGGTGGCCATTCTGGCGAGTTCCTTTCCGCTCCTGGCCGAGCCACCCGCAGCATACGCTGCCGGAAAGCCGACTTTCGGTTTTGTCCTGGACGGCTACCCCATCGATGAGACAAGGCTGACAGCCCTGCGCGAACTGACAGGCGTACCCCCCCGCATGGTGACCTTTTTCCTTCAGTGGCCGCAAAATCCGGGCGAATCGCAATTTCCGACAGAAACGCTCACTGCTATCAGCAAGGTCGGTGCCGTGCCATGCCTAACCTGGGAGCCCATGTTTATCCAGGAGGGCAAGGAGGTTGCCATCGACGCCCGGGACATCCTGTCAGGACGCTACGACGTTTTCATCGACCGCTTCGCCAAAGACGCGAAGAAATACAAGAAAGAGTTCATCATACGCTTTGCTCACGAGATGAACCTTGAACGATACCATTGGGGCGGGCCGAAGGAAGCTTTCGGACCCGAGAGCCCCATGCGTTATCGCGAGATGTTCCGGCATGTGGTGAAACGGTTCAGGGCGGCAGGGGCATCAAACGTATTTTTCGCCTTCTGCCCCAATGCGGAGTCACTGCCCCATCCCAAGCGGGACAGCGCCAGTTGGAATGAAGCCAGTGCCTACTATCCCGGGGACGATGTGGTCGATGTTGTCGGCATGGACGGCTATAATTGGGGCACAACCCAGACCAGGGAAAAGCACGGTTGGGACAGTTCGTTCAGGAGTTTCTCGGACATCTTCGGGCCAATCCGTCTTGAATTAACCTCGTTCGCTCCCGGCAAATCAATTATGGTTTTCGAGATGGCTTCCGCCGACCTTGGAGGCGACAAGACCGCCTGGATACGGTCCGCCCTGGAAACTGCCGCATCCTGGAATCTGGTTGCGATCAATTGGTTCGAGGCGGACAAGGAAGTGGATTGGCGGCTTATGACGGGGACGGGGCCATCGGTCTCCTCATTGGTGAGGGAAAAGACAGATCTGGGACCGGCAAACGTCCTCGCGGCGATGAAACTCTCAAGGGTAAAATAAACCGACGTCCTACGAAATGAGGCCCAGGCGTTTACGGGCAAAACAAGTTGAGCAACAAGCAGGCATGTATTCATGGAAATAAGAGAAACGCTCATAGATGGAGTCATTGTGGTGGAGGTGGTCGGTCAGCGCCTTGACGCTGCAACCGCTCCGGTTTTCAAGAACAAGATGATCGACCTGATTAACCAAGGGAACCTCCGGTTTCTCGTTGACTTTTCGCGCTTGGATTTCATGGACAGCAGCGGTCTTGGCTCGCTTATCTCCTGCGTGAAGTCGTTGGGAGACAAGGGGGACCTTGTGCTTTTCGGTCTCCGTGAAAGCGTACGGAAAATTTTTGCTGTTACTCGCTTGGACCGAGGAGTCTTCCGGATTTTCGAGAGCAAGTACGATGCGCTACGATCACTCGGCGGGGACAAGGCATGACTCCGGCCACAGCCAGAATCGTGTCCATCACCATCCCGGCAAGCCTGAAGCACGTCGCACTTGTTGGTCTTTCCGTGCGTGCCATAAGCGGGTTCGAGCTGTTCATTCAAGATGACGCAGTATTGATCGAACTGGCAGTGTGTGAAGCGCTCAACAACGCTATCATCCATTCTCTCAACGAACTCGAAGGGGAATCCATCGATCTCGGAATTGTCGTGTGGCCTGACCGGATCGCGTTCACCATGCGCTACAGGGGGCCTCGCATCGAGGATGGACTGGACGGTGATCAGAAGCGCAACAGGGAACCCCTGGCTACCAGCGGGCGCGGGATGAGCATCATACAAGACGTCATGGATAGAGTTCAGTATGAGAGACAGGGTGAGTACAATGTGATCTCTATGGAAAAAACAACTGCCAACGCTTGCCCGAACATCCCATGAGTGACTTCCAGTCGCGGCGGGAAACCCGTCTTCCCATTGAATCCATAGTCCTCCCCTTTCTAGGCTCAAGGGGGGCGGATTACCAGCCTTTCGACTACATCGTCCAGGATGTGAGTCCGGGAGGGGTGAAGATCGTTATTCCCAGTTGGGTCCTCGGTCGCGAACGGATTCACCAGGGGGAGAGAATCAACCTTCACGTTCCATTCGAGATTGGAGGAAAAGTCCTCTATTCAGGTACTGCCGCCTGGCAAAGATTGGACTTGGACGGGCAGGGGCAGATTGTCGGCGTTGCCATGGACCAGGGCAGACCACTCAGCTATCCGGTGTTCTTCTCGGTAAGTTCCCGTCAACTTGCCATCGATTTTTCTTCTTTCGAGTCGAAGGGGTCGCTTCTGGCCAAGCTCGCCAAAGATCTGTATTTGCTCAAACAAGGATGTCTCATCTACCTCAAGCATCTGTCAGCTTTCTTTTCCCGTATTTCGGACCTGTCATACGAGGAGTACGGTCAGTTTCGGGAATTCGTCTTTGAAGACATCATCGCAAGAACGAAAAAGAACGCCGACTACCTCACGATGTTTCACGAGCGGATGGCCAAGTCCAATGGTTCATTGGAGGAAACTTGCGCTGTCGTGGATCTTGCGGAATTGCGCCAGGCTGTAGAGCCAGAAATGTATATCGAGCTATTCAAAAGCGTGTACACAGACAGCTTTGCCATGCAGTATCTATACGCCATTAAGGAGCTTGAGAATAAGCTGTACATGGGTTACAATACGCTCGTGCTGGTGTACTGTAGCACGCTGTAACTACTTGCCGTCCAGCACCTTTAGGCACAGAAGAGACACGTCATCCGCGTAAGCGTTGTTTCGTCCATGCGCGGTCATTGAGTTGCTCACCTCCCGAACGAGGTCTTCCGCTGTCCCACCACAGGCGCGCTTCATACTTTCCTGCAGCCGTTTATCTCCGAACTGTTCACCTTCCGGATTCATATGCTCAAAGCATCCATCTGTGTAGAGAAGAAGACAGTCCCCCGGAGTGAGGGCGCCATGCCCCAGGGTAAAGTCGCCCTCTCCATTAATGCCGATGATACCCCCGCCTTCATCTAGCAAGGTCAAGCTGCCATCATTCTTCATGCACAAGGGCGGAGGGTGGCCTGCGTTGCAGTATTCGAACTCGCCTGTATTGGTGTCAAATACGAGATAGAACATGGTGAGGAATTTCTCGAATCGCTCGAAGTAGCCTTCATGATTGAGAACCCTCATTACCTCATTAGGGGAGATGATCTCGATGTCGGCCTCTCCGGGAGCGGGGCGCGAAAGGATGCCCACTGTGGGGAGCATCGCCTGATGAACCAAAACGCTGACGAGAGACGATGGAACGCCATGGCCACTGACATCCATGATGTAGACGCCAAGGTGGCTGCCATCGAGTTCTACGATATTGAAGATGTCCCCACCGAGGGTCGCGCTAGGCTCAAACCGCCAGGCCAGATCAAGTCTGCGTTCCCAAGGGAGCGAGATGGGCAGGAGCGCGCGCTGTATCCCGGCGGCAGCTGCCATATCCGCGTCCAGATGTCGTTGTTTTTCCGCCAGGAGAGCGTTGGCTGCCAACAGGTCCTCCCGCGCCTTCACCCTGTCGGTAATGTCCCGAAGAATTCCGGTGAACATCCGTACCTCGCCAAGACGCATCTCGCTTACAGCGAGTTCCAAGGGGATCGTAGAGCCGTCCTTTCGAAGGCCTAGCACTTCCCGCCCGCCCATCCCGATTATCCTTGGCGTCCCAGTGTTAAGGTAATCCATCAGGAATTTTGGATGGTTGCTGCGGTATGGCTCTGGCATGAGCAGGTTTACATTTTGCCCAAGGAGTTCCTCCTGCTCATAGCCGAAGATGCTGAGTGCCGCGCGGTTGAGGGATTCTATGGTTCCGTCGGCCTCGATGGTGATGATGCCATCCACGGCGGTGTTTACCACCGCGTGCAATTTCGCTTCGCTGTATTGAAGTTGCTGCTCGGCCTGAAGCCTCTTGGTGATGACCTCCGTCATCATAAGTATGCCACCCACCAGGCCAGGAGCCTCGTACCATGGCAAGATTTCCCATCGGAGAAACTCTATTGAACCATCTTGGCGCAGGAATATGTCTCGCTCGTTCTGTAGGGTTTCACCCTGGAGACAGCGTCGATGAAGAGCCATCCATTCCTTCGGAATGTCTGGGAACACCTCATAATGGGTCTTGCCGATGATGTCCTGGCCTTCAAGGCTATAATCCTTAAGCCACCTTTGGCTGACAAGAAGGTAGCGCATGTTGCGGTCGAGCATGGCCACTGCGGCCGGAGTATGCTCGACGAACAGGCGGAGTTTGGCCTCACTTTGGCGCAAGGAGTTCTCCGCGCTTTTGCGATCAGAGATGTCGACAGCAATCCCCAAAAAACCTGTGAAATTGCCCTGCCCATTCGGTATGCCCGTGACCGTGAGGAGGACCGGGACGTGCGTACCGTCCTTGCGAACATAGGTCCATTCGCGGGCCTCATAGCTGCCTTGCCTGGCCATCTCCACAAATACATCGAAGCCCTCAATCCGTCGTCCGAAACGCTTTGAGAGGTATCGGCCATGTGCAATGACTTCGGATTTCAAGTGAAATGCGTTAGGAGTTTTAAGCCCGACCATCTCCTCGGAGCGGAAATTGAGAATGTTTTCAGCTCCAACATTGAAGAGGGTGATTATTCCGGTTTGATCCGTGGCAATTATGGATACGTGAGTGGCAGCACTGATGACACTGAACAGATGGTCGGAGAGGCTGGTTTCCAGAGGGAATTGCATCGTTTGCCCTTAAGTTCGGCACAATTTCACGATAACCGTCGGGGCTTTACTATCAGATACGAGGGTGGAAAGAAAACCGCTTTTTGAATTGCTTTCGGGACAGGACAGACACAGACTGCTCAATGACGAGATACGATCCCGAATCAGCTCCAACGTCGTGGTGACCAAGAAATTCTCCGAGTGCCAGTGCGGGCTAGTCCCGAGGCCGAGGACGAAGGGGCCGAGGAAGACGCCTCGTAGGGCGCCAGGCAGCGTATCCGTAGACGGGGCCGGGGGGGGGGGCTCCGGCTCTTTTTCATGTGCACGAGTTAGAGGGGGTAAATCACTATACATGGGCTGCGATGGACCATTTATCAGCTGTCAGCAAGGCAGTCGTCACCTAAACATCTCCAGTAAACGTCTTGATTCTTTATTCCTTTTGGTCTAAAAATTTAAATACTCTGGTGAAAGTGTCATGTCGTCACTTGATGATGTTTGTCTCTGTGCCGTGTAGGGTGATTGTAAGGTGTTGTTTGTGGACAAATAAGATATTTTATATGCGTCTACTTGTCACGGTTTGCCTGTAAGCGTGGCGACTATTTATAATTGCGGAGGGTGCAATGCTTCAGAATGCCAAATTAAAGACAAAGATCATCGGTGTTGTGTGCGCCTTGCTAGCGGTTGTCTGTGTCGGATTTGGCATGGCAGCGTACCGTACATCTGCTTCCGCAATTGAAAAGAGAGTCCAAGAATCGCTCCCTCAAATAGCTGAGGATTCTGGCAAGCTCATTAACGCCACGCTGGGCGTGTACTTCCTCGGGGTTGATGGCGTCGCCAACCGACTTGTCATAAGGAGCATGGACTGGGACAAACAGCTTCCGGCTCTTAAAGAGGAAATCGCCAGGCAGGGATTCTTGGAAATGGGCGTCGCCACTCCTGACGGGAAGACGCGGTACACTGACGGTTCTGTAGCCGAGCTTGGGGACAGAGACTATTTCAAGAACGCACTTGGCGGAAAAGTGACCATGTCGGATGTGGTCATCAGCCGGGTCACGGGCAAACCGGTCATCATGTTGGCTGCTCCAATCACTGAGGGGGGGAAGAGTGCCGGAGTCCTGCTTGCTAGGCTCGATGGTCAGCTCCTCTCGAACATAACCGACAAGGTGAAGTTTGGCACGATCGGGTATTCCTACATCATCAACGCCAAAGGCGCTTTGATCGCCCATGAAAAGCGCGAGTTCGTCACCGATGCCCGCAACTTCCTAGAGGAAGGAAAGACAAAGCCGGAATTCAAGGACCTCTCAAACATGATGCAGCGCATGGTGAGGGGGGAGAAAGGCTTTGACGATTACGACTTTGCTGGGGCGGAGCGATATTTCGGTTATGCCCCCATTCCCAGCACAGGCTGGTCGATCGCCGTGGGTGCCAACAAAGCCGAGGTACTTGCCGACGTGAATCAGATGAAGATGACCTTTACCCTGCTGTCCCTCGGTTTTCTCCTGGCTGGCGCGTTTGTGGCCCTCGGACTCGCTCAATCGATCGCTGTACCCGTCAAGAAACTCGTGTCCGCCGCCCTCAGTATATCGAATGGCGACCTCAGTGCTACGTCCGGGCTTAATCAGAAGGACGAGATCGGCGTTCTTGATGGTGCGATCAAGAACATGGTCGCTGCTTTGATAGCCAAGATGAATGAGGCCGACGAGCAGGCGAATATCGCCCAGCAGGAAACGGAGAAGGCTCGACAGGCTACGCTCGAGGCGGAAGCCGCCAAAGAACAAGCAGAACGTGCAAAAGCGGAAGGCATGCTTCAGGCTGCTCATCAGCTAGAAGAAGTCGTCGAGGTTGTCACTTCTGCCTCCGAAGAACTTTCAGCACAGATCGAACAGTCGAGTCGTGGTTCCGAGGAACAATCGAACCGAGTAAGTGAAACCGCAACCGCCATGGAAGAGATGAACGCGACGGTCCTTGAAGTTGCAAGAAACGCTTCCCAGGCTGCTGAAACTGCCGACAAAGCCAAACGTCAAGCTGAAGATGGTTCGCAAGTTGTTGCCCAAGTGGTCAAGGGGATCGGAGAAGTTCAATCGTCTGCTATTGAGCTCAAAACAGATATGACTTCGCTCGGCAAGCAGGCCGAAGGGATAGGACAGGTACTCAACGTCATTTCGGATGTTGCGGATCAGACTAACCTGCTTGCACTGAACGCAGCCATCGAAGCTGCCCGGGCTGGTGATGCTGGGCGTGGCTTCGCTGTTGTCGCTGATGAAGTACGTAAGCTTGCTGAAAAGACGATGACCGCCACCAAGGAAGTCGGCGACGCGATCCGAGGGATTCAAGAGGGGGCGCGTAAAAACATATCCAACGTTGAGCACGCGGTTTCAAAAATCGACGCTGCGACGGGCTTGGCGGGCAAATCTGGTGACGCCTTGAACGAGATCGTATCCTTGGTTGATCTGACCACTGATCAAGTCCGTTCGATTGCCACCGCGTCCGAGCAGCAATCGGCAGCCAGTGAGGAGATCAACCGAAGCATCGAGGATGTTAACCGCATCTCCTCTGAAACCTCAGATGCCATGCGCCAGTCGGCTCAGGCGGTGGGTGAACTTGCTCATCAAGCGCAGGTGCTCAAGAGCTTGATCGACCAGATGAAGGACGAAGGAGGTGCAGGGGCTGGACCTGGGAAGGCACTTGGTGGTAGGAGTAAGCTGGACCTAGCTCGACGGTAAGGTGATTTTCGATGGAAGTTGATCACTTAACGGGGCAGGCGAATGACCTTCTTCAACTCGTAACTTTCGATATTTCTGAAGAAGGATTCGGCATAGATATCCAGTATGCTGGTCGCTAATATATGAAGGCAAAGCACGTACTTTTTGTCATTTCATTGGTTGCGTTTCCTCTGTTTGATGCAATGGGTCAGCAGGCATTCGATGTTATATACATCGAATACCCTCCTTATTATTTCACTAACAACGGAAAGCCAGATGGCTACCTATTGAGCCGGGTGTCTTCTGTTTTTAACTGCGCCCGTATAGACTATCGCCTGATGGTGTATCCGTCAAACCGTGCATTGCACGAGGTAAGAACCGCTTCAAATACAATTTCTATCGGATGGTTCAAAACGCAAGATCGTGAGCAATTTGCGAATTACTCTCTTCCTCTTTGCCAAGCGCGACCCCAAGTCGCAGTCTACTTGAAAAAAAATGAAGATAAATTCGCAGAGTTCAGGAGCTTGAAGGATTTGCTTTCTAAATCAAACTTAAAGATCGGTGCAATAAAGGGACACTCTGAAGGAGAGACTGTTGACTCAATCATTCGCAATAGCAGTGACAACGTCATCTTGGTTGGAGCAGAGCAAATTAATCTGATAGCTATGCTTGGCGCAGAGCGCTTTGAATTTATACTCTTGCCTCCGGAAGAAGTTCAGCATCTTCTTGCCTCTTCCGGGATGAATCCTCGTGATTTTGAGATGAAAACACTCGATGACATCCCGCCAGGGAACAAGAGGTATTTAATATTTTCTAAAGACATCAGCGACGAGACTATTCATTCAATTAACACGTGTATTGCTAAATCACACTTTGAAAGGTGATATGTACGTCCAGCGAATCCTGACATGCCGGAGGCCGTTGGAACACAGATGTCACCTCTTTTCTGCACTTATTGCCGCGTTTTGCCGGGTGACGGGTGACACCGAACTGGAGAAGCTGTTTTATGTTATGTGGTTATCTCGGCGGACTCCATTCATGGCATTCAAGAGGTCGTCGGTTCGATTCCGTCCAGCTCCACCACACATTTCAAGGGGTTAGATCGAAAGATCTAACCCCTTCTGCTTTTGTCGGGCTGGCGTCCTCAGTCACAATTGTTGGACCCGCAAGCTGAGACGGCCCGCGAAGCACAATCACACCTATTTCGGCGTCGAAACAACGAAACGCTTGGGGCATCCAAGGGCTTCCCAACTGTGCTTCTGTAAACCTCCCATGTTTAGCGCCAGTCGAAAGTTGAGACCCCCGGCGAGTTGACTGCGAGAGATGCCGAGGATTGCCAGCATAATCTCCCGGAACTCTTATGCTCCCACCGTCAGTGTGATGGCCGTATCCGGCGCGCCATAAATGAGTAGGTAGGCGCCACCGTCGACTGCGCCAACAACTGTTTTTCCCCCTATGCCCCAGTCCTTGAGGTCGAATTCGGCGTTATACAGATACCAGGATCGCGCGCCGGTCAGTGTGAGAGGGGAAGTCGCCGACCATCGAAACCACTCGCCCAGCCCATCGGGGCCGATCGTTACCGTGTTGTGCACTGGTTCAAGCGCGGGGACGGTCTCAAGCGGGCGGTACCGGGTGCCGCACCAGACGAGGCATTCCTCGCCCTCCCGCTCCTCGATCACCAGGTCGCTGAGGCCCCAGCCGTTGTCGACGGGAATTTTGAGACACATACGGGCGACATGATCACTCTCTCCCGGATAGACGATTTGCATCAAGTCAAATCCCGCTGTGCGGAGCGATACGGCGAGGTAGCCTTCCAACCCCTGGACCTTTGCCAGTTTGATCAGGGGGGGCTGCCGCCCCAGGGCCAGAAAGGCGCTGTAAGGTTCATTAGTCGTCAGCCAGCGTCTGCCGATGCGTGTCTGCCATCGGGCCGACAGGGGGGGAGCAGGGGGGAGTTCATGGCCGACGGGGAGTTCCATGTTGTAGTGCCCCATTCCGGAGGGGATACGCACAGCGAGATAACGGCGCCCGCCTGCGACAAATCCACGGTAGGACGTGGCGGGACAGCTGTCGGCCACGAAGCGGCCATCCTGACGGAGCCTGAGTCCATCGAGGGTGGGTTGCCATTGATCGTTGATGAAACTGGAGATGGTCAGCGTATGGTCCGCACAGGCATCCAGCCGTTGCAAGCCATAGCTGCTGGCGTAGATTCCGGTGACGGCAGCCAGTTCACGGTCGCTCGCCGGGATGGCTGGAAGATTGGCTGGTTCCAGCGGCACCGGGACATGGGTGATGCTCCCCCGCTCGGCTAAGGCGTGGAGCAGGATCCGTTCGGCCAGGGGGATGGCAATGCTCCCTATTCCCATGCGGTTGGTGACCATGACCACGACCGCGAGGCGCTCATCGGGGGCGACGATGAAATAGCTGTGGTAATGATCTGCGTCACCCGCCTTGTGCCATGCCTTCACCCCTGCCGCCGCAAGCCCCCCTTGATGAACGCCGTCCCACCCCAAGCCAAAATGGGCATGGTGATCCGTGATCGGGTTGAACGGCAGGTTCACGGTTTGGTCTCGACCCATCTCGGCCACGGCTGCTTCAGAGAGGATCCGCCGGTCCCCCAGGCGTCCACCATTAATGAACATCATTGCCAATCTTCCAAGATCGCCCGGCGTCGAAAATAGTCCGCTTGAATAGATGTTGGCATATTCCTGGGATTCAGGGCGCCCTGTTTCATCCAGGGCGGGTGCGAAGTCGCCGGGGGGGAAGGGGGCCTGGGCGAAGCGGCTGTGGCCCATCTCGAGGGGCTCCAGGATTTCCTGCTCGACAAACCCGGTATAGGTCTGGCCGGTGAGTGCGGTGATCAGCAGTTCGATCAGCATAAAGCCATCGCTGCCGTACACCGCCATTTCCCCCGGCGCGTGCTTGAGGCGCTCGGCGGCCAGCATGTCCCGAACTTGGGCGGCATAGCCTGGGCACGGCATAGCGGTGAGGACGTCAGGAAAATGGACGCCGGGGAGCCCGGACGAGTGGTTGAGCAGCATCCGCACGGTGATGTCCCGCCAGGGTTCGCCGTCGGCCATGCGGTAATCGGCCATGTAGCGGACCAGGGGGGCGTCAAGTTCCATCACCCCTCGATCAACCAGGATCATCGCTGCAGTTGCGGCTATCACCTTGCTGCAGGAGGCGCTGCAGAAGAGGGTTTGCGTGGTGGGCATCACGCCACGGGGCCGGTCGATGGAGCCGAACGCCTCAGCCCAGAGGATGCGCTCTTCATCGACGAGGGCGACAGAAACCGCCGTCGTCCTGCTCTCGCTCCCGTTCAGCTCCTTCAGAATCTCGGCGCGGGATGCGGAGATCGTGTCAGCATAGGTGACCGTGCTACTGGGCTGGGAGTACAGGTGAGGGCCGGGGATGGAGTTGCTCGTCATGGCTGTCTCCTCTGCAGATACCGGTGCGGGTGCTTGGGTACGTTTCCTGGAATGGCTTTCCCCACAGAGTGAGTCCCGAGGTTTTGATTATAACGGATCTTGTCCGCATTAAAAGGGCTGAAAAGCAGGACCAGCCACAAACCCTTCTGCTTTTGTCGGGCTGGCTTCCGCAGTCAAAAATGTTGGACCCGCAAGCTGAGACGGCCCGCGAAGCACAATCATCCCTGGTCGAGCATTTCGGAAGATGGTCTCTCGGGGCTTGCCACCCATGATGTCACCCCCCGCAGTGTGGCAGCGTCATCGTTGGGGCCAGAATGCTACGGGGGAAGTGGTTGGGACGTGCCTCAGGCAGGAATATAATCAGTTCAGCTTGTTGTGCGAGCCTGATTTCAGGTGCAGCCCGCGTCTGTGTTCATCGAGTGGGGAAAAAACACCTAGGGTTTGATTTTGATAATCATAATCGATTAAGCCGGGCCATCCCAACGAGGAACACCAGGACCAAAGGAGCTGACATGTACATCCCAAACGATCTCGCCCCAGGCGCATGCGCGAGCCAGGTGATGCTGAACGGTCGTCCGGCCAGGCGCGTGGCTCTGCATACGATTCAGTTCACCATGCAGGGTATGATTCTGATCGGCCAGGGCATGCTGGCCTTGTCGGAGCGCTACGGCCTGCCGGTGCAGCTGCTGCGCGACAGGATGAAATTCAATCTCTTCACCGTGCCGCCGAGTGAATCCGTGTATTTTCTCTTCCATGTGCCGGAACTTGATGCGGACATGCATGTGGAGATACCGGCGGCTCATTGGCGCTTTGTGGTGTAATCCCGGCCCGCTATCCCCAAGGCGGACCACAAGGGGGCGGTTGCGTTCAGCCGCCCCACCCCTCGCCAATCAGTTGAAGTTGACAATGGTTTTCAATTTCAATAGTCAGGGCTGCGCCGACACCGGCCCGGCGGCAGCGCCGCCCAGACCACACCCTGACCGCACCCAGACCGTAAAGGAGCTTCCGTGACCCCCTCCCGCGCCGCACAGGCCCTGGCAACGCTTTTGGCCATCCGCCAACCCGTCTTCCTCTGGGGGCCGCCCGGCGTGGGCAAGAGCCAGGTGGTGGCCCAGGTGGCCGCTGGCCTGGACATGGAGCTCCTGGATATCCGCGCCGTGCTGCTGGACCCGGTGGACCTGCGCGGCCTGCCCAAAATCGGCAGCGACGACCGCGCGCACTGGTGTCCGCCCTCGTTTCTGCCAACTTCCGGGCGCGGGGTGCTGTTCCTGGACGAGCTCAACGCTGCGCCGCCGCTGGTGCAGGCCGCCTGTTACCAGCTGATACTGGACCGCAGGCTGGGCGAGTACGTGCTGCCCGAAGGGTGGAGTGTGGCCGGGGCGGGCAACCGGGAGCAGGACCGCGCCGTGGTGTACCGGATGCCCTCGGCCCTGGCCAACCGGCTGGTCCATCTCGATTTCGAAGCCGACCTGGACGACTGGACCGCCTGGGCTGCGCGCTCAGGCATCTGCCCCGAGGTGGTGGCTTTCCTGCGCTTTCGTCCGGCCCTGCTCCAGGGATTCGAGCCGGGATCGCAGGCGCGGGCCTTCCCGTCGCCGCGCTCCTGGGCCTTCGTGTCCTCAATCGTGCAGGCGTCCCCGGACCCTGCCGTGGAGATGGAACTCTACCAGGGAACCGTGGGCGAAGCGGCGGCCCTGGAATTCGCAGGGTTTCTGCGCGTCTGGCGCGAACTCCCGGACACCGACCACGTGCTGCGAAGCCCGTCCCAGGCCCCGGTTCCGCAGGAGCCAGCCGCCGTGTACGCCATCTGCGAGGCCCTGGCCCGCAAGGCCGCCGCAGACACCATCGGCGCGCTGGCCAGTTATGCGAAGCGCCTGCCCCTGGAATTCGGCGTGCTCCTGATGCGCGACGCCGTGCGCCACGACAACGCCGTGGCTCACACGGACGCCTTTGCCGGATGGGCGCGCGAAAACGCCCACATCCTGGTCTGAGCCCGTGACCCCACAGGAGCGCATGACCCGCGCCCGGTCGCAGTTGGTGCTGGGCCAGCCCTTTTTCGGAGCCCTGGCCCTTGGCCTGACCCTGCGCGAAGACGCAAACTGCCAGGGCATGTGGACCGACGGCGTGAGCCTTGGCTACAACCCCGGCGCAGTGGCGGCCCTGCCGGACGCCCAGGTGCTTGGCATGCAGGCCCACGAGGTGATGCACCTGGCCTGCAAGCACCACCTGCGGCGCAATGGGCGCGACAAGGAGCTGTGGAACCGCGCCTGCGACCTGGCCGTGAACGCCATCCTGGTGGAGGCCGGGTTCTCCCTACCCAAAAATTCCCTCCAGGATTCCCGCTACAAGGACATGGCCGCCGAGGACATCTATCTGGCCCTGGCGGCAGTGCAGCACTCCAAGGGGGGCGCTGAGAATACGTCCGGCCAGGAACAGGACGTGGATCAGGCCGACGCTCCCGGTGGCGCGCAGCCCTTGGGAGACGGCCAGGAGGCTCCTGCCCGGCCCGAAGGGGTAACTCCCGGCGACAGGCGCGACCCCGGAGAGCAGCGCGTGACGCCTGGATCAGGACGCGCGGCCGACCCGCACAGCCCCCTGGCCGACCCTTCGCAGCTGGGAGAGGTGCGCGACCATCCGGGGCTGGAGGGTCCGGACAGCGGCAGGGACAATACGCTTCAGGAGATGGAGCGGCAGGCGGACATCGACGTGAGCCGAGCTGCCAGACAGGCCAGCGGCATGGGCGCGCTGCCCGGCGCGGTGGCCCGGCTGGTGCGCTTCCAGCCTCCTCCGGAGCTTGACTGGCGGGCGCTGTTGCGCCGCTTCGTCATCCGGGCCAGCTCCAGCGACTACTCCTGGAGCCCCCCCAGCCGCCGCCACGTGCACATGGGCCTGCACCTGCCATCTCCGCGCTGCGAGACCCTCTCCGACATGGTGGTGGCCGTGGACTGCTCCGGCTCCGTTGACCAGAACGCGCTGGACGCCTTCTGCGCGGAGCTGTCCGCCATCCTGGAGGCCTACGACACCCGGCTCACGGCAATCTTCTGCGACTGCGCCGTGCGCGACGCCCGTCAGCTCACCCGGATGGACCTGCCCCTGCGCCTGGAGGTCCGCTCCG
Source organism: Fundidesulfovibrio putealis DSM 16056 (assembly GCF_000429325.1). Classification (NCBI taxonomy): domain Bacteria; kingdom Pseudomonadati; phylum Thermodesulfobacteriota; class Desulfovibrionia; order Desulfovibrionales; family Desulfovibrionaceae; genus Fundidesulfovibrio; species Fundidesulfovibrio putealis. The sequence continues at coordinate 35,004 of NZ_AUBQ01000005.1, forward strand.
GCGGCGGCACGGACTACCGCCCGGTTTTCCAATGCGTGCAGGACCTGTGCATCCTGCCCGCCTGCCTTGTGTACCTGACGGACCTGGAGTGCGGCCTGTTCGGCCCGGAGCCGCCCTATCCGGTGCTCTGGGCGGCCAGAGGCCCCCGTAAGGAGCCGCCGCCCTTCGGCGAGCTGATCCGTCTGGAATAGTTCTTCCCAGCACCCGCACCGAGAGGACGCCATGCGCATAACCTGGACCATAGAGAAAAAACGCGGCAACCATCGCCCAACCCTGACCTACGAGATCGTGCTGGACGAGCACGAGCTGGATCTGGCCATGCCTCCGGTACGCGTGGAATCAAGCATCGAGGAGCCGACAGCGTCCTGGCAGGGGCACTGCCATCCGGGCGAGAACGAGCGCTCTGGCTCGCCCTGCGCCAAACGCTATTTCCTGGAGACGCCGGGCCACAAGAGCCGCAAGTGTTCGGCCAGCCTGCGCCTGCCCTGGCGCGACGACAACGAGTACCCCGAGGTGGAAGAGTCCTTGGCGGCCCTGCGCGCAGCCTTCGAGGAGCAACTGGCACTCAGCCACGCCAGCGAGCCCATGAGCCAGCGCGGGGAGTTGCGCGGAACCCTGGCCTCCCGGCGCGGCGTGGCCGCCAGCGCCCTGGCGGGCCAGATGCTGCGGCTGGCTGGCTGATTCAAGGGAGCCGGGACCATGCCCGGCGAGGATTGGTGTCTGGATGCGAAGGGCTTGGGCAGGCAAAGGCTGGACTTCAGGTGTTCCTGACGTGACTGCGTCAATCCGGTGCGCGACGTCACCGCCGCGCACCGCTAGGCTGTCCAGGGGGAGAGACCGTCAAATTAGTGGATCACGATACCGAGTTTCCCGATGTTGTCACGGGCCGCCAGCACGCTCCAGTCATGGCCGCAGCTCTTGGAGAAATGGAGCAGGGCGGCGAAATCGTCCCTGGAATTGAAGTCGTCGAACACCACGACCGTGCCGCGCTTGATGAGCGGGTTCAGGGTCATGAGCACAAACAGGGTGGAGGAGAACAGGTCCGCATCCATATGCAGGACCAGCTGGTTTTCCGGCTTGAAGTCCTGAAGGAAGGGCACCAGGGACTGGTTGAACCAGCCTTTCACGAAGGTGACGCGCGGATCGTCGATCAAGGGTGTCTCGCCGTTGGTGGTGAACGCCCCCTTTTCCTTCTGCCCGGTGACCCAGTTCTCGGGCAGACCCTCGAAGCTGTCGAAGCCGTAGAACCGCGATTTGGGGTGGGTGTTTATCGACGTCCACTTCCTCATGCTGTCGCCCTGGAAAACGCCGAATTCCAGGTAGTCGATGGGCTTGCTCCCGATCATCTTCTCGTGGACGGCCCTGTAGAGCACGTCCCTGCGCTCGTACTCGTAGGAGAGCAGCTCGATCCCCTGCAGCTTCTCGCTCATGGTCTTGTTGAAGAGCAGGTCGTAGTAGCCCTGTTCCCAGACGTCGACGTTGCCGGAAAGAATGAGCTTCACCGCAGCCTGGACGTTGTCCTTGGAGAACATCTGCAATCCTCGCTTGTTGTCGGTAGTGGCCTGGCCCGTACAAGGCAGGCTGTCGTTTCTGTTCCTGACGGTTCCGGGCGTCCGGAGGCGGTCAGGTGGCAAAACGTTCATGTCTTGGCATGCGCATCGACCAGAGCACATTTCATGCCAGGTGTCCGCTTGGGCAGGACTTTCCGCCCAATTGAGGAAAGTCCTGCAAAGGGTCGCGGTTCATCCCTGCTCCAGGCTGCGCGCCAGGCTGCCTCCGGCCTCGCTGCGGCGCGGATTCACGATCCACGGGCGTCTAGAATGCGATCACCTGCTTGCCCACCATGGTCCCGGTGAGCTGGCTCAGGTGGGCGTTGCGCACGGATTCGACCGTCAGGCCGCTGTGGGTGCGGCTCAGGGTGGTGCGCAGGCGTCCCTGGTCCACCAGACTGGCGATGCGCTCCAGTATGTCGCCCTGGCGGCCCATGTCCGGGGTCCGGAACAGGGAGCGCGTGAACATGAACTCCCAGCAGATGCGCGCGCTCTTCTGCTTGAAGAGCCTGATGTCCAGGGGGCCTTCGGGGTCGTCGATCAGGCAGATCCCCCCTTGTGGGGCCAGCACCTTGGCCATGGCCGCCCAGTGTTCCTCGGCGTGGGTGGTGCAGAAGATCGCATCGACGGTCTCGATTCCTTCCGCTGCCAGGCGTGCGGGCAGGTCATCCCTGCCGACAACCACCGAGGCCCCAAGCTCCCGGCACCATGCGGCGGATTCCGGGCGGCCCGCCGTGGCCGCGACCCTGATTCCAGCCCAGGCCGCCAGTTGGATGATCATGGAGCCCACTCCGCCAGCACCGCCGACAACCAGCAGCGTGCGGCCCTGGTTCGCGTTTTCGTCGGGGGTGAAGTTCAGGCGGTCGAAGACACCCTCCCAGGCTGTCATGCCCGTGAGCGGCAGGCTGGCGGCCTCTGCCTGGGTGAGGCTGGACGGGGCCGCAGCCGCAAGGCGTTCGTCCACCAGCTGGTATTGGGCGTTGCTGCCGTCGCGGGTCAGATCGCCTGCGTAGTACACGGTCTGGCCGGGGGTGAAGCGCCTGACCTCAGGTCCGACCGCGTCCACGATTCCTACGGCGTCCCAGCCCAGGATGGCCTGCTTGCCCGGTGCGAGCCGGGCGAACACCTTGGTGTCCACGGGGTTGACCCCGGCGGCCTGGATTTTCACCAGGATGTCGCGGCCTTCGGGCCTGGGAACGCCCCGCTCCTCCTCACGGAATGCCAGGGGATCGCTGGGTGCGTATCCGCCTGTGGCGATGATCGCTTTCATGATTCTCTCCTGCTGCGTGTTGGTGTTGAACGGATGCTCGCGCCGGTCCGTGACCACGGGGCGATCCCTCTGCCTCGCCCTGTGCTTGGGGCCACGCTGGCCTATACATCCGTTGCCGCTTTGGCTGCAATCTCCGGGAGGGTTTGCGCGCTCTTTCGGCAGACGTTGGCAGACGTTGGCGCGCGTGCAGTTTCCGGCGTGGGATGCTCCTGATCCCCATATAGGCAGGGGTGATTGAAAAGAGAAATTAATTGTTGTTGTCTGATTGATTAGGCTTCGTTATCGATCGTGCATGAAGCAACCTGACCTGGAAATCGACCTGCTGCGCACCTTCATCACCGTGTCCGAGACCGGGAGCTTCACCGCCGCCGGAGACATCCTGGGCCGGACCCAGTCCGCCGTGAGCCAGCAGGTGCGCCGCCTTGAGGACATCGCGGGCAAGGCTTTGTTTGCGCGCACCAGCCGAAGCGTGAGCCTGACCAGCGACGGCGAGCTGTTGCTGGCCCACGCGCACGCCATCCTCGCGCAGAACGACGAGGCCATGCGCCGCCTGAAGGCCCCGCCGGTGGAGGGCGCCCTGCGTCTGGGCGTGTCGGAGGACTTCATCCCCCGCCAGTTGCCGGTGCTGCTTTCGCGTTTCGGCAAGGCCCACCCCGGCGTGCGCCTGGAACTCATGACCGGGCTCAGCACGCTGCTGGTGGGCGCGCTGAACGATGGCGCGCTCGATCTTGTGATCGCCAAGCGCGATGCCCAGCCGCAGTCCGGGCGGGTGATCTGGCGGGAGAAGCTGGTGTGGATCGCCTCGGCGGAGTACGCCCCGGACCGGGACGCAACCCTGTCCCTGGTGGCCCTGCCCGCGCCGTGCTCCTACCGGCGGGTGATGCTGGACGTGCTGCGCGGGTCGGAGCGTCCCTGGCGCGTGGCCTGCACGGCGCACAGCATCATGGGGCTTCAGGCTGCGGTGCTCGGCGGGCTCGGGGTGTCGATCCTGGGGAGGTCGTTTCTGGGATGGGACCTGTCCGAGGCCCCCCCAACGCTTGGGCTGCCGCCGCTGCCCGACACCGAGATCGCCGTGTTCGGGGAGGAGGGCGCGCGGGTGGAGCTGGCGGACTGCCTGGTGGGCTTTCTCACCGACGCGCTGGGGCGCATGGCTCCGGGCATTCCCGCAGGGCGGACGGGAAGTGGACAGACTGCGCAAAGCATGGGAAACTTTCTCATCTCAGGGAGGCGACCATGCAACACGTGACGCGCTATGTTCTGTTCCTCTTGCTCATGCTCTTGCCGCAGCAGGGATGGGCCGACGAAACATATTTCATAACCCGCGAGCAGATCAACCTGTCCGCGCTGCTGGCGCCTCCCCCAGCTGTCGGCTCCCGGGAGCAACAGCAGGAAATGGCGGTGCTCCTGAATTTTCAAAATACCAGGACCCCCGCCCAGGTGGCCTTCGCCAGGGCCGACATGGATCGCTCCGTTTTCCGGTTCCAGGACGTCATGGGCGAGAACTTCACCGCCCAGAAGCTGCCCCAGGTGGCGGCATTGTTCGCCAAGATTAAAAAGAGCGCCGACCACATACTTGCCCCGGCGAAAGCACATTGGGACCGTCCACGGCCCTACACGAGCAATCCGGATATCCACCCCTGCGTGGACAAGCCCGACAATGCGTCGTACCCCAGCGGGCATTCGACGTTCGGGACGGTTTCCGCGATCATCCTGGCCAACATGGTGCCGGAAAAGCAGACGGCGCTCTTCGAGCGCGCCGAGCTCTACAGGCTCAACAGGGAAATCGGCGGCGCTCACTATCCCAGCGACGTGCTCGCGGGACGCATTTCCGGGACCGTCATCGCCGCATTCCTGCTCCGCAGTCCGGAGTTCCAGGCGGAGTTCGCCGCAGCCAGGAGTGAGCTCCGCACCGTACTGGGGCTCCCGGCTCTCTAGTGTTGCGTCTTTATAATCCGTCCATAACCATTTATTTTAATTTTGAAAAACATATTCATGTTTTTCAAAATTGCGACACGAGAGGCGCTCTGCCTTCTCCGCTCCTGCGATGGTCACACGAAAAGGGACCGCCTGAAGATGTTCAGGCGGTCCCTCTTGGTTTTGACTATTGGATAGAGGCTATTCGGGCAACGGGGTGACGCTCAACCGGCAACCTGACGAGCGCCTGTCATCCCTGCCTGCGCGGGCCACAGGCGCACCGCCAGCGCGCCCAGGGCGGTGAGCGTGGCCAGGGCCGACACCGCCATCCAGCCCCACTGCGCCTGCAACACGCTGCCCAGCGCCGAGCCCGTGGCCATGCCGATGAACATGCCCACGAACATGATGGCGTTCAGTCTGCTGCGCGCGCTGTGGTCGATGCCGTAGATGATGGCCTGATGGGCGATCAGCGTGGCCTGGACGCCAAGGTCGAAGCCGATGGCGCTGGCCGCCAGCAGCCACAGCTGCGCCTGCGGCGACACGAACGGCATGAGGAACAGGGCCGAAAAAGACAGGGCCACCAGCCCCGCGCCAAGCCGAGTCACCCGGCCCGGCCCCTTGCGGTCGGAGATGCGCCCCGCGATGGGAGCGGCCAGCGCGCCTGCTGCTCCGGCCAGTCCGAAGGCTCCGGCCACCTCGCTGCCCAGATGGAAAGGCGCGGCGTAGAGCATCACGGCCAGGGTGGACCAGAAGGCGCTGAATCCGATGGACAACAAGCCCTGGGAGAGCGTGGCCCTGCGCAATTCGCCGTGGCGGCGCCAGAGCTGCGCCAGCGACCCCAGCAGTTCGCCGTAGCTGTGGTGGATGGCGGGCGTGAAGCGCGGCAGGGTGCGCCAGGCCTGGACTCCCACCAGGGCGATGCTGGCCGCCGCGCCGAAGAAGACGACCCGCCAGCCGAAGTGCGCCGCCACCACGCCGCTCGCCACGCGTGAGAGCACGATGCCAAGCAGAAGGCCGGTCATCACCGTGCCCACCACATTGCCGCGCTGGGAATCCGGGGCCAGATGGGCGGCGGAGGGTACGATGTCCTGGGCCAGCGTGGCTGACAGGCCGATCATCAGGCTGGCCGCCAGCAGGAACCAGATGGACGGCGCGAGCGCCGCGAAAAAGAGCGCCAGGATGAGCACCGCAGCCTTGGTCAGGATGATGCTCCGCCGGTCGTAGCGGTCCCCCAGCGGGGCCAGGAGCAGGATGCCCAGCGCGTAGCCGATCTGCGTCATGGTGGGCACCCAGCCCACCATGTGGCCCGAGGCCCCTATGTCGCCGCCGAGAACCCCCAGCAGGGGCTGGCTGTAGTACAGCGTGGCCACGGACAGGCCCGCCCCCGCCGCAAGGAAGAAAACCAGCGACTGGGGCAGCTTCCCTGGTGCGGCCTGGGGGGACGCGGCTGTCGCGCCGTGAAGGGGCGCTTTGGGGCCGTGATTGGTCGTCATGATGGAATGTCCTTATGTGGATTCGGTTGGTTGGTCGATTGGGCATCACGGGCCGGGTTCTGGCTCCCGGAGTTCCGCTCCCTTCGATTCAACAGCTAAGGACGTTCAGCATATTTGTGAAATATATTATTCTTGTCAGACTGATAGTCTAAACTTATTATTGGAGCATGGAGCTACGACATCTTCGCTACTTCGTGGCCGTGGCCTCGGAACTGAACTTCACAAAGGCGGCTGAGAAGCTCTTCGTGGCACAACCGGCGCTCAGCACCCAGATCGCCGATCTGGAGCGGGAGCTGGGCATCCAGCTTCTTATCCGCAACACGCGCGTCGTCCAGCTCACGGCGGCGGGCAAGGCCTACCTGGAGGACGCCCGGTCCATCCTGGCCGAAGTGGAGCGCGCCACCAGCAAAGCCTTGCGCGTCTCGCGCGGGGAAGTGGGCGAGCTGTCCATCGGGTTCTTTGCCGCGCCCACCATGTTCTTCCTGCCGGATCTGATCCGGCGCTACCGCGCGAGCTCTCCGGACGTCACCATTCGCATGCACGAACTGACGCCGGACAGGCAACTGGCCGCCTTCACGTCGGGGGAGATCGACCTCGGGTTCACCCGCCCGTTGCCGCCCGGGCACGCGAACCTGGCTGTCCGGGTGCTGTTTCGCGAGCGGTTCCTGGCGGTGGTGGCCGAGACGCACCACCTGGCGTCGCGCTCGCAAGTCAGCCTGCCGGAGCTTGCGCCTGAGCCGCTGGTGCTGCTTGAGCGTTCAGTGGCCATCAGCCTGTACGATCAGGTGATCGCCGCCTGCCAGGGGGCCGGGTTCTCGCCCCAGGTGGTCAACAGCCCTGACCTGATGGCCACGGTGCTGACCATGGTGGCAGCGGAACAAGGGATCAGCATCGTGCCGGAAGGGGTCCAGAACCTCCGGAGCAGGCAGGTGGCGTTCGTGCCGATAGTCCCGGCGCTGGAGCCGATCCCGCTGGTGATGTGCTGGAACACGAACCAGGATTCGCCTGCGAGAGATGCGTTTGTGCAGCTCGTCCTGGAGCGGGAGGAGGATATCCGGAAGGGGTTCAGGTAGGTTGGGGCAGTAGGGCGGCGGGCCGCCGGAGTGCACGGCGAAGGCGCGAGAAGGTTATCAGGGACGTTGGGGCGACGGGTGAAAACAGGGCTGGCAACCGCACTCCGACCGCCAGCCTCCACGCGGCCCCCGCTAGTGCCGCACTCTCTCGAAGAACTTCCGGTCTTCCACCTGGATGTGGTCCACCAGCCAGCGCAGCAGATACCTGAGCACCTCGTGCGAGGCCTGGGCGACGTCCTCCTTGACCTGGACTTCCAGGTCTCCTGCCTTCCACAGGAATTCGGCGTGCAGCCCTTCGTGCCTGTCCAGGCCGTCCCAGTCGGCCTCTTCCATCAGCTCTTCCTCGTCCTCGAAGTGGGTGGCCGCGTAGGCCAGCATGCCCTGCAGCGCGTCCAGCACGCCCTGGCGATGCTCCCCGGCCTCCATCTGCTCGCCGAGTTCGCGGATCATGTGGATGAGCAACCGGTGTTGCTCGTCGATTTCGGCATTGCCCATTGTCAGCGAGGAGGACCAGTCCGGGGTGTTCATGGGGTACGTCCTATTCCTGGAGTGCTCGGTCTTGGAAACGGACCGGGCCAGGGGCGGCAACCCCGTGGCCCGGCAGTCCGGAATAACTACAGCTTCACCGTGACCAGCGACGCCGTGCGGATGGCCTTCTCTTTGGCCTCGTCCACGTCCTTGCCCAGGGCCAGGGCCACGCCCATGCGGCGCAGGCCGCGCACCTCGGGCTTGCCGAACAGGCGGATGGCCGTGTCCGGCTCGGCCAGGGCTTCGGGCGCGATCTGGTAGCTGGGGGAGTCGGAGTCGCCCTCGGCCAGGATGACGCGGGAGGCGGCAGGCCCGTAGAGGCGGATGGCCGGGATGGGCAGACCCAGGATGGCCCGCACGTGCAGCGCGAACTCGGACAGGTCCTGGGAAATCAGGGTGACCATGCCCGTGTCGTGGGGCCGGGGCGACACCTCGGAGAACAGCACCTGGTCGCCCTTGATGAACAGCTCCACGCCAAAAAGCCCGCGTCCGCCCAGGGCGGCGGTGACGGTGGCCGCCATGCGCTGGGCCTCGTCCAGGGCCTTCGCGCTCATGGGGTGGGGCTGCCAGGATTCGCGGTAGTCCCCTTTCTCCTGGCGGTGGCCGATGGGCGGGCAGAACGAGGTGCCGTCCGCGTGGCGCACGGTCAGCAGCGTGATCTCGTAATCGAACTCCACGAACCCTTCCACGATGACCCGTCCGGCCCCGGCGCGTCCGGCGGTCTGGGCGTACTCCCAGGAGGCCTCGGCCGAGGCCGCGTCGCGGGCCACGCTCTGGCCCTTGCCCGAGGAGGACATCACCGGCTTTACCACGCAGGGGAAGCCCACGGCCTCGCACGCGGCCAGGAATTCCTCTTTGGTGTCGGCGAAACGGTAGGGCGAGGTGGCAAGGCCCAGCTCCTCGGCGGCCAGACGGCGGATGCCCTCTCGGTCCATGGTCAGCCGGGCGGCCCTGGCCGTGGGGACCACGGTGACGCCTTCGGCTTCCAGGGCCAGGAGCTCCTCGGTGGCGATGGCTTCGATCTCCGGCACGACGAAGTCGGGCTTTTCCGCCTCGATGATGCTGCGCAGGGCGGCGGCGTCCAGCATGCTCACCACGTGGGAGCGGTGCGCCACCTGCATGGCCGGGGCGTTGGGATAACGGTCCACGGCGATGACCTCGACGCCGAGGCGCTGGGCCTCGATGGCGACTTCCTTGCCGAGTTCGCCGGAGCCGAGCAGCAGGATTTTGGTGGCGGATGACGTGAGCGGCGTGCCGATGGTCGCCATGAAGACCTCCTTGAGCAGGGACGTAAAAGTGAGTGAACAGGCTACAGAGAAGCCCTGGCGAGGACAAGGGGTTTGTCGGCAACGAGCAGGCGCGGAGCGCGCCCTGGTGGCGGGGTGGAAAAACAGCGGGCGCGTCATCCGGCCGATGAAGCGCCCGCAGGAAGTGCTTGCAGAAGGACGGCTCAGGCCGGGAACAGGTTGTTGATCTTGCAGGCCGCGCAGGCCGCGCCGAAGCCGTTGTCGATGTTCACCACGGTCACGCCGCTGGCGCAGGAGGTGAGCATGCCAAGCAGCGCCGAGAGCCCGGACAGCGACGCGCCGTACCCCACCGAGGTGGGCACGCCCACGATGGGCTGCGACACCAGCCCCCCGATGACGCTGGCCAGCGCCCCTTCCATGCCCGCCACCACGATGATCACCCGCGCCTTGCGGATGACCGAGAGCCGGTCCAGCAGGCGGTGTATGCCCGCCACGCCGACGTCGGAGATCACCGAGGCCCGGCTGCCCAGCATCCCGCAGGTCACGCGCGCCTCCTCGGCCACAGGCAGGTCCGACGTTCCAGCGGTGACGATGGCGATCTCCCCTTCCTTCCAGGCGATCTCGCCCCGCGTGAGGGTCAGGGTGCGGCCCAGGGCGTTGTACTCCGCATCCGGGCAGACGGACTGCACGTGCCTGGCCATCTCGGGCGAAACCCGCGTGGCCAGCACGTTGGCGTGCTCGCGCATGCGCGTGAATATCTCGCCCACCTGCTCCGGGGTCTTGCCCTCGCCGTAGATCACCTCGGGGAAGCCGTTGCGCAGGGAGCGGTGCAGGTCGATCTTGGTGTGGCCCATGTCCATGAAGGGGAAGTCGCGCAGCTGCTGCATCCCCTGTTCCACGTCCAGGCTGCCGTTCTTGATGCCGGTCAGCAGTTGCTTCAGTGTCTCTTGCGTGTCCATGATCTTCTATCGTGTCTCGGTTACGAGGTTTTTACGTTCAGGCTGCCCATGCGGTAGCCTGCCAGATCCACGGCGACGTGGCGGTAGCCCAGGCTTTTGAGCCGGGCGTCGATGCCGCTGCGCTTGTCCGCCTCGATCAGGTCGGCAATCTGTTCACGCGGGACTTCTATGCGGGCCAGCTCACCATGGCTGCGCAGGCGCACCGCCGCGAACCCCAGCTCCTTCAAAAATTGCTCGGCCTGGTCGATGCGCCGAAGTTCCGCGTCATCGATGCGCGTGCCGTGTGGAATGCGCGAGAGAAGGCACGCCGCCGCCGGTTTGCCCCAGGAGGCCAGGCCGTGCTCCCTGGAGAGGTCCCGGATGTCCTTCTTGGTCAGGCCCGCCGTGAGCAGCGGGCTTTTGACGCCGAGCTCTCCCAGCGCTTTGAGGCCGGGGCGGTAGTCGTCCAGGTCGTCCAGGTTGGTTCCGTCCAGGACGTGCTCGATGTTATCGGCTGCGGCCACCTGCCCGAGCAGGGTGAAGAGGGCCTTCTTGCAGAGGTAGCAGCGCTCGGGCGGATTGTCGCGCAGCAGTTCCGGAAAGGGGACGTCCAGTACCCGGTGGGCGGCCTGCATGGCCAGGGCCGCGCCCGAAGCCTCTTCGACCTCGGCTTGCGCCATGTACGGCGTGGAGATGGTCACGGCCAGCACGCCGTCACCCATGGCCTGGCGGGCGGCGTACAGCAGGAAGGTGCTGTCCAGCCCGCCCGAGAACGCCACCACGGCCCGCTGCATGGAGCGCAGTCCGTCCAGCAGGTTCCGGTACTTTTCGTCTTTGGTGGGTTGCGACATACGCTCCGCTACTTCCTGTGCCTTCCGATGAGGGTGTACACGTCGCCAAGGGGCAGGCCGTGTTTGCGCGCCAACTCCCGGCAGTCTTCCAGCTCCGGTTTGGAGCGGATCACTTTTCCGTCCCGGATGGCGTTCTTCATGGTCACCGGCCCAAGCGGCGTGTCCAGGCGCTCGAAGGAGATCTCCAGCACGGTCTTGTCGATGGGGATGCTCTTCACCCCGAGCGTTGTGGTGTGGCGGAACAGCAGGTCCTTGAAGCGCTCCTCGTCGGCGGCGGAGCACAACAGCGACACGCAGGTGGCGGGGCGGTTCTTCTTCATGACGATGGGCGTGAAGTGCACGTCCATGGCCCCGTTCTCCATCAGCACGTCCATGGCCACGCCCAGCATCTCGCCGGTCATGTCGTCGATGTTGCATTGCAGCAGCCGGGCCGCCTGCACAGACGCGCCGCATCCGGAGTGCGCCGGGCGGGCCAGCTGGACCCGCAGCACGTTGGGGATGGCCACCTCCCGGTGGCCGACTCCGTAGGCGGTCTTTTCCGAAATGAGCGCCGGGGTGGCGGTGAACTGGTCCGCCAAGGCCGCCAGGATGGCCGCGCCCGTGGGGGTGGTGGCTTCGTGGTTCACCGCGCCGCGCGTGGTGGGGACCCCCTGGAGGATCTCCACCGTGGCCGGGGCCGGAACCGGGATCAGGCCGTGGGCGCAGCGCACGAAGCCCGCGCCGAGCTCCACCGGGGAGGCCCACACCGCGTCCACGCCCAGGCGGTGATAACAGATGGCCGCGCCTACGATGTCCACGATGGAGTCGGTGGCGCCCACCTCGTGGAAGTGGACTTCACGGAGCGCCTTGCCGTGGACCTTGGCCTCGGCCTGGGCCACTTTCAGGAAGATGGCCAGGCTGGTCTGCTTGACCGCGTCCGAAAGGGTGCTGCCCATGATGATGGCCTCGATGTCCGCGAGGTTGCGGTGCGCGGCATGGCCGTGATGGGCATGCGGGGCGGCATCATGAGCGTGCTCGTTCTCGTGATGCTGGCCGTGCGGGGTGTCTTCGTGGTCATGGCCGTGATGGCTTCCGTGCGCTGCATGGGAGCCTGAATGGTCATGATGGTGCCCGTGATGAGGCTCGCCGTGGTCATGCCCATGTCCGTGCGATGAACCCTCGCGGTTTCCGTCGTGAGCATGATGATGGCCGTGCCCCTCGCCTGCATGGGCCAGGGCCTGCCCGTGCTGATGCGCCTTGCCGTTTTTCAGCACCACCTCCACCTGCGTGCCGTGGATGTCGCTTCGGGAACTTTGGCTGACGCGCAGCTCGAACTCATGGTCCAGGCCGAGCCTTCCGAGTTCGGCCCGCAGGTATTCGGGCTCGACCCCGAGGTCGATCATGGCGGCCAGGTTCATGTCGCCGCTTATTCCGGCGAAGCAGTCATAGTAGAGTATTTTCATGGCTCGATGCGCCTTGAGCGCCTGTTTCCGGTTCGCGCCCGCGCGCGGCAGACAAACCGCCGTATTCGTTCACGGGGCGGCGCGGCAGCGCGCCGCCCCGTGGGATAAGTCGTACCATCGGAGTGCTGTGATGAAAACATGAGGCGCATGCGCCATTGTTTCAGCACGGCGACGGGGCCAACTACTTGAGCCCGGTCTTGAAGTGTTCCTTGATCCCGGCCACGCGCGCCTGGAAGTCCGGTCCTTCCATCTCTGCGGCGACCCGCTCCATCATCTCCGGGATGGCGATGTGCTGCGGGCATTTGTCCAGGCACTCGCCGCAGGCCACGCACTGGGAGGCGAAGCCGGGCTCGCCCGAACCCGTGATGCCGCTCACGAACGCGATGTACATGAATTTGGCCTCTTCGACGTTCCCGAACATGTGCATCTTGTTGAAGAAGTCGAAGCAGATGGGGATCTTGACCCCTGCCGGGCAGGGCATGCAGTACGCGCAGCCCGTGCAGCCCACCTGCATCAGTTCCTGATATTTCTTCCCGGCGCGCTCTACGAGTTCAAGCTCTTCCACGGTCAGGGAGCCTGCGTGGGCCTCGCCTGCGATGGCCAGGTTCTGTGCGATGTGGGTTTCCTCGTTCATGCCCGACAGGACCACCGTGACCTCCGGGTGGTTCCACACCCAGCGAAGCGCCCATTCCACCGGAGTGCGCCTGGTTTTGGCCTCGTCCCAGATGGCGGCCACGGCCGGGGGCGCTGCGGCCAGCCCCAGGTTGCCCCCGCGCAGGGGCTCCATGATCACCACGCCCAGGCCCTTGGATGCGGCGTATTGCAGGCCGGCGGTCCCGGCCTGGTACTGCTGGTCCAGGTAGTTGTACTGGATCTGGCAGAAGACCCAGGGGTATCCGTCCACGATGCGGCTGAAGTCCTCGGGCAGCCCGTGGAAGGAAAAACCGGCGTTGACGATGCGCCCGTCCTTTTTGGCCTGGTCCAGGAACTCGCAGATTCCCTGGGCCTTGATGGCGTCCCAGGCCGGGCCGTCCAGGGCGTGGACCAGGTAGTAGTCGATGTGGTCGGTGCCAAGGCGTTCAAGCTGGGCGTTCAGGTAGCGGTCCATGTCCTCGCGGGTGTTGATCAGCCACGTGGGCAGCTTGGTGGCGATCCTGACCCGCTCCCGGTAGCCGTCCTGCAGCGCCCTGCCGAGCAGGGGCTCGCTCGCACCCCCGTGATAGGGCCAGGCGGTGTCCACGTAGTTGACCCCGCTGTCGATGGCGCTCCTGATCTGGGCGATGGCCCGGGGCTCGTCGATCTGCCCGTCCGCCATGGGCAGGCGCATGCAGCCGAAACCGAGAATGGAGAGCTCGTCTCCGGTCTTGGGCATTTTTCTGTACAGCATGGTGAGTCTCCTTTGTCGTTGATGTACTCTTATCGGGGCCGGGATGTCCCCGGAAGCGGGCTACAGCTCCCGTCGCCTGAGACGCAGCAGCATCTCGCTTAAGTCCAGCGCACCCGGCTGGCTCATGATGAGGGGGGCAACCCGTGCGAACGGGCCGGAACAAGCCTGGAATTCGTCGCGCGGCCTGTGTGTTCCTCCGTCCATGCCTGGGTCAGCCGCGTTGACGGCTTCGTGTGTCGACCGTGTTTGTTCATTCATCGGAATTGTCCCTCCGTCACTCACTATTTCGTTCAGGGCGCTAGGACTTCAGGCCGAGCTTGCGCAGCCACGCCGCCACGTCATCCTGGGCTGACTTCGCGCTTTTGCCCCGCACGGCCAGCCCCTCCAGGATGTTGGCCTTGGGGCACAGCTTCCCGATGTCGGCGGCGCTTCGTCCCAGGGCGCTTCCTTCATGCGTGATGAACGGCGCGATGGTCTTTCCGGAGAGGTCGTGCTCCGTGAGAAATGTCATGACCGGGGTGGCGATGGTGCCCCACCAGTTGGGGGAGCCCACGAACACCACGTCATAGGAGGCGATGTCCGCGATCTTCGTCGTGATCGGCGGCTTGAAGCCGGATTCGAGTTCCTGCTTGGCCTGGGTGGTCGTCTCCTTGTAGTCGGCGGGGTAGGGACTCACGGTCTGGATCTCCACGATGTCGCCGCCAAGGGCCTGATGAATCTGGCTGGCGACCTCGCGCGTGTTGCCTGAGCGCGAATAGTAGACAACAAGCACCTTTCTGCCTGTTGCGGGAGCCGCTCCCTGTGCCCAAGACTGATGCGAAAACGCCGGGATGGCCACGCTTGCCAGCAGCCCTGCGACAGAGAGTTTCAGGAAGGAGCGCCGGGACGGGTCGGCGAGGGGCTGGGTATCTATGGTGTCGTTCATGAGGTGTTCCATTATTTGGTTGTGGTGCTGGAAGGGTCGGCACGCCAGCACGATGCGCCGCTGCCCCTGTCCAGGCCCTTTTCATTCATGGCCGTATAGGACTGGCTGAGCCTGAACAGTAGACACGATCCTCTCCAATTCTTGCCTGATTCTCTCGACGCCCTATCCAGGGCAGAGGGTTTGCTTTATCTATTCACAGGGCGGGATGCGTGAGCTTCCACGAAAAAATAATCATGACAGGTGGTTGGAAAAATGAGCCGCAGCGGATCATCAGAGTTGGACCGGGGCAATGACCTGCTGAAAGAGAAATTGCTGCACCGGATGCCCGCGCCTGGGGTGTATCCGACCGATATCGAGGGGTTGAAAATGTCCCGGCGCGACGAGACCAACAAAGTGGAGAACTGCTTTTCCGAGCCCATCGTCGCGTTGATCGTCCAGGGGTTCAAGCGGTCCGTGATCGGCTCCGAGGAGTACCGCTACGGCGAGAACCAGTGTCTGGTTGCCGGGGTGGACATGCCCAGTTCCTCCTGCGTGGTGGACGTCTCGCAGGACCGGCCCTTCCTGGCGGTGGCCCTGGAGCTGGACAAGCAGCTGATCACCCGGCTGGCCGCCGAGACTCCGCTGCCTGCGGCGTCCGGGACGGTCTCCCACAAGGGAATATTCGTCGCGGATGTCGATCCCGACGTGCTGGACGCCTTCCTGCGTCTGGTGGAGCTCCTCGACAAGCCGCAACAGATACCCGCCCTCGCGCCGCTCATCATCCGCGAAATCCACTACCGTCTGCTGGTGGGGCCGCAGGGAGAGCACCTGCGCAGGCTCAACACGCTCGGCTCGCAAAGCCACCAGATCGCCCGGGCAATCACCTGGCTGCGGGAAAACTACAGGGAGCCGCTGCACGTGGACGAACTGGCCCGGGCGGTGAACATGGCGACCTCCACGTTCCATCGCCACTTCAAGGAAGTGACGTCGCTTAGTCCGTTGCAGTACCACAAACGGCTGCGCCTGTATGAAGCCCAGCGGCTGATGCTGTCTGAAAGCGAGAACGCCACCAGCGCGGGGCTGGCAGTGGGCTATGAAAGCCCCACGCAGTTCAGCCGGGAATACAAGCGGCTTTTCGGGGAGCCGCCCTATCGGGACGTCCGGCAGGCGCGCTAGGCTGCTGCGGGCGGAGGTCCGCTCTGTATTTTGGATGTGGATGAAGGGTCATTCAGGAATGGATGGCCCTTTGTCTTTGACACTGTCCGGGGCAGTGGTGCTGCGTCTTGCAGGGTGATTCGACGTGTTGGGTAAGACATGTAGAGAATGTGTGGTGATGCGAACAACAGGATTTCGCTGCATGCATTGGGATGCATTTGGGCATTTGTGGAATAAATTTGTGGTCTGGTGTGTATTTGTACGGGTGATGGTTTGGCGTAAGCACATTGTGATGCAGCAAGGAAATTCCTGTGACTTTTCCCTCCGGCTGTTCTGGCCAGCCTGCCGTCAAATACAGTAATTGCAAGTGATGGCCCGTACTTGCACATGGATACAGTATGGTTTAGCGTCCATACCTTGCAGCCTGGGGCTGCCCAGGGGCGTCGGGTCGCTTCAAACAGCCTCCCTCCTTTTGCGTGATGATTCGAGGGCCTCTGGGAAAAGCATGCCTGTAGTTGTTGGAGAGATCCTCTGCGCGTGCCTGGGAAAGCATGTACCATCCATGCGGCAAAGGTGTTCCTCCCGGAAAGGTAGGTTCTGATATGGTCATGTCATTGCGGTCCCGGCTGCTGCTGATGGCGTTTCTGTGCGTCCTGCCAGTGTGGCTGGGATACGGCTGCATCATATATTTCAGCTACGACGCCAAGCGCTCTGAACTGATCGGGCACGCCCAGGACACGGCCAGGGCGCTGCGCCAGGCAGTGGAGACGAAACTGGCGGGCGTCGACTCCGCGCTCGTGGCCCTCGGCACGTCGGGATCGCTTGCTTCCGGCGACTTCGCGGCCTTCCACACCCAGACCCGGACCCTGCTGCGGGAGTTCGAAGGAGCGGATATCATCCTCGCCGCGCCGGACGGGCAGCAGGTCGTGAATTCCTACCGGGAGTTCGGAGACCCCTTGCCCAAGCGCAAGAACATCGACGTGCTGCGCAAGGTGTACGACACGGGCAGGTCGCAGCTCTCCGGGCCTTTCAAGGGCGCGATCACGGGGCGCTGGCTCGTCGGCATCGACCAGCCGGTCTGGAGTGGCGCGACCATCGCCTACTCGCTGGGCATGACCTTCCCGGTGGACAGCTTCGAGAAGCTGCTGGTGGATCAGAGCCTCCCCGCAGGCTGGGTGGCCACCATCCTGAGCGCAGAACGGGTGGTGCTGGCCAGGTCGTTCAATTCCCAGGTGCACGTCGGAAAACACGTCGACGAGACAATCGTCGTCGCAGAAGCCTATCAGGGCGTCGAAGTCGCTTCCGAGAGCACGAACCTGGACGGCAACCGGATGCTGAACGCCTACAGCATGTCGCCGACCTATGGCTGGGTGGTTTTGGTCGGCATGCCCATGAGCGAGCTGGAAGCCCCCCTCAGGCGCTGGCTGATATGGGCGGCAGTGCTTTCTGCGCTTTTGGCCCTGTCCGTGTTCGGCATCGCCCGGATCAACAGCATGGCCATATCGCGCGAATTCACGAGCCTGCTCACCTCCATAGGCAGGTTCCGCCGAAACGACCCGGTGGATATGGGAAGCTTCAATCTTCGGGAGGCCCGCGACCTGGGCGGCGTCCTGGAGGCGACCTTCAGGCAGATAGACGTGGAGGCCGCAGGGCGCATGGCCGCGCAAAAGGCGCTTGAGCGGCACAAGGAAAATCTTGAGGAGCTTGTCGATGCGCGCACCGGGGAGCTCCGCAGGGCCAATCTGTACATCCGCAACATCATCGACTCCATGCCCTCCGTGCTGGTCTGCGTTGACCGTGACATGAACATCACCCAGATCAACGACCATGCCGCGAAGATGATAGGCATGACCCGCGAGGAATGCGAGGGCCGCCCCCTGCATGAGCTGTTCCCGCACTTCGAGCTGTCCGCCGACAACGTCTCCCGCGTCATCTTCGAACGCAGGCCGGACCACTCCGTCCATCAGGAGGTCTCCCAGGACGGCGAGAAGAGGCACGTGGACATCGTCATCTACCCGCTGGTGACCAACTGCGTGGACGGCGCAGTGGTCCGGGTGGACGACGTGACCGACCGCGTGCGCCTGGAATTCATGATGATGCAGGCGGAAAAGATGATGTCCCTGGGTGGGATGGCCGCCGGGATCGCCCATGAGGTCAACAACCCGCTGAGCATCATCCTGCAATCGGTGCAGATCGCGCAGCGGCGCGTCTCGCCGGAGCTGGAAGCCAACGGCCAGGCGGCACGGGACGCCGGAACGGACCTCGAGGCCGTTCGCCGCTACCTGGAAGATAGGGGAATCCTGACAAGCCTGGAGGACATCCGGGAAGCGGCGGGGCGTGCGGCCAACATCGTCAAGACCATGCTCACCTTTTCGCGCAAGGACGACTCGCCCAAAGCCGCGTGCGACATGGCTGCCGTGGCCGAGTCTGCCGTCGCCGACGTGCAAAACGATGTTCACCTCCGGCAGAACCATGGACTGGGTGATGTGTCCATCCGCATCGAGCATGACGGCCTCGGCCATCCCACGCTCTGTTCCGAAAGCCTGATGCACCAGGTGTTCGTGAACATCCTGCGCAATGCGGTGTACGCGCTGGATTCGCAGGAGGAGAAAGTCCGGCGTCCGGAGATCGTGGTCAAGGTCTGGAAGGCGGACGGGCAGGTCAACGTCTCGGTCAGCGACACTGGGCCTGGCATGTCGCCCATTGTGGCGAGGCGCGTGTTCGAGCCGTTCTTCACCACCAAGAAGGTCGGGGACGGCACGGGCCTGGGGATGTCCATATCCTACTTCATCGTCACCAAGATTCACGGCGGAAGCATCTCGGTGGATTCGAGCCCGGAAAGCGGCACCACATTCACCGTGAGCCTGCCCCTTTCCTGCGCCTTCCCCCGGACCACAGTCTGAGGGAGCGCGCCGCGAGATCGTTTTCATCCGATTCTTCCAACGAATCGTTCAGGGCCGCCCGGAAATGGGCGGCCCTTTTTCATTCCGGTTTCGCGAATGTGGGGCGGATGCAGGCCGGAGGGCGACGCGGCATACCCGATGGAGCCGCCGTGTATTTCCAGTTTCTTCAGCAGGGCTGGCCTGCGCTTGTTGACGCACATCCGATCCCGGTGTGTCGTGCCTCCATGCAGAACTGCGCCGATCCCCCCGGATCTGGCGCGTTCCCTCTGGGTATCTCCGGAGTAGCCTCTTCAAGTGATCAGGGATATATATCCGGGCAAGAGCAGGGAAAACCGGCGCGGACAGGTTTTCCCCTCCAGGTCGTTTCCGGCGCCCCCAAATGAGGAGAGATCATGACCCTGTCAGTCAGACATTTCATGGCGTGCATGGCCCTGGTCGCCGCGCTGTTCTCCGGGACGGCCCTCGCAGCCGGGATTCCGGGAACGGGCAAGGCCGCCAAGCAGCCCCCGGCGAGCGTGGCCGAGCCTCGCGACGCCCAGGACGTGGACGCCTTCATGGCCTCGTTGTCCGACGTCCAGGCCCGCAAACTCCTGCACGACAAGCTCACGGCCCAGACCGCCAGGGAAAAGCCGGATGGGGGCGACGCCCAGGACGGGGGCGCTCTGGCGAAGCTGTTCCTTGGCTGGGAGTCACGTGTACGCTCGGGATACGCCAGGCAGGAGGAACTGCTGGACAAGGCCCGGCAGGATCTTTCCGGCGGGGCCATCATGGCCAACCTGACGGGCGGCGGCGGGGTGCAGGAATTCGCCCGGTCGTTTCTCCTGCTGGCGGCGGTCTGCGCCGGGGCCTTCGCCGCAGCCGCCGGAGCCGGGAGGCTGTGCGACTCCGTGATGCGGCGCGCTTCGCAGGGCCTGGGCGCCCCGAACTTCGGGCGCGCGGGCGTGATCCTTTCGAACGTGGCCCTGCGCCTTCTCGGGGTCGTTCTGTTCTTCCTGACGGCCTTTGTCCTCTTCGTCGTGTTTGTTCCCGCCTCCGGTCCCACGCGGGCCATGGGGGTCATCGTCCTGGTGTCGCTCTCCTACGGCTTGCTGATCCAGGCGTTCGCCCGGATTCTTCTCTCACCCGGCCATGAGGCCGCACGCCCCATACCCATGCGCGACGAGGACGCCCGGACGTTGTATCGCTGGCTCATGGGCGTCACGGCTGCGTCAGTAGCGGTTGCCGCAGCCAGCATCATCCTGAAGCAGGTGGGGCAGGCCCAGGCCCTCGGGCATCTGGTGTACGCCCAGGCTGGCCCGTTGGTGGGACTCATCCTCTGCGCCATGATCCTGGCCAACCGCGAGCGGGTGGCCGCCATGATACGCGGCGGCTGCGGACACGCATCCGGCGGCGCGCGCGCCCTGACGGCGCGCTACTGGCACTACCCGGCCATGTTCTATTCCCTGTGCATAGGCTTCTTCTGGAGCGCCCAGGCGATATCCGGCGAGGCGACCATCCTGTTGCTGGTGCTCAGCCTGTTCCTCATACCGGGGTGCATCGGGGTGGACATGTGGATGGGCAAGCTGCTGACCGTGGCGTCCGGGCAGGACCGGGAAATCATCCACATCGACCAGGAACACGCCGCGCCGCAGGCCGGTGGAGACCCCTGCCAGGACAAGCGCGCCTTCCGCTATTACATCCCGCTGATACGCAAGACCATGCGGGTGGTCCTGGTTGTGTTCACCGCCTTCGCCATGCTGAAGACCTGGGGCGTGGAAATCCCCCTGGGCTGGCTGTTCGCCCGCAACGTGCTGAGCGTGCTGATGGTGGCCGTGGGCGCGCTGCTGCTGTGGGAGGTCATCCGCATCCGCATCGACCGCAAGCTCAGCGAGGAAAGCTCCATGCCGGGCGAGGAGGCCGAGGAGGGCGGCGGCGCTGGCGGATCGCGCAGCGCCACGCTGCTCATGCTTCTGCGCAAGTTCCTGCTGTGCGTCATCGTGGTGATGGGCTCGCTCATCGCGCTGTCCTCCATGGGGGTGGACATCGGGCCGCTCATCGCAGGCGCCGGCGTGGTCGGCCTGGCCATCGGTTTCGGCGCGCAGACCCTGGTGAAGGACATCATCTCCGGGGTGTTCTTCCTGGTGGACGACGCCTTCCGGGTGGGCGACTACGTCGAAGCCGGGACCGCCAAGGGCACCGTGGAGCAGATATCGCTGCGTTCCATGAAACTGCGCCACCCGCGCGGCATGGTGTTCACCATCCCATACGGGGGGCTCAAGATCCTTCAGAACTACAGCCGGGACTACATCATCTCGAAGCTTGATTTCCGGGTCCGTTACGACGCCGACATCGAGAAGATCAGGAAGATCATAAAGCGCATCAACAAGGAGCTGATGGCCAACGAGGAAATCAGCAAGGGCATGCTGAGCGACATAAAATCCATGGGCGTGCGCAAGATGGAAGATTCAGCCATGATCCTGCGCATCAAGTTCAAGACCATCCCGGGGCACCAGTTCCTGGTGGAAAAGGAGCTGTACCGCCGCGTGCAGCAGGCCTTCATGGACAACGGGATCGAGTTCGCCCACCGCAACGTGACGGTCTACCTTCCGCCGGAGCTTCGCTCCCTGGCCGCCGGGGAGAAGCAATTGGACGGGGCGGCGCAGCAGGCCATCGGCGCAGCCGCCGCCGAGGTGCTGGCCGAGGAAGAGGAACGGCTCGAGGCCCTGGCGGCAAAGAAAAAGCCAAAAGACGAGTGACGGGCAGATCCTGGCCGCGCCCGCCGGAATGTGCAGGCCAGCCGGGGCGGACCGCCGCAGGCTGGCTGTACGGCGCATCGGACGACGCGCGGGACACGCACTTTCGCCGCGTCCTTGAAACACATGAGCATGTATTTCAAGGATGAAATACTACTTTGCGATTATTATCTTCAAAATGAATGTATATGCATTTTGAAGATGACACATCATGCCCGAAGAGACCGGGAGCGTGATTTCCATCTTCGGGAGTTGACGCGGGTGAACCGTGGCGGTATGAATTATGTACTAGGACAAATCACCCTGAGGTTCCCGTGGATAAATCAGACCGTCTCGCCGCGTTCCTGGAACGCATGAAGCGCAAAGGCAAGCGCCTTACCCCGCAGCGCCTGGCAATCGTCCAGGCGGTCCTGGCCCACGGCGGGCACCCCACGGTGGAGCAGATTCACCACGAGATCCTGGCCGCCTACCCCACCACCAGCCTGGCCACCGTCTACAAGACCGTCAGCCTGCTCAAGGAAGAGAAGGAAATACTGGAACTGGAGTTCGGCGAGCGGGGAAACCGCTACGACGCGATCAGGCCCAGGCCGCACCCGCACATGGTCTGCACCCGCTGCGGCACGATCCTTGACCTGGAACTGGCCGGACTCGACGCCGACGTGGCCCGCCTGGCCCAGGAGACCGGGTTCGAGGTGGAATCCCACCGCTTCGACATCTTCGGGATTTGCCCCGCCTGCAGAAACATGGGATAATTTTTTTTGAGCCGTTGACAAGAATTATTCTTTTTAGATAAACATTCTCCAGGCGCTCGTGAAATCAGACGAGACGGGTAATGCGCCCCCCGGCCTGATGGCCGGATGAATGACGACGACGGCGGCAGTGCCGCCGCCCCTCAAATACACAAGAAGGAGACGACCTCATGGCCAGCTTGAAAGGAACAAAGACCGAGGAGAACCTGCTGAAATCCTTTGCCGGCGAGAGCCAGGCGCGCAACAGGTACACCTATTTCGCCGCTGTCGCCCGCAAGGAGTGCTTCGTCCAGATCGCGGACATTTTCGAGGAGACCGCCAACCAGGAGAAGGAGCACGCCAAGCGCTTCTTCAAGTTCCTGGAGGGCGGCGACCTGGAGATCACGGCCACCTTCCCGGCCGGGAAGATCGGCACCACTGCGGAGAACCTCCTGGCCTCGGCCATGGGCGAGCACGAAGAGCACAGCGACATGTACCCGGCCTTTGCGGAAGTGGCCCGCGCCGAAGGCTTCCCCGAGATCGCGGCTGTCTGGATGGCCGTGTGCGTGGCTGAAAAGCAGCACGAGAAGCGCTTCCGCGACCTGCTGGCCAACGTGGAGAGCGGGCGCGTGTTCAAGCGCGACACCCCCGTCACCTGGCGCTGCCGCAACTGCGGCTACCTGCACACCGCCGAGGAGGCCCCTGGCGTTTGCCCCGCGTGCGCCCACCCGCAGGCCCATTTCGAGCTCCTGGGCGAGAACTGGTAGAGGCTGGCCGCGAAAGCCGGGCCCGGCGTCGCGAATGACAGCGTCGGGGCGTGGCGGCAGCGCGCGTCAGCGTAAAATAAACAGCGGGAGGGCCGCCTGAAGAGATTCAGGCGGCCTTTTCTGTTGAGGGAAGCGATTTGGCGGCTGGTTGCCCGGCCTGCTCTGGCCCGTGGATTGCGACGGGGCAAGGGGCCCGGCTGCGATCACGGCTGCCGGATGAAGGCCGCCTGAAGCAGCGCCTGCCGCCTATGAACAGTCCGACGGGAGAAGCTGTCCACCCTTGCGGATGCCGGGCAGGCCAGCGCTCGCGCCGGGGGGGGCCCTGCCCGGCCGGTTTCCCCCGGCGGGCGCGGCGAAGCGGCATTCCGGCAAGTCGAAACACGCCTAGATTGCCCCGGAAGCCCGGCTCATTCTTCAGGAGTATTTTCCTGGTCGTCTTCAGGAGCTGCGGCTTTCTTCTCCTGCTTGCGCTTCAGCTTCTCTTCTTTCTTCTTGTTCTTGGCAGCCTCTTTGGCCCGCTTTTCGTAGGTATAATTGGGTGTCTTGGCCACGGATCGTCCTTGTGTATGGGTGATTGAGGCATGTGGGCTCCGGCGGCGGCAATCCGGGACTGCGGGCCTGCCGGGCTCTTCCATGGGGGATCATACGTGAGAAAGCCGCTCCCGTCGATGCGTGCGCCTCGCGGCGGACCATGGCCCATGAAGCGTGCGCTGCCGCGCTCATGATGTGGTGCCTCACCCCTGCGGGGCATGGGCAGATGCGTCAGGTATAAGTTTAGTGTTATCCGCCTGTTATCCTCAATAGATACTCACTTCTGGGGCGTTGCGCCAGGTTCTGGAGCGCTGGCCGCGAGCTTCGCCACCGCGCTGTCCCATTCCTGCGTGGAGCATTTGCTCTGTTCGATTATCTCGAAGAAATCACCCGGCCCAAGGTGCAAGAGCTCGTTCTCGGGGTGATGGCGGCGCAGCCAGGTGGGCGCTTCGCGCGCCTCTTCCTCGGAATCGGCGCTGAAAAAGACCACCGGGGTTCTCGCGCCGTCACCTCCGCAGCGGTATAGCAGATAGGACTTGGCCATGGTGGACCCTCACGTGGCGTAGTATTCGGTTGCCGTCGAAATCATGGACAGGAATCGGAGTCCGGGGTTTCAAGGTAGCGCATATCGCAGGCCGTGGGAAGAGTCGCACGGCAAAACGGGCGAAGTGCCGCGCCTTCGGACCAGGGCGGGGAGTTCCGCAAACCGGAGGTGCATGCCTTCGGCAGGAACAGCGTACCGCAGACGCCTGATACGCGCGGCGTCATGTAAACTGAGCACGCTCATCACGCACGCGACGCGAAAGGGATTGGCCCAAGTGGCCCAATCCCTTTCGCGCGGGGTTCAGGCAG
This sequence comes from Fundidesulfovibrio putealis DSM 16056, assembly GCF_000429325.1. Lineage (NCBI taxonomy): Bacteria > Pseudomonadati > Thermodesulfobacteriota > Desulfovibrionia > Desulfovibrionales > Desulfovibrionaceae > Fundidesulfovibrio > Fundidesulfovibrio putealis. Next base: position 59,269 of record NZ_AUBQ01000005.1, read on the forward strand.
CAGGATCGGCCGTGGGGACGGGCTGGTCGGCGGACGGTGCGGCCAGCGCCTGCACCGCCACGTAGTCGGTCTTCCCGGTACCCAGGATGGGCATCCTGCCCACCGTCAGGATCGACTTCGGCGCCATCAGTTCGGCCAGCCCCCGGGCGCGCAAGTGCGAGAGGATCTCCGCGCGCGTGGCCTGTCCGTTGGTGGTGACCAGAAGCAGCCGCTCTCCCTTATGCCCGTCCGGCAGCGCGACAACGGCGTGGTGATGCCCGGGCCACAGGGCCGCGATCTCGGTCTCCACCTTGCCGAGCGGGACCATCTCTCCTGCGATCTTGGCGAAGCGCTTGGCGCGCCCGAGGATGCGCACGTAGCCGGACTCGTCCACGGAGACGATGTCCCCGGTGTCGTACCAGCCGTCCACGGGCGGCTCCAGCAGGCCGGGACGCTCGGCGCGCAGGTACCCGAGCATGACGTTGGCCCCCTTCACCCACAGCCGCCCGCCTTCCTCCACGCCGGGCACGGGCTCCAGCCGGTGCTCGATGCCGGGCAGGATGCGCCCCACGGTTCCCGCCTTGAAGTGCATGGGCGTGTTGACCGCGATCACGGGCGCGGTTTCGGTGGCGCCGTAGCCCTCCAGGATGCGCAGGCCGAAGGTGTCCATCCAGGCGCGCCGGGTCTCCTCCTTCACCTTCTCCGCGCCTGCGAACACGTAGCGCACGCTGTAGAAGTCGTAGGGCGAGGCCACGCGGGCGTATCCGGCCAGGAAGGTGTCCGCGCCGAACATGATGGTGGCGTTGGTGTCGTACACCATCTCCGGCACGATCCGGTAATGCAGCGGGGACGGGTAGAGGAACGTCTTCACGCCTGAAAGCACCGGAAGCAGCAGCCCGCCCGTGAGGCCGAAGGAATGGAAGATCGGCAGCGCGTTGAACAGGATGTCCGAGGAGGACAGGGCGACGCGCGCGGTCATCTGCCGGCAGTTGGTGAGGATGTTGGCGTGCGACAGCACCACGCCCTTGGGCGTGCCTTCCGACCCGGAAGTGAACAGGATCACGGCGGGGTCGTCGCAGGAGCGCCTGAAGCGCCGGGCCAGCCTGCCCGCGAAGAGTCCGGCCAGCAGGCCGTAGAGTTTGTCCAGGACGGTCATCCCGGCCCGCACGTCTTCCAGGTAGACCAGCCGCACGCTGCCCGCCAGCGCCTCGGCCAGGGGCAGGAGCCCGGCCTGCTCGATAAAGCGCCTGGAGGTGACCACGGTGCGGATGCGCGCCGCCTCGCAGGCCGACAGGGCGTTGCGCGCCCCGGTGGTGTAGTTCAGCATGGCCGGGACGCGCCCGTAGGCCTGGGCGGCGAAGAAGGCCGCTGCTGCGGCGTTGGCGTTGGGCAGCATCAGGCCGACCGCTTCGCCGGGTTGCGTCCCCTGGGTGATCCGGCGGCCAAGGGCCAGGGCTCCCGCGATGAGCCTCCCGTAGGACAGGGGCTTGCGGTTGATGTCCTCCACTGCGGGCGCTCCCGACCCGTGGGTGCGGCGCGCGTCCAGCAGGGCCTCGAACAGGGTGCGCCGGTTGTTGGAGGTCTCGAACATCATGCGCGACATGACGTCGTAGAGCTCCATGCCGATTTTCTGGCGGCGCGCCCGGCCCTTGAGCTCCTTAGGGATGTCGAAGCGCTGCGGCGGGAGTATGGAGATGGTGATCTGCGGGAACCAGCGGCGGCGCACCTTGCCCTTCAGGCGCGAGAACGGCGTGTACTGCGCGCCGTCGATGCGCACCGGAACGATGGGCGCGTCCGCCTTGTCCGCGATCATGCCGGGGCCGGCGTAGATCTTCATTAAAGCCCCGGTGATGGTGATGCGCCCCTCGGGGAAGATGACGCAGGTGCGCCCGGCCTGCACGGCGTGGATCAGCCCCCTGGTGGACATGGCGTTGGTGGGGTCCATGGGGTAGGCGTCCACCACGGACAGGAAGGGGCGGACCCACCAGCGGCGCGCGATGAAGCTGTTGATGGCGAAGGTGGGCTTGTGGGGCAGGAAGGCCGCCATGAGCACCGCGTCCAGGAAGGACACGTGGTTGACCACGATCACGGCCTTCTCGCCTGCGGCCTTGAGGTTCTCAAGGCCCTTTATCTCGACCCGGTACAGGCACTTCAAAAGCCACGCGAAGAACCCTTTGAGCAGCGCGTCGGGCAGCAGCCCGCAGATGTACACTGCGACCGCCAGCGTGGCCACGGCCACGGCCAGGAAGACCTCGGACACCGTGAACCCGAGGGCCAGCATGCCCGCCCCGGCCAGGGAGGAAGCCACCATGAAGGCGGCGTTCACGATGTTGTTGGCGGCGATGATGCGCGCCCGTTCGGACTCCTCGCTGCGCGCCTGGAGGATGGTGTACAAGGGCACGATGTACACGCCGCCAGCCACGGCCAGCAGCAGGAGGTCGGCCAGGACTCGCCACACCGAAAACTGCGCCAGAAGCTCAAACAGGGGCAGGATGGCCGCGTCCGTATGGCCCTGGCCGATGCCCGAGCCGGTCAGCCACAGGTCGAAGGCGAAGAAGGTCATGCCCAGGGCCGCGAACGGGACGTGGCGGGCGGAAATCTCGCCCTTGAGAAGCCGCGTGCACAGGAAGGAGCCAAGTCCGATGCCCACGGAGAACACGGTGAGCATCAGGGTCACGGCGTGCTCGTCGGCGTGCAGCACGTCCTTGGCGAAGGCCGGGAACTGCGCGAGGTACGTGACGCCCACCAGCCAGAACCAGGAGATGCCCAGCACCGACAGGAAGATGTCGCGCCGTTTGCGGGTCAGCGCCAGCACCTGCATGGTCTCTTTGAGGATGTTGGGTCGGATGGCCACCGACGGATTGCCGGGCCGGGCCTTGGGCAGGAACAGGCTGGCGGCGAACCCCAGCACCGCCAGGACGATCAGCAGCGTGCAGATCGCGGCGATGCCGCCCTCCTGCAGCACCAGCAGTCCGCCCGCAATGGTTCCCAGCAGGATGGCCAGGAACGTGCCGCTCTCGATGAGGGCGTTGCCGTCCACCAGATCGTCCGGGGGCAACTGCTCGGGCAGGATGGCATATTTCAGGGGGCCGAAGAAGGTGGCCTGCACCCCGAGCAGGAAAAGCACGCCGAGCATGCCGGGGATGCTCGGGACCATGAGCGACCAGGCCCCCAGCCCGGCGATGAGAATCTCCGCGAACTTCACCACCCGGATGAGCCCGCTTTTTTCGTAACGATCCGCGATCTGGCCCGCCGTGGCCGAGAACAGGAAGAACGGCAGGATGAAGAGCCCCGAAGCCAGGCTGACCAGCACCTCGGGGGCCACGAAGGACTGGTCGCCCAGGCGGTAGATCACCAGGATGGCGATGGCGTTCTTGAACACGTTGTCGTTGCCCGCGCCCAGGAACTGGCTGACGAACAGCGGCCAGAAGCGACGCTTGAACAGCACGGCGGAAAGTCCGGTCATCATGTTATTTCCCCTCGGCGGTGTGGACGTGTATTGGCTCGTGGATACTGTTTCTGGCAAGGCCCGGATGCGCAACGAACATCTCCGGCGGAAACTGCGCGCCAGTTTCGGGGTGGCGCAGGGTACGCTTCAGCACGAGATCGAACAGCAAAGGGTTGTGGCGGTAAATTTCGGTCAGGCTGCGGCGCTCGCTGGCGGAGATGAATCCGTATTGCTGCAGCAGGCGCGGCTGGATGATGACGTCGATGGCGGGCAGGGGGTAGTCGCTGCCGTTGACCAGACGGTGGTGCAGGTCTGCGCGTGCAAGCAGGGTCGTCAGATCGCGGGGGTTCCTGAGGGTCTGGGTGAGCATGGAGATGTCGGCGTACAGATGGTCCCGGTATGCGGGATCGTCCATCATGCGCAGGAACAGGTCGAAGTTGCGGGCCTTTTTGCCCGGGTTGTCCAGGTCGTCGCTCATGCCCCGGTTGCCTGCGTGGGCCATGATGACCGTGACCCCGAGGTCCAGCGGGCGGCGCAGGAGCAGGGGGTTGCCCAGGCGCTGGGCATCGGATCGGACCGAGCTTTCCAGGCCCGTGTGGCACAACAGGGCCATGCCGTGGCGGGCCATGGCCCGGTAGAACGAGTCGATGTCCGGGTCGGACGGGTCCATGCCCTGGGCGTTGGGCAGCCATTTCACCAGGGTGATCCCGGCCCTGGCGCACGCCTCGAGCCTGTGCAGGGCCTGCGGGTCATAGGGGTGCACAGAGGCCACGGGGATGAAGCGCTCGGGGTGGCGCGCGGCCAGTTGCAGGACGTACTCGTCGGGGATGTGGAATTCGCTCCTGGCGTAATCGATGGAGCCGTCCTTGGCGTAGTGGTAGTCGAAGGCCAGGATGGCCAGCTTCGGGGAATCCGGGAATTGCCGCGCCAGGTCCAGCAGGCGGGCAAGGTATTGCGGGTCGGCCTGGGCCTCGTCGGTTACGCCTGAGCTTCTGAAGATGGTCCTGGCCTTGAGGCGCGGCAGCGGGTGGTTCCAGCTGAGGAGCCTGGGGCTGGCATACGCGCCGGTGCCTGCGGCCCCAAGGCCCAGGATATGGACATGGTAGTCCACGGGTTGGCGTCCGCCCAGATCGTCAAAGGCCCGCTGGACCAGGACTTGTGCGTCCTGGCTGAGCGGTTTGGGCGTGGTCTCTGCCAGAACGGGCAGAACGGGCAGAACCGGCAGGACCAGGGGAATCAGAAGGGCTGAAAATCCTGCGAGGACGTGTCGGTGCAGCATGGTGGGCTCCGTGAATGGTTTGACCTGTTCTGAACACTGTTCAGAAAGAGGGGTAGCTTGCTTTTGAACGATGTTCAATATATTATTTGTCTGCCGTGAAAATTGCCGCGCCCCAAGTTACTCGGGCTGCACGGGCTGGGCGGACATGCCTGCGGTATGGCGGCATACGCCTGGAATGGCTCACTATATCTGGAGGGACGAATGGCTCGCCGATCCGATCATTCGCGCGAGGAGCTCTACGATCTCGTGCTGGGCGAGGCCCGGCGCATCGTGGAGGCCGAGGGTTTTAGGGCCTTGACCGCGCGGCGCGTGGCGGTGGCGGTGGGGTACTCGCCCGGCACGCTCTACAATCATTTCAAGAACCTGGATGATCTGGTGGTGCACCTGAACAGCCGCACGCTGGAGCATCTCGACCAGACCCTGGCCGCGACGCGCCTGGAGGGCGACCCCGAAAAGGACATCCTCTCCCTGGCCCTGGCCTACTTTGCCTTCGTCGAGGAACATCCCCGCCTGTGGGAGCTGCTGTTCGAGTACCGGCTGGGCGAGGGCTCGGAGCTCCCGGAGTGGTTCACGGACAGGATCACCCGGCTTCTGGCGCGTCTCGCGGCGGTGCTGGCCCCGCTGTTTGAGCCATCGCAGACGCATCTGGTGGAGGAGGCGGTACAGGTGCTGTGGGCCAGCCTGCACGGCATCGGGTCCCTGGCCACCAGCGGCAAGCTGGAGGTGGTCACTTCGCGCAGCGTGTTTGACCTGACCCGCTCCCTGGTGGTCCATTACGTGGGGGGCTTGAAGGCCGCCCGCAGGCACTAGCCCGAGGGGATCGGCTTTCAGGCTCCCCGGAGTTGACACCTTCCCCGGTTAGGCGGATTGAACCGCCTTGCGCTTTGGTCCCGGCATCTCCTGCCCGCACATCATATACGGGGCACGCCCCCGAGCAGGTCTTCATGGCATTGAACGCGAGAACCGGCGGCTATCTGGCCGCCCTGGCCGCTACCATCCTGTGGGCGGGCAATTTCGTGGTGGCGCGCGGCATCGCCCACGAGATTCCCCCCATGCAGCTCAACTTCTGGCGCTGGGTGCTGGCCCTGTGCTGCATGCTGCCGCTGGCCCTGCCCAAACTCCGGGCCGACCTGCCCGTCATGCGCAGGCACTGGCCGTACCTCTGCGTCATGGCGCTGGTTGGGGTCACGGCCCTGAACGCGCTCATCTACAAGGCCGGGCAGACCACGCAGAGCCTGAACATGGCGCTCCTGGTGCCCACGGCCCCCATCATAATCATCATCCTGTCGCGCATCGTGTACGGCGAACCCATCACGCCCAGGCGTCTGGGCGGAGTCGCCGTGGTGCTCCTGGGCGTTTTGCTGCTGATATCGCGCGGGGACTGGCAGCACCTGGCGTCCGTGACCTTCACCCCGGGCGACCTGTGGGCTCTGGCCGGGGCGGCCAGCTTCGCCGTGTACTCGTTCCTCATTCGCAAACGCCCCCCGGAGATATCCATCGAGGGTTTCAACGCCGCCCTGTTCGCCCTTGGCGTGGCGTTCATGATTCCGGCAGTGGCCTGGGAGGCGGCGGTCCTGCCCGCGCCCACATGGAACGCCCGCGTGATCGTGGGCGTGGTCTACGCGGGCGTGGGGTGTTCGTTCGCGGCGTACCTGCTCTGGACTCGCGCCATCGCCTGTATCGGGCCGGTGCTGGCGGGCATCGTGTACTACTCGCTGCCCCTGTTCGCGGCCATCGAATCCGTGCTGATCCTGGGAGAGGGGATAGCCATGTTCCACGTGCTGGGCGGCGGGCTCATCGTGGCGGGTATCCTGATGGCCACGGTGGAGTGGCGCTTCGCCTCGCTTCGTCCGCGCGGACACCACTAATCAAGCTTCAGGAGCTTCCCATGAGGATGGACAACATCGCGTTTGGCGTCACCGACTGGAACAGCGTGGAGCCCACCGAGCACAAGGGCGAGACCGGCGTGGCGCTCTGGCGCACGCGCCTCTTCGGCGACCCGGCCGACCAGATCCGCGTGCGCATGGTGGAGTATTCCCCCGGCTATCTGGCGGATCACTGGTGCAGCAAGGGGCACGTGCTGCTCTGCCTGGAAGGGGAACTGGAGACCACCCTGGAGGACGGCAGGACGTTCACCCTCACCCCAGGCATGAGCTACCAGGTGGCGGACAACGCCGAGGCGCACCAGTCCTACACGGCCACCGGCGCGAAGCTGTTCATCGTGGACTGAGCGCGGCGTCGTCCGCCGCAGGTCAGTTGCCCAGAGGCAGCCACAGGATGAAGCGCGCGCCCTTGCCGGGTTCGGACTGCACCTCGAAGCGCCCCCCGTGGTTGGTGACGATGATGAAGTAGGAGACCGACAGTCCAAGGCCGGTGCCTTCGCCCACGGGCTTGGTGGTGAAGAACGGTTCGAAGACGCGTTTGCGCACGGACTCGGGCATGCCGGGGCCGTTGTCCTCCACCTCGATGCGCAGCCAGTCCCCGTCGACGGCGGTCCGCAGGACAATGGCTGGAGGCGGCGCGTTGTCCGGCGCTTGCGCCATGGCATGCGCCGCGTTTTTGAGCAGGTTGAGGAACACCTGCTCGATCTCGGTGCGGGTGCAGGGCGCCTCCGGCAGGTGCGGGTCGTATTCGCGCACGATGCGCACCCGCTTGAAGTCATACTGTTTTTTCAGGTCGTAATCCGAGAGGGCCAGCTCCACGGCCTTGTCCATGAGGTCGTTGACCTGCTCGGGGGTTCGCGTGGAGTGGCTCTTGCGGCTGAATTCCAACATGTTGGAGACGATGCGCGCGGCCCGGACTCCCGACTCCCGGATGCCCTCCAGAAAGTCCGGGAGTTGGCGTTTCTCGGCGTAGGCCCGGATGTTCTCCATGGTGCAGCCGCTGGCCTCCGCCGCAGCGCGGTTGGCGGGAACGTCCGGCGAGAGGTGCGAAATGAGCACCTGTGCGCTCTGGAGAATCCCGCTCAGGGGATTGTTGATCTCGTGGGCCATGCCTGCGGCCAGCCCTCCAACCGAGACCATCTTCTCGGACTGGACCATCATCTCTTCCAGGTGCACCCGGTGGGTGACGTCGTCCACGCGCACCACCACGCCCTCCACGCCGTTGCTGATGAGGGGATAGACCATCACGTCCTGGTAGCCGACCGTGTTGCCCTTGTGGAACATCTCGCGCTCAACGTGTTGCGGGCGGCGCTCCCGCAGGGCCGTGCGGATGTCCTTCAGGTGGGAGCCCAGCCGGGGAAATACGGCCTCCAGGGGCTGGCCTTGTGCCTGCGCGGAGGAAATGCCCTCAGCCTCCTCGGCGGCCTTGTTCCAGTGCGTGACCACGCCGTCCTGGTCCACCCCCACCAGCACCGAGGGCATGGAGTCCAGGATGTTTGCTATGTAGCTCTTGGCCCTGGTCAGCCCCTGCTCGGCCTGCCTGCGTTCGGCTGATTCCTCGGAGAGGGCCGTGGCCATCTGGTCGAAGGCCTGCCCCGCTTCGCGCACTTCCCGGCAGGAATCCAGCGGCCCCACGCGAAACGAGAGGTCGCCTGCGCTCAGTTGCCGGGCGGCCAGCGCGAGGCGGTCCAGGCCCGCGCCGATGGTCATTTTCCCCAGGAACCGGGCGGTCAGGAGCGCCAGCGCGAGCACGCCGAGCATCAGCGTCAGGGCAGGCAGCAATTTGGCCACGAAAACCTGTGTGAACGCCACAACGGGCAGTCCCACCGCGACCGTCATGTAGGGGGGCTCCTGTGGGGAGAGGCGAAGTTTGACGAAGGCGTATTCCAGCCTGACCCCGTCCGGGCCGATGGCCTGGACGTTTCCTTCGTCCATGGCGGAGTTTTCGAAGACTGTCCGAATCTCGGGCAGGATCGGTTTGCCGGGAGCGATGGCGTCGTTTTTCGGGAATCGGTGCAGCCGGATTCCCTGGTGGTCGATCAGCGCGAAGCGCCAATGGTCCGGGAGGACCGTTTCGGAGTACAGGTGATCGTACATGTTCAGCTTCATGGTGGCGACCAGCACCCCGGACATGTCCCCGGCCTCGTTGAACACCGGCGTGGAGAACTGGAATATGGGGTCCTGTACCACCCTGCCCACCACGAACTCCCCGGCGCTGAACTGTTTGGTGCGCACTGCGTCTTTGAAGTACTTGCGGTCGTAGGCGATTATCGGCGGTTTGAAGACGTGGCTGCTGCTCACCAGATAGCCGTTCATGTCCACAAAAGAGATGTTGGAGTAGTTGGAGTGGACGGTCAGTAGTCCCTTGAACAGTTCGTGCATGGCCGGGGGGTTGGCCGAAATGACTTCCGGCAGACGGGCCAGGGTGTGCAGGAGGATGCGGGTGTTCTCGGTAAGGATCTGCTGCTGGAAGGCGATGGACTTGACCAGGTTCAGGGTCTGGTCGCGGGTCTGGAGCTGCGCGCGGTAGTAGTCCTGCGCGCCGTAGAATATTATGACCAGAAGCGCCGGGCACACGGCGCAGAGCACCAGGGCGTAGAGGGTCTGGCGGATGGACCAGCGGTAGAGGAATTCAGGCCGCAACGAGCGCATGGATACTCCTCGGTCATGAACTGGGCATAATAATACGGGCTATTCTCAAACCGTAGCCTACCGGGCTTCCCCGGCGCAAGTGCTTCCTGAAAATATATAGATTTGCTCATGCGTGTTCCTGGCCGGTGGACGGGCCCGGATGCGCTCCGAGAGAAGGGAGATGCCGCCGCAGGGGGGGCATGGCCGGGGCGGAACGGGGATGTGGCGTGGCAAAACGGCGGTCCTGGGCGCGGCTCGCATGCGCCGGAAGCGATTGTGAGGGAGGCGAAGATAAAATACGAAGCTGGTGCCCTATATGCCGGAGTTGACAGCGCCGGGTGGCAAGACCAAAGAATCTCCGGGGCAAACCTTTCAGACTTCATGGGGGATATCCATGCGCCGGATTTTGTTTCTCGCAATCATTCTTCCCTGCCTTGCCTCGTGCTCGGGCCTGGGCGGGACCGGCCCGGCGGTTCCGGTCGCGGTTGAGCGCCAGGACTGGGCGCGCCACTTCGCCGACGCGGGCGTGACCGGAACCATGGTCCTCTTCAAAGACGGCTCAGGCACGGCCCAGGTCCATGACGCTGGCCGGGCCGCCAGGGGGTATCTGCCCGCCTCCACCTTCAAGATACCAAACACCATGATCATTCTGGAGACCGGGGCGGCCAACGGGCCGGACGAAGTGTTTCCCTGGAACGGGACGAAATACGAGGTGGCGGCCTGGAACAAGGACCTCTCCTTCAGGGAGGCCTTCGCCGTGTCCTGCGTTCCGGTCTACCAGGAGCTCGCCCGCCGGGTTGGGCAGCAGCGCATGGAGCACTGGGTGAAGGCCGCCCGCTACGGCAATGAAAACATCGGCGGCGGCATCGACCTGTTCTGGCTGCAAGGCGACCTGCGCATCTCCGCCCTGGAGCAGGTGGAGTTCCTGCAACGCCTGAAGCACGACCGTCTGCCGTTCTCCAAGAAGAACATGGCCATCGTGAAGGACTTCATGGTGGTGGAGCAGGGCGAAGGCTGGACGCTCCGGGCCAAGACCGGCTGGGCGGCGCGAAGCGCCAACATCGGCTGGTGGGTGGGATGGCTGGAGCGCGGCAACGAGGTGTGGTACTTCGCCCTGAACATCGACATCGCCAACCCAGGGCAGCTCCCGGCCCGCCAGGGCGTGGTCAAGGCCGTGCTGCGCGGCGAGGGGCTTCTGCCTTAGCGGCAGAGCCTCAAAGCGCGAGAGAACACATGTCAGCACAACGACTCGATTTTTCCGGCCTAGTATACTCCTCGGAGCAGGGCAAGATGTGCCCGGCCTGCGGCAAACCCGTGTCCGGATGCGTCTGCGCCAAACAGAAAGCCGCCCCCAAGGGCGACGGCATCATACGCATCTCCCGTCAGACCAAGGGTCGCAAGGGCAAGGGCGTGAGCCTCGTCACCGGGCTGCCCCTGTCTGAGGACGCGCTGGAGAAGCTGGCCAAGCAGCTCAAGCAGCGCTGCGGCGCCGGTGGCGCGGTGAAGGACGGCGTCATCGAGATCCAGGGCGACCACCGCGAGGTGCTGGCCCAGGAGCTTGCCAAGCTCGGCTACAAGGTGAAGCTGGCTGGCGGATGATGCGGCTCACATATTGGATTTCATGAACTCGCCACACTGCCGCGCAGGCCATTGAAAGAATGTGCCCATGAAGAACAGCGTGAACATCTGGAAGCCCAAGGGGCTCGGCGGCGTGGAGTGCCTGCGCGCCGAGCACGTGGGCGTGCGCTTCGCGCGCCACTTCCACGAGGGCTACGCCGTGGGCGTCATCGAATCCGGGGCGCTGGGCTTCCGCTACCTGGGGCGCGACTGCGTGGCCGCTGCCGGGGCCGTGAACATGGTGGTCCCCGGCGAGGTGCATGACGGCCACCCCGCGTCGCCCCAGGGGTTCGCGTACCGCATGTTCTACCTGGATGCCCCGGTGGTGGAGCGTCTGGCCGGGGAACTGGACGGGCAGGGCGTCAAGATTCCGGACTTCCCCGGCGGGGTCATCCAGGATGTGCAGCTGGCTTCGGCCCTGCGCAGGCTCCACCTGGACCTGGAGGCCGGGACCACCACGCTGCTGGAGCGCCAGAGCCGCCTGAGCACCATCCTGTCCACCTGGATATCGCGCCACGCCGAACGAAAGGCCAGGGTCCGCCCGGCGGACGAGCCCCGCGCCGTGAGCCGCGCTCGTGAATACCTGCGCGAGCGCGCAACCAGCCCGGTCAGCCTGGAGGAATTGTCCCAGGCGTCCGGCCTCTCGGGTTTTCGCCTGAACCGCCAGTTCAGCCGCTTTGTGGGGCTTGCCCCGCACGCCTATCAGGTGATGCTGCGCGTGGAGCAGGCCCGCGCCCTGATCGCGTCCGGGCGCAGCGTGTCCGATGCGGCCCTGGAGTCCGGCTTCTGCGACCAGAGCCACCTGACCCGCCATTTCCGCCGCATCACCGGGCTCACACCCGGCGCATACGGCAAGATCGTCCAAGACCGCTGATCCCGGTAGGTGGCAGGACGGCTCCGGCACCACGCCGGAGGTATCCGTTCATGCACGACAAGACTGCCGCTTCGCCGGGAACCGTTCCCGTATCGCCCGACGGTTCCGCCCCTCCCGCATCGCCCGTTCCTGCTGGGCTCCCCCTGATCGCATCCGTGACCGATCCGCTGTCGGCTCCCGGACACGCGGCCCCGACTCCGGCTACTGGCCTTTCCCCTGACCATGCCAGCGGCCCGGCTCTGCTTCAGGCCCCCGACACGTCTTCCGAAGCCTCCCGGCCCGGCGTGCTGCGCGCCCTGGCGGACATGGCAATGGCCATGCTGCTGGTGGGGGCCACCGCCCCGCTGGGGGAGATCGCCCTGGCCGGGATTCCGTTGTTTCCGGCGCTGGCCGTGCGCCTGGCTTTGGCCGGGCTCGCCCTGTGGATATTCAGTGGCCGAGGTGGCGAGGCGGGCACGCTCTCGCCCAAACATTGGGCCGTGCTGACCCTCCAGGCCCTGTGCGGCGTGCTGGTCTTCAACGTGGGGCTGTGGCTGGGCATGCGCGAAAGCGGCCCCGTGGCCGCAGGGGTGTTCACCAGCGCCACCCCTGCCGTGATGGCTGGGCTTGGCGTGGTGCTGTTCGGTGAGCGGCCCTCGCTGCGGGTGCTGGCGGGCATCGGCCTCACCGTGGCCGGGGTGCTGGCCGCGCGCGGCGTTGAGGGGCTGGCCTGGACGCCGGGCATCGGTGACGCGCTGCTGCTGGCCGCAGTGTGCGGCGAGGCCGTGTTCCTGCTGGCGCTGCGCTGGCTGCCGACGTGGCTGACCCCCATGGGCGCGGCCAAGCGCGTCACCTGGATCGGGTTCGCGCTGGCGCTCCCGGCGGCGCTCATCCAGGGGGCTGATGCCGGGCTGGGGGACGCCTCCGCCGGAGCGTGGCTGGCCGTGGGGGCGCTGGGCGTCTTGGTGACGGCGGGCGGCTACGTGCTGTGGTTTCGCGGCGTGGGGTCTGTGCGGGCCAGCCAGGCGGCGGCCATCACCGGGCTCATGCCGGTGAGCGCGGTGATGGCCAGCTGGGCGCTGCTGGGCGTCTCGCCCACGTCCGGCCAGGGCCTGGGGTGTCTGGCCGTGGGGGCGGGCATCTGGCTGGCTGCCGGGAAGAAGGGGTGAAGAACCCGGTTCTTGATTTCAATGGGGCAGAAATGACCAAGCCAATGCCCCCTTCGCCCCAAAATCCCGCCAAACGGCCTCAACTTGCCGGTGAACGGCGCGACAACCCTCCGTTGGCCTCCCGCTGGCCCCCGGTGAACGGCGAGCCGCAAAACCGCTCACCGATCATCAGCCGCTTCCCATCCGCTCGCCGAAACACACTTTTTTTTCTTGCTTCCTGGTTTACTGAAGAATCGCGGAAGGTGGCGACCGCGCACCGCCGCCTTCCAAGAAACCCGAACCGGGAGGTCCTCACCATGCATCACGACAAAATCGACCAGGACGCCTTCAAAGGCCTCGTCCGCAAGAAATGGTCCGTCTCCTTGTCCATGACCGCACTCATGCTGGTAATCTACTTCGGCTTCATCCTGCTCCTGGCCTTCAACAAGTCCGTACTGGCCCAGAAGATCGGCGAGCACATGACCCTTGGCATCCCCGTGGGCCTGGGCGTCATCCTCTCGGCCTGCGTGCTCACCGGCCTGTACGTCCGCTGGGCCAACACCACCTACGACCGCACCGTGAACGACATCATCGAGAAGATGAAGAGGTAGACAGCATGAACAATTTCACCTCCACCATCGGACAGCCCAACGCCATGTCCATCGCCTTCTTTTTCGTGTTCGTGGCGTTCACCATGGTCATCACCTACTTCGCGGCCAAGAAGTCCAAGACCGCCTCCGACTTCTACGCCGCCGGGCGCTCGGTCACGGGCTTCCAGAACGGCCTGGCGCTGGCGGGCGACTACATGTCCGCCGCATCCTTCCTGGGCATCGCGGGCCTGGTGGCCCTCAAGGGCTATGACGGCCTGATCTACTCCATCGGCTTCCTGGTCGGCTGGCCGCTCATCATGTTCCTGATCGCGGAGCCCCTGCGCAACCTCGGCAAGTACACCTTCGCCGACGTGGTGGCCTACCGCCTGAAGCAGAAGCCCATCCGCATCGCGGCCTCCTGCGGTTCGCTCATGACCGTGTGCTTCTACCTGATCGCCCAGATGGTGGGCGCGGGCTCGCTGGTCAACCTGATGTTCGGCCTGCCCTACGAGCTGGCCGTGGGCATCGTGGGCGTGGTGATGATCATGTACGTGCTGTTCGGCGGCATGCTGGCCACCACCTGGGTGCAGATCATAAAGGCCGTGCTGCTCCTGGGCGGCGCTTCGGTGATGGTGTTCATGGTCATGGCCAAGTTCAACTTCAACCCGGCCGACCTGTTCTCCGCCGCCGCCACCAAGTACGGCCAGAAGGTGCTGGAGCCGGGCGGCCTGGTCTCCAACCCCTGGGACGCCCTGAGCCTTGGCATCGCCTTGATGTTCGGCACCGCCGGGCTGCCCCACATCCTCATGCGCTTCTACACCGTGCCCGACGCCGAGCAGGCCAGAAAAAGCGTGTTCTACGCCACGGGCTTCATCTCCTACTTCTACATCCTGACCTTCATCATCGGCTTCGGCGCCATGGTGCTGGTGGGGCAAGACGTCATCACCCACTTCGACAAGGGCGGCAACATGTCCGCGTTGCTCCTGGCCGAAGTCACCGGAGGCACCATGTTCCTGGGCTTCATCGCGGCCGTGGCCTTCGCAACCATCCTGGCCGTGGTGGCGGGCCTGACCCTGGCGGGCGCGGCCACCTTCTCGCACGACCTGTACGTGAACGTGTTCAAGTCCGGAAAAACCACCGAGGAAGAGGAAGTGAAGATGGCCAAGCGGGCCACCATGGTGCTTGGGCTGGTGGCCATGGGCCTTGGCATCGCCTTCAAGGGCCAGAACGTGGCCTTCATGGTGGGCCTGGCCTTCGCCATCGCGGCCAGCGGCAACTTCCCGGCGCTTCTGATGTCCATCCTGTGGCGCGGCATGTCCACCGTGGGTGCGACTGCGGCCATCGTCACCGGGTCGGTGCTGGCCGTGGGCCTGATCCTCATCTCGCCCACCGTGTGGGTGGACGTCCTGGGCTTCAAGGCGGCCATCTTCCCCTGGAAGAACCCGGCGCTCATCTCCATGCCTGCGGCCTTCTTCGCCGGATGGCTGGGCTCCGTGCTGGCCCCCGACGCTGACGCCAGCGCCCGCTACGAGGACCAGAAGATCCGCAACTACCTTGGCGTGGGCGTGGAATGAACGACAGCGAAGGCTTTCTGGGACTGACCACCGGCAGCCTGACCTTAAAGGCCCCCGTGTTCGTGACCGGCGAGACATCCGTGGTGGAGGCGGCGCGCGCCATGCGCGCCGCCCGCGCCACGGCCTGCCTCGTGGGCTCGGCGCAGGCGGTGGCGGGCATCCTCACCGAGCGCGACATCTCCTGGGCCGTGGCCGACGGGCGCGACCTCACCGGCCCGGCCTCGCAGTTCATGACTCGCGGCGTGGTGACCATAGGGCGGGAGGATCTTGTGGCTGAGGCCTTCCTGGCCATGATCCGGCACGGCATCCGGCGTCTGGCCGTGACCGACGAAACCGGGCTGGTGACCGCCATGCTCGACGAGCGCGACCTCATGGCCGCGCGCCTGGAGAGCCCGGTGGCATTGTCTGCGGCCATCTCCCGGGCCGGGGACGGCCCGGCCCTGGCCAGGGCCTACGCCGGTTTGTCCGAAATTCTGCCGCTCTGGCTGCGGCAGGGCGCGGACGTGTCGCGCGCCGGGGCGCTTGCCGCCGCCGTGCGCGACCAGCTCTTCTGCCGCGCCGCCGAGCTGGCCCTGGCTGGCGGAGCCGACCCCGGCCCCCTGGCCCTGGTGGTGCTTGGCAGCGAGGGCAGGCGCGAGCAGTTCCTGGCCACGGACCAGGACAACGCCCTGGTGCTGGGCGAGGGCACGGACACGGCCCTGGCCGAAGGCTTCGCCGCTCGCCTCATGGACATCCTGAATCAGGCCGGCCTGCCGCCGTGCCCCCACGGGGTGACGGCGGACCACGCGGCCTGGCGCATGACCACTTCGGCCTGGAATGACCACCTGGAGGCCCTGGGCCGAGACCTCGGGCCGGATGCGGTGCTGGCCCTGTCGCTGCTGGCGGACGCGCGCCACGTGTTCGGAGACCCGGCCCTGACCGGGCGGCTTCGCGCTTCGCTGCTCCAGACCATGCGCGATAACCCGCGCGCGCTGCGCTACATGGCCCGCGAGGCCGTGCGCTTCGAGCCGCCCTTGTCGGTGTTCGGGGCTTTGGTCACGGAAAAAAACGGGCCTGGGCGCGGCGGGCTGGACCTCAAGCGCGGGGGGGTGTTCCCCCTGACCCAGGGGGCGCGGGTGCTGGCCCTGGACCAGGGCGTGGCCGCCACGGCCGGAGCCTCCCGGCTGGACACGGCCTCGCGCCTGGAGGGAGCCGCAGAGGCCGGGGTGATAACCGACGACACGGCCTCCGACCTGGCCCAGGCCTTGGCCTTCATGCAGGAGCTGCGCCTGCGCTTCCAGGCCCGGGCACTGGCCGAAGGGCGCGAGCCGGACAGCTTCATCTATCCCGACAGGATGTCTCGCCTGGAGCGCTCACGCCTGAAGGAGTGCTTCAAGGCCGTGGCCGCCTTCCAGGCCATCCTCACCAACAAGTACGCCCTGAGGCTGCTCACATGATCCTGGAAGACGTGGTCGATTTTTTCCGCGAGGCTCCGCCTCTGTCTCTTCTGGAGCCGGGGACGCTCATGGACCTGGCGCGCCGGGCCGGGCTGGACTTCTATCCCGGCGGCACCCCGGTGCTGGGGCCGGGCCAGGCGGGCGAGGGCTTCGTGCTGGTGGTCAAGAAGGGGCTCCTGCGGGTGGCTGGCGAGGACTACGGCGAGGGGTCGGTGCTGGGCTGGGCTCCTGGCGCAGGCGTCGTGATCGAGGACGCGGTCTGCTACCTCCTGCCGCCGGGGGACGTGGCCGAGGCCCTGCGCGCCCGCCCCGAGCTGCTGGATTTTCTGGAGGGCCGCCTGAGCGCCCAGGTGCTGGAGATAGGCCTTGCGGGCATCGTGCGCGAAATCCCCGCATGGCTGACCAGGCGTCCCCTGGCCACGGTGTCCGCCGGGGACGTGGTGCGCGTGGGCGACCCGGTGCCCTACGACATGAGCATCCGGCAGGCCGCTGCCGTCATGACCGAGACCTTCCGCGACGCCCTGGTGGTGGTGGGGCGCGAGGGGCGGCCCTCCGGCGTCGTCACCGACCGGGATTTCCGCATCAAGGCCGTGGGCGGGGGCATGTCCCCGGACGCCCCGGTGGAGGAGCTCATGAGCTCCCCGGTGGTGTCCGTGGACGCGGGCTCCTCCTGCTTCGACGCGCTCATGGCCATGACGCGCCACCACCTGCGCCACGTGGTGGTCATGGCCGGGCGCATCCCGGCGGGGGTGCTCTCGGCCCAGGAACTTCTTCTCAAGCAGGTCGGTTCCCCCCCGGCGCTGGCGGCGCGGGTGGCTCGCGCAACCACGGTGGAGGAGCTGGCCGAGGTGTCGTCGCTTCTGGATCAGCTCGCGTTGGGGCTCCTTAGGGAGGGTGCGCGAGCCTCCAGCCTGGGACGCATCGTGGGCGGGCTGCGCGAGGCCCTGGCCGCCAGGGCCTGCCAGCTTGCCGAGGAGATACTCGGGCCGCCGCCCTGCGGCTACGCCCTGATGCTGCTTGGGCGGGCGGCCCGTCGCGAAGGCCCGGCCCTGTGCCCCATGTGGCACGCCGTGGTGCACGAATGCTCCATGGACTCGCGCGCGGCGGATCTGTGGTTCGAGCGGCTGGGTGACTTTCTGGGCGAGGCCCTGGAGATCATGCACCTGTCGGGCGCTCCCGGCAGCCCTGCCGCCATGGATCCGGCGTGGCGCGGCACACTGGAAGAGTGGCGCGAACGTCTGGGCGCCTGGGCGGCGGGCAAGTCGGGCGGCGTGGGAGATGTGGGCCATTTCGATTTCCGCCCTGTGCACGGCCAGCTGTGGCTGGCCGAGGCCTTGCGCAGCCATCTGGCCGGGTTGTTCGGGGCGTCGGGCATTTCCGGCGCAGCAGCCTGCGCCATGCCTCCAGAGACCGCCCAGGATTCTGGTGCCGACCTGGCGGCGCGGCTGGTGGACGACGTCCGTACCTGGGCCATGTGCGCCGGGGTCACGCGCATCGCCAGCGTGGAGCGGGCCGTTGCCCTGAAGGAGCTTCGCCCCGTGGGTGCGGAACTGGCCCACGCCCTGGAATATCTGACCGCGTGGCAGTGGGTGGGCGAGCCGCTTCGCAAAAGTCCCATGGGCAAAGCCATGGAGCGAATGTGCCGCAACGCGGCGAGGAGGGCGCACGATGAAATGGTGGCCGTGGTCAAACCCTAAGCAGGACGTATCCATCGGGCAGGCGGATTTCGTGGTCTTCGACCTGGAGACCAGCGGGCTCGATCCGACCCGCGACGACATCCTCTCCTTCGGGGCGGTGCGCATGCACGGCGCGCGCATCGACCTGGGCAGCGCCTACGAGACGCTGGTGCGCCCGGCAGGGCACGCCCCCAGGCCCGAGAACGTGCGCATCCACCAGCTCACCCCGGCCCAGTTGGCCGAGAAGCCGCCCCTGTCCGAGGCGCTGCCCGCGTTCCTGGAATATTGCCGGGACGGGGTGCTCACCGGCTGGCACGTGGAGCTGGACCTGGCCTTTCTTCGCGCCTGGGCCAAACGCCTGGGCCTGCCCCCGCCCAGGAACAGGAGCCTGGACGTCCTGGGGCTGTACCTGTCCATCCGGGGCGGGCGGGCCTCGCAGCTGCTCGAAGAGCTTCCCCTGAAGGACGCCACGCTCTACAGCGTGGCCCGCGCCCTTGGGGTGTCGCCAAAAGGCGCGCACGACGCCCAGGGGGACGCCTTTTTGACCGCCCAGGTGCTCCAGCGGTTTTTGTCCATCCTGCGGGTGTCGCGCCAGGGCGAGGAGCCGAGCCTGGACACCGTGCTGCGTCTGGCCGATCCGTCCTGCCACGCCCGCGCCCGCTCCGCCCCCCAGCCAGCCTTCTGAGAACCGCTCACCGTCAAAGTCTGGCCGCTGGCCTAAAAACACTGGGAATCAAATGGGTTTGTGGGCTAGATATACAACCGAACCAACATCTCCACCAAGGAGCCGTCCATGACCGACAATATCGAATCCCTCTCGCATGAAGATCGCCTCTTCCAGCCGCCCGCCGGGCCGCACCACGCCCGCGCCCATATCAAGAGCATTGAAGAGTACCGCGCCGTCTACAAACGTTCCGTCGAGGACCCCGAAGGCTACTGGGGCGACCGCTCCCGCGAGCTGATCACCTGGATGACCCCCTTCGGCAAGGTCATGGACTGCGACTTCGACAAGGCCTCCTTCAACTGGTTCGCGGGCGGCACCCTGAACGCCGCGCACAACTGCCTGGACCGCCACCTGGACGGCCCGCGCCGCAACAAGGCGGCCATCATCTGGCAGGGCGACCGCGTTGAGGACACGCGCGTGCTCACCTACCAGATGCTCCACGACGAGGTCTGCAAGTTCGCCAACGTCCTCAAAAGCCTGGGCGTGGAAAAGGGCGACCGCGTGGCCCTGTACCTGGGCATGGTGCCGGAGCTGGCGATTGCCATGCTGGCCTGCGCGCGCATCGGCGCGGCGCACTCCATCGTGTTCGCCGGGTTCTCGGCCCACTCGCTGCGCGACCGCATCAACGACTGCCAGTGCAAGGTGGTGGTCTGCGGCGACTCGGTGCGCCGCGCGGGCAAGGCCATCCCCTTGAAGCCTGCCGTGGACGACGCCCTGAAGGAGTGCCCCTGCGTCCAGAAGGTGGTGGTGCACAACACCGCCGGAACCCAGATCAACTTCGTGGAAGGCCGGGACCTCTGGTGGCACGAGGTGATGGCCGATCCCGCCATGAAGGCCCCCTGTCCGCCCCAGCCCATGGACTCCGAGGACGTGCTGTTCATCCTGTACACCTCCGGCTCCACGGGCAAGCCCAAGGGCGTGTACCACACCACCGGCGGCTACCTGACCTACGCGGCCCACACCACGCAGCTGGTG
Organism: Fundidesulfovibrio putealis DSM 16056; assembly: GCF_000429325.1. NCBI lineage: Bacteria > Pseudomonadati > Thermodesulfobacteriota > Desulfovibrionia > Desulfovibrionales > Desulfovibrionaceae > Fundidesulfovibrio > Fundidesulfovibrio putealis. Next base: position 79,082 of record NZ_AUBQ01000005.1, read on the forward strand.
TTCGACCTCTACGACGAGGACATCCACTGGTGCACGGCAGACATCGGCTGGGTCACGGGCCACAGCTACATCGTGTACGGGCCGCTGGCCCTGGGCGCCACCTCGCTGATGTTCGAGGGAGTGCCCACCTGGCCCACGCCCGACCGCTTCTGGTCCACGGTGGAAAAATTCAAGGTGAACACCTTCTACACCGCGCCCACCGCCATCCGCGCGCTTATGCGAGAGGGCGTCAAATGGACCCAGGCGCATGACCTCTCCTCGCTGCGCATTCTCGGCAGCGTGGGTGAGCCCATCAACCCCGAGGCCTGGATGTGGTACCAGGAGAACATCGGCAAGGGGAAACTGCCCATCGTGGACACCTGGTGGCAGACCGAGACAGGCGGCCTCATGATCTCGCCCCTGCCCTACGCCACGCCCCAGAAGCCCGGCTCGGCCACCCTGCCGCTGCCCGGAATCGTGCCCAAGATCGTGGACAAGGACGGCATCGAAGTTCCCAACGGCCAGGGCGGCTTCCTGGTGCTGACCCAGGCCTGGCCCGGCATGCTGCGCGGCGTGTGGGGCGACCCGGCCCGCTACAAGAGCCAGTACTTCTCGGCCTTCCCCGGCGTGTACGAGACCGGCGACGGCGCGCGCATCGACAAGGACGGCTACGTGTGGATCATGGGCCGCGTGGACGACGTGGTGAACGTGTCCGGCCACCGCATGGGCACGGCGGAGATCGAGTCCGCGCTGGTGGCGCACCCGGACGTGGCCGAGGCCGCCGTGGTGGGCATGCCGCATGACATCAAGGGCCAGGCCATCTACGCCTACGTCACCGTGAAGGACGGCGTGGACGCCTCGGACGACCTGCTGGCGGCGCTGAAGAAGCACGTGCGCGCCGAGATCGGCCCCATCGCCACCCCGGACGTGATCCAGTTCGCGCAGGGGCTGCCCAAGACCCGCTCCGGCAAGATCATGCGCCGCATCCTGCGCAAGATCGCCGAGGGCGAGACCTCCACCCTGGGCGACACCTCCACCCTGGCCGATCCGAGCGTGGTGAACGACCTCATCGAGGGCAAGGAGAAGCTGTTCGGGTAGAGACCCGCGCGGCATGAACCGACAGGCAGTATCAGGGCGGCTTTCCGAAAATCGGGGAGCTGCCCTTTACTTTTTCCGTGTCGCGTTTCATTCTGACAACGAGAGTATTCCAAAGTGATTTGTTCGAGCCGGTCCAGATGTTGTCGGCGCGACGTTGTATAGTACCCGCAGGTCCCGTCCGGAACGCGCACTGTCAGGACGCAGGTCATGCAGCCATAACGTCACCGTGAAACAAGACCAAAGGGAATCTTCATGCCCAGCCTGTCCGCCATGCTTTCGCAGCCCAGTCTGACCATCAAGTTTCTGACCATCTCGTTTCTCTCCCTGGCCATCTTCGCCCTTGCCCTGTTCGGCGTCATACTGCCCCGCACCGAGGCGGAGCTGGTCGACGTGCACAAGGACTCCCTGTACGCCGTGGTGGGGACCATCCAGTCGCTGCTCAAGGAGTACGATCTCCAGGTGCAGCGCGGCGAACTGACACTGGAGGAAGCCCAGAAGCGGGCGCTCCGGCGCATCAAGCAGGCGCGCTACGGAAACGGCGACTACTTCTGGATCAACGACCTGACCCTGCCCTATCCGAAGATGATCATGCACCCCACCGTGCCCAGCCTGGACGGCAAGGTGCTCGACGACGCGAAGTTCGCCTGCGCCACTTTCTCCCAGAAGGGGCGCGGCGGCCAACTGGACGCCGTGCCGGGCGGCAAGGGCAACCTGTTCGCCACCCTGCTGGAGGTCAGCCGGGCCTCCGGCGACGGCTACATCATCTACCAGTGGCCCAAACCGCTCTCCGGCGGCGGGGTATCCACGGAGCTCTTTCCCAAACTGTCCTACGGCGTGGTGTTCGCACCCTGGGGCTGGCTGATCGGCAGCGGCATCTACATCGACAGCATCGACGCCAAGATCGCCAATATGCGCCTGTGGGGCGCGGGCGTGCTGGCCGTGGCCTTCATGGTGGGCCTGCTCGTGACCATCTGGCTGACCAGGGCCTTCGTGGGTCGTCAGCTGGACGCCCTGGTGAGCTATTCCGGCAGGATCGCCGAGGGCGATCTGGAGGCGCGTGTGCCTTCGGAGTCCTTCAAGGCGGAATTGGCGGTGCTCAAGCATTCCCTGGAAGTGATGGTGGAGAATCTGCGCCGCTCCATCGCCCTGGCGGACGAGAAATCGCGCGAGGCCAGCCAGCAGGCCCTTGAGGCCCAGGAGCAGGCCAGACGGGCCGAGGAAGCCTGCAGGATGGCCGAGGAGGCCAAACGTGCGGGCGAACTGGCCGCCGTGACCGCCATGGGGGGGGCAGCCGACGGCATCGGGCAGGTGGCCGGGGAACTCTCCGGGCTTCTGGCCTCTGCCGTGGACGGAACCGGCAGGCAACGCAGGCAGGCCGAAGAGACCGCCCGCGAGGTGGAGGACGTGAACCGCACCCTGGCCCACGTGTCCCAGCTGGCCACGGACGTGGCCGGGCTTGCCGGGGAAGCCAGCAAAAAGGCCAGGGCCGGGTCCACCGTGGTGGAGGATTCCGCCCAGGCCATCGCGGCGGTGAACACCCAGGCCCAGGCCCTGTCGGACTCCATGCACGAGCTGGGCGCGCAGAGCCAGGCCATCGGGGCCATCCTGACCACCATCGCCGATATCGCCGACCAGACCAACCTGCTGGCCCTGAACGCGGCAATCGAGGCGGCCCGCGCAGGCGAAGCCGGGCGCGGCTTCGCGGTTGTGGCCGACGAGGTGCGAAAACTCGCAGAAAAGACCATGACCGCCACTCAGGAGGTCTCCCGCTCCGTGGGGGCCATCCAGGACGGCGCGCGCCGGAACGTGGAGCGCATGGACCAGGCCGCGCAGGCCATTGGCCGGGCAACGGACCTGGCGCGCCAGTCCGGCGAGGTGTTCGTGGACATCGTGGACATCGTGGGGCGCTCGGCCGGTCAGACCTCGGCCATCGCAAGCGACGCCCAGGCCCAGTCCGGGGCCATGCGGCAGGTGTCGGCAGCCGTGGAGGACATCGCCCAGGTGGCCGGGGACATCGCCCGGAACGCCGCCGAATCGCAGGACGCGCTGCGCAGGCTGGAGCGCGAGCAGGCCCAGTTGGGAGAGGTCATCCGAAAGTTCGACGCATAGCGCCGGGAGCGCCATATGGTCCGGTCGGCCAGGAAATCCTCGATCTTGACGCTCCTGCTCAATGCCTTCGCATTGTGCATGGCGCCTACCCTTGTGGTGTTCGCGGTCCTGGCGCACAGAGAGTACAGCAGGGACGTCGATTCCGTGGAACAGGACGGGGCGCGCGTCATTTCCTCCCTCATGGCGATTCAAAGCAGGATCGCGCTCAACGCCAACGTCTTGTTGAGGACGCTCTCCAGCACCGACGACTTCAAGCAGCTCAATGCGCAGGAGATGGCAGCCAGCTTCAGGAACATCCTGAAGTTCTACCCCGACTACGCCAACCTCCACGCCGTCTACCCCAATGGCGATGTGTTCGCCTCCGCCGCCCCCATCCCCGAAGGGGGCGTGAACCTCCTGGACCGCAAGCATGTCCTTGATGCGCTCGCGACGATAGATTTCGCCGTGGGCGAATACATCGTGAGCCGCGTGGCGTTCGAGCCCGTCCTCCCGTTCTCGTTTCCCGTCACCAACGACCGTGGCGAGATCCTTGCCGTGCTGGTGGCGGTCCTTCGCCTGTCGTCCTTGTCGGAAGGTTTCGGGGAGTCCATGTCAGTGGACAAATCCAGCGTGATCCTGCTCGATCATTCCTTCAGGGTGCTGTTGCGATATCCGGCCAGAGTGAGCCAGGCCGCTTACGGCGCTGTCGACGATGAACTCCAAAAGGCCTTGAAGAGCGGCTCCGGGCAGGCGCTGCTGACGGATGGAGACGGCATCGAGCGAATGTACGCCATCCGGCCCATCGTGTTGGAGGGACACGGCAAGCCGTACATGTACATCGCGGCGGGCATTCCCATGGCCACGGCCAGGGCCAGGGGCATATCCACGCTGGTGTTCTGGACAGTGCTCACGAGCTGCGTGATGCTCGTGTCCCTGATCGCGTCCTGGTTGCTCATCAGGAAGAAGATCGCCGGGAATTGCCGCGAGATAGTGAAGGCGTCCCAGGGGATAATGTCGGGGCGGCTGGACGCGCGCACCGGCCTGACCGAGTCCGACGGCGAGCTGGGCGTGGTCGGGGTGGCTTTCGACGAAATGGCAGGCAAGCTCCAGGCCGGGATTCTCGACCTGCGCGAAAGCGAGGAGCGGTTCCGCGCCCTGGTGGAGCAGGCGCCCGAGGCAATCGTGGTGATCGACGTCCAGGACGACAGTGTCGTCCTGGTCAATGAAAGGGCGCAGGCTTTGTTCGGCTGCGGTGAGAAGGATCTGCTTTCGGGCGGAATTTTCCGATTCTACCTCGACCCGCAGCCAAACGGCAGGCCGGTAAAGGAACTGATCAAAGACACCATGCGGCGGGCTCTTGCCGGGGAAACCGTGCTCGGCGAGCGTGTGATACGAAACGCGCTTGGAGAATTCCTGACATGCGAGATCAGGGCCGTCAGGTTTCCAGGCAGAGACAAGAGCATGGTGCGTTCCAGTTGGATCGACATAACGCAACGCAAGAAGATCGAAGAGGCCTTGCGGGTGTCCGAGGATCAGTTCAGGAGCGTGGTCGGCACTTTGCCCATCGGCATGCTGTTCTTCGACGTCGCCGCAGACGGGCGGCTGGCGTTTCTTTCGGCGAATCCCGCAGCCATGAGGCAATTCGAGCTGGGGAAGGCAGGGCTTGCGGGAAAACCCGTCGAAGTGGCCTTCCCCTCGCTCGCGGCGCTTGGAATCCACGACGTGGTGCATGCCATCATGTCCGGGGAAACACCCACGTTCACCTCCCGCAGCACTTTGGATGATGAAACGCTGCGCGGGGTCTTCGACATATACATGTTCATGCCAAAGGATAACCGCCTCGCGGTGGCGCTCCTGGATATCACCGAGAAGATGCGCATGCAGGACGTGATGGTCCAGACCGAAAAGATGATGAGCGTGGGCGGGCTGGCTGCCGGCATGGCCCACGAGATCAACAACCCCCTGAGCGCCATACTTCAGTCGGCCCAGGTTCTTCAGAGGCGTCTGCTCCAGGACAACGCCGTCAATCTCGCCAAGGCGCGCGAAGCCGGGTGCGAGTTCGAATCCGTCTTCAGGTATTTGCAGGCCAGGGATGTTCCGTCGATGCTGGCCGGAATACTCGAGTCCGGAGTCCGGGCTGCCAGGGTGGTTTCCGGCATGCTGGAGTTCAGCCGGAAGGTGGAGTCGAACCGCTCCTATGTGCAGCTTGAAACACTTCTGGACAAGGCGGTGGAGCTCAGCTCAAACGACTACGATTTGAAGAAGAAGTACGATTTCCGGCATATCCGCATCATCCGCGAGTACGACGAAGCCATCGGGGCCGTGCAGTGCACCAGCACTCAGATCGAACAGGTGTTCCTCAACCTGCTCAAAAACGCAGCCCATGCCTTGAGTTCCGGCAGGGGCGAGGGGGAGCAGCCCACCATCTGGCTTCGCACCCGCCAGGAGTCCGGCTACGCCGTGATGGAGGTCGAGGACAACGGACCCGGAATGGACGAAGCGGTCAGCAGGCGCATCTTCGACCCCTTCTACACCACCAAGCCGACAGGGGAGGGCACCGGGCTCGGGCTGTCGGTCTCCCGCTTCCTGATCGTCGAGAAGCACAACGGAACCATCGCCGTGGAGTCGAAGCCCAGCGTGGGGACGAGGTTCGTGATCCGGCTTCCTCTTGGGACCGCTTCGTCAAACGCTTCGTGATCTTCACGCCCGCTCGGGCGCAACAAATCCCACATGCAGGCGAGTGCCGAAGGCACAAAAAAAGGGGAGGCGCTTGTCAGCGCCTCCCCGGAACCGGCCTAGGCCGGTATCAACTATTTCTGCTTGGCGTGGTCGCCGGAGGCGGCGCGCTGCATCTTGACCTCGACCTTCTCGGTCAGGCCTTCATAGTACTCGCGCAGAATGGCCAGGCACTCGTCGCGGCCGAAGTGGTCGGGGATGGCGTCGCCTTCGGACAGCATCTTGCGCAGCTTGGTGCCGGACAGGATGACGCGGTCTTCCTTGCCGTGGGGGCAGGTGCGCAGGGAGGCCATGCCGTCGCACTTGAAGCAGTAGAAGGTCCAGTCGATGTTCATGTTCTCGCAGAGCAGGGCCTTGCCGGGCTCGACGGCGCAAGCGGCCTCGGGGGTCGCGTAGGGGATGCGCTTGAAGATCTCCTGGGCCTCGAACATGCCGTAGAAGTCGCCCACGCCGGCGTGGTCACGACCGATGATCATCTGGTTGATGCCGAAGTTCTGGCGGAAGGTGGCGTGCAGCAGGCCTTCGCGGGGACCGGCGTAGCGCATGTCCAGGGGGTAGCCGGCCTGGATCACGTGGTCCTTCACGAAGTAGTGCTCGACCAGGGTGTCGATGGCCTTCACGCGCACTTCAGCCGGGATGTCGCCGGGCTTCAGGTTGCCGATCAGGGAGTGGATGACCACGCCGTCGCAGACTTCCACGGCGATCTTGGCCAGGAACTCGTGCGAGCGGTGCATGGGGTTGCGCAGCTGCAGAGCGGCAACCTTCTGCCAGCCCTTGGCGTCCATTTCGGCGCGCAGCTCGGCGGGACGCTTGTAAACGCCCTTGTACTTGACGGGGTAGTCGCCCTCGGAGAGGACCTTCACGTTACCGGCCAGGGACACGGGCTTCTGGCCCATGACCATCTGCACGCCGGGGTGATCCTTCAGAGCGGTCTCCCAGAACACGTCGTCGGCGGAGTCGGGGCCGGCGCCCTTGAACACCTGGTAGCACTCCCACTTCTTCTCTTCTTCGGTGAGGGTGTACTTCTCGGTGACGGTGATGATGGCCATCATCTCGCCCTTGTGGGACTCCAGCGCAACTTCCTGGCCCACGTTGATGCCGGCGGCATCTTCGGCGGAGACGGAGAGGGTGACGGGGACGGGCCAGAAGGTGCCGTCGGTCAGGGTCATCTTCTCGCACACGGACTTCCAGTCGGCCTTGTTCATGAAGTAGGTGATCGGCGAGAAGCCGCCGATGCCCATCATGATCAGGTCGCCCTTTTCGCGGGGGGAGATGACGACTTTCTTCAGGGTGGCGGCCTTCTTCAGAGCCTCAGCGCGCTCGGCGCCTTCCAGAAGACAAATGGTCAGGCCTTTGCCACCATGCGGGGGAACCAGTCTGGACATGTTCGTTTCCTCTCCTTTACGGATAGTGTGGTTTCTCGTCTTGCCGCCCAGGCCGCTTAGCGGCCATCAATCCGTCCGGGTCCAAGGGAGCCCGGCCGCCCTATGATAAAAAATTCACGTGGAGTGTTATTGTGAAAAAAATGACTTCTTGTCAAGCCATTCCACCCCGGCTTGACGACTTCGTTCCACGCGGGCATCCTCGCCCGTGAAAGCATCAGGAGGACTGTAAACCATGTTGCTCGACGTTCGCAACGAAGACGGTTTGTCCATCGTGCGCATCAACACCCCGCGCATCGAAGCCCGCATCGCCGACGAACTCACCGAGGGCCTCATCGACGTGTTCAGCCCGACCCGGGCCGCCGCCCTGGATTTCTCCCAGGTGGGCTTCATCGACTCCGTAGGCATGAAGTCGCTCATGACCGTTCTGCTGCACTGCCGAAAACATGAGGGCGTGTGCGTCCTGTTCGGCGTGTCCGAGGACATCATGAGCGTATTCGTCATCACGCGCCTCAATAAGCTCCTGCCCATCGCCGAAGACGAGGCGTCCGCCGTGGCCCGCGTGCGCGAACTCGTCCGGGAAAACCGCGAGCGCACCCTCAGGGGTTGATCCCAGGCTACACCAGTATCTCTTCCAGAGACTTGCGCGGCCTCTGGGGCGGGCTCTCCGCCGGATGCCCCACGGCCATCAGGGCCGCCACGCCAAGACCTTCGGGCAGCCCCAGGCGCTCCCGGATGATCCTCTCTTCCAATCTGCCTATCCAGGTGGTTCCAAGCTTAAGCTCCACGGCCCGGAGCATCATGGCGGACATGGCGATGGCCAGGTTCAGCGACGCCGCGCCCCGCAACAGTTCCGGCGGTCCGGACTCGGCGGGCTTCAGGTAGGATTCGTCCACGTCCTGCGCGAACTCCGGGGTCATAAGCCCGGCCTCCCGCAGCGCCCTGATGGTGGCGCGCGAATCGCACAGGTAGGCGGACGTGTCCACGCAGCACACGATCACCGCGCCCGCCTTGCCCACCCAGCGTTGTCCGGCCGTGGCCGGGCCGCCGAGCCACTCGATATCCTCGCGGCGCGTGATGAGCCTGAAGCGCCAGGGCTGCGAGTTACAACCGGACGGCGAGAGCCGGGCGGCCTCGATCAGTTCGAGCAAAAGTTCACGAGTGACGGGCTGGTCCGTGAATTTACGGATGGAGCGGCGGTTGGCGATGGCTTCCTGTACGGTCATGGAAAGGCCTCCAGGCAGGGTGTGCGGCGTCCGTGTCACGTCCGCATCATATTTTGGTGTCGTTTTGCGGTCACGCGATGCTTTTGAAACAGCGCAGGTCGACGGTGATGTCCTCGTCCAGGTCGATGAAGGCCATGCAGGGCCTGTCGCCCGAGAGGCTGCCGGGGTTCACCACCAGGGTGTCGCCGAAGCGGATGTTGGTCTGGCGGTGGGTGTGGCCGAAAAGGATCAGGTCGAAACCCGGCCCGAAGGCCTCGGGCAGGCGGGCGGGCAGGCTCGGCCGGTCGCCCCAGCCGTGGGTGACGCCGATGGTTTTCCCGCCCAGGTTCAGGCGCAGCATGGCCGGGAGTTCCTGCCCCACGCGCCAGTCGCAGCAGTTGCCCGCCACGCCGTGGAAGTTGGGATGGTTGCGGGCCATGTAGTCGTGCATGGCCACGCCGGTGGTGTCGCCGCAGTGGATGAGCGCGTCCGCAGGAAGCAGGTGTTCGTCGAAGAATCGCCTGAACCAGTCCGTGGGCGCGTCCAGGTGGGTGTCGGAGATGACCGCGATGCGCATGAGCCTCAGCCCTTTCCGTTTTTGCGTTCCCACCAGCAGGCCTCGGGGCCGAGAAACCACCAGTCGGTGTGGTCCGTGGTCATGATGGCCTCGGCCAGTTCGCGCCCCTGGGGCGTGCGCAGGCGGCCCACGGCGCAGTCCAGCCACTTCTTGGCGTAGGTGTTGCCGAGGTCCAGCGCCTCCTTCAGGTTGACCATCAGGTCCAGCTGGTCGGCGTCCTGGGCCAGGATGGCCTCCAGGGACTGCGCGTCCTCCAGCTCGTCGTGGAGCGTCAGCACCGGTTCGGACAGGCCTGTGCCCTTGAGGCCGTCGGCCAGGGCGCGGCGCGCGTCGTGGGTGTTGTAGAGCTTGTTGACGTAGTTGAAGTCGCCGGTGCGGGCTTCATGGATGTCGTGGAAGAGGCAGAGCAGGACGGTCTTGGCCGCGTCGGCCCCGGCCATGTGGGCCAGGGCGTAGCCGATCACCGCCGTGCCGAAGCTGTGTTCGGCCACGTTCTCGGAGCCGGTGCCCAAAAACTGGTAGCCGGTGCGGGGGGTGCGGCGCAGCATGCTCACTTCAAAAAGAAAATCGGCCATGCGCGTTAAGCGCTCACGGCCGGACATGTCTATGGTGGATGCGGGCTTGTCTGTCATGGGGGGAAGATGCCTCCGGCGGCCAGAGAGGAAACTTTTTGAAATAAAGTTGTCCTCTCTGGACTCTCCTTCAAAAACTTTTAAGTAGCTTCGCGTCCGAACTCGTCACGTGTGACGGGTTAAGACGCGAAGCCAACAGAGGGTCCAGGGGGATCATCCCCCTGGCGGGTGCAGGGCAGAGCCCTGGTCTGTTTCTAGAGGTCGGACAGCTTCATGTTCTTGCGGCCGACGGAGTAGTACAGGTTGGCGATGGCGATCTGGTAGTCGGTGAGCGCCTGGGTGAGCTGGAACTCCGCGCGCGACACGCGCGCCTGGGCGTCCAGCACGTCGGTGTTGGTGCCGACCTGCGCCTGATAGCGGGCCACGGCCATTCGGTAGCCTTCGGTGGCGGCGGCGAGGCCGGCCTTGGCCACGGTGATGCGCTTGGCGGCGTCCTGGATGTTCAGGAACTGGGTCTTGACTTCGGCGCCCACGTCCAGGCGCAGGCGCGCCAGGTCGGCCTGGAGCTTTTTGACGTTGTCGTTGGCCTGGCGGTAGGTGAAGAAGGTGTTGCCCCAGTCCCAGGCCTTCCAGGTGAACTTCAGCTGGAACTGATGGCGCTCGAGGTAGAGGCTGGAACTCGTGGAGCTGAGGTTTTCGCGCAGGCCCATGGTGTCGCCCTGGCGGATGTAGTCGTAGTTGGCGCTCAGCTGCGGCAGGGCGGGGCTCAGGGCGATGGTGGCGTCCTTGCCTGCGATCTCCACGGACTTGAGCGCGATGGCGATGTCGGGGCGCTGCATGTAGGCCTCGTCCAGGGCCTGCTGCAGGGTGGTCTTGAAGGGGATCTGGGTCAGCTCGCCCGTGTAGTCCACGCTGTTTTCCAGGGGGATGTTCAGAAGCGAGTTGAGCTGGGCCAGCTGGATGTCCACGGAGTTCTGGGCGGCCAGCAGGGCCTGCTCGGCGCTGGCAAGGTCGGACTCGGCCTGGAGGACGTCCAGGCGGGGGCGCAGGCCCACGTCGTAGAAGGCGCGGGTCACCTTGAGCTGCGAATCCAGGCGGGCCACGGAGTCCTGGTTGGATTTCACGTCGGCGCGGGACTTGAGCAGCGTCAGGAAGGCCGTCTGGACCGTGCGGATGAGCGTCAGTTCGGAGCGCTTGAACAGGGCGTCGGCCTGATCCCTGGCCAGCTTGGCCTTCTGGTAGCTGGAGAGCAGGCGAAAGCCGGTGAACAGCGGCTGGCTGACGTTCAGGTCAAGCGTGGCGAACAGCGAGGGGTCGTACCAGCGGGAGGTGGCTCCGGTCAGGGTGGTTCCATTGACGGTGTTGGTCACCGCCACGGGATATCTCGAGGTGCTCGAGGTGGACGTGTAGTTGACCGTGCCCACGGGCGCGAAGGCCGCCACGGAGGCGCGCACGCCTTCCTGTGCGCCGTAGATCTGCTGCTTGGCGGACTGGATCTGGGGGTTGGCCTCGATGGCGCGCAGGACTGATTTTTCCAGGTCCATGCGCGGGGTCTCCTGGGCCAGGGCCGTCGCGGCGGCGGCCAGAATGCACAGGGCGAGCGCAAGAGCGCGACGTATCATGTGTGCCTCCCGTGGGGAGCGCCTGAACGGCGCGCCCCGTAATCAACAATATGAAGAACGAGTTAGTAGGAACTATGTCGAAGGACGTACCATTCGATGGGCAATGGCTTCGCCACGACGGGCAAGGTATAGCCAAGTTCAAATCGTATGAAAAGGGCAAAAAAAATCAGGGGCCGCAGCCCCTGACAGTGTGTGGGTTGATTAGGGGGGCTACACGTCCAGCAGCACCACTTCGATCTGCTTCTTTCCGAACTGTAATGCGCGGTCCTGGTCGTTCATGTAGATGTCCACATGCTTTGTTTTGCTGTTGCCCATCAGGTCGGTGATGGTGAAAATCCCGTGATTCTTGATGTAGACCTTTTTGCCGAACACCCATCCCTGGTTGAACAAGTCGCGAGACACGGCTATCGCGCCTTCCTTGGGCTTGGACAGGGAGGCGGTGAGCAGTTGCTGTTCGGGGAACTCACGCAGTTCCACGCTGGAGTAGGCGGTCACGGTGAGCAATTTGTTTGGAATGGGGTCGGCAATTTTGGAGAGGTTGGCCATGACCACCAGGCGCAACAGGTTTGACTCGTCGCGCACCTTTTCCATTTCCAGACGCATCTCGGCTTTGTCATTCTCGGCAGCAACCAAAACGGATTCCAACTGCACTGTCTCGCGATGATAGTGATAGGCTGCAACACTCAAACAGATCAGCAAGACTATGTTCAGGCATTTTAACATTGTTACCTCCTGCAATGGAACAGAGCCCATTTGCGATGTCCGGGCGGCCCTCATGGACGCGGCCGGGGATGTCATGGTAGGGCGATTAGCAGATGAGGATTTGGCCTGCAACCCCTTTTTTCTCCCGGGTCGTCAACGGCCCACGGTTGCCCCGGCTGGCGCGAACGGCTAGAAGACCCGAAAAAGGAATTCCCCCATGCCACCGAGGGACCATCTCCCCAGAGGCTCCGAGCCGCTCTACCTGATCGACGGCTCCGCCTTCATATACCGTGGGTTCTACGCCTTCAGCGACCTCACGCGCTCCGACGGGTTTCCCACCAACGCGCTCTATTCCGTTTTACGCCTGGGGCTCCGCCTCCTGCGGGAGGAGCGCCCCCGCTACGCCGCCTTTGTCATGGACGGGCGCGGCCCCTCCTTCAGGGCGGACATCTTTCCGGCCTACAAGGCCCAGCGCGAGAAGATGCCAGAGCCCCTGGCCCAGCAGATGGACCCCATCGTCGCGGGCATGAAGCTCCTGGGCTTCCCGGTGCTGCGCGAGGAAGGCGTGGAGGCCGACGACACCATCGCCACCCTGGCCGCGCGCTGCAAGGCCGTCGGTCCGGTGGTCATCATCGGGGCGGACAAGGATCTGCGCCAGTGCCTGGACGAGCAGGTGCTGCTCTGGGACCCCTCCGGCAAGCAGGAAAAGCTCACCACCCTGCGGGACTTCCAGGCGGATTTCCCCCCCGGCCCGGCCTTCTGGCCGGATTTCCAGGCCCTCACTGGCGACTCCAGCGACAACATCCCCGGCGTTCCCGGCGTAGGCCCCAAAACCGCCATCGAGATCGTGGCCCAGTTCCCGAGCCTCGAAGAGCTTCGCGAGGGCGTGGCGCTCCTCAAGCCCGCGTGGCGCAAGAAGATCGAGCCCCACCTGGAAGACGTGTTCGTGTACCGCGAGCTGACGCGCCTCAAGCTGGACGCCGCTGTGGACGTCTCCCTGGAGTCCCTGGCCGTGGCCCCCGCGCCCCGCGAGGAGCTGGTTGATTTCCTGAACGCCTACGAACTGCGCTCGCTCCTGCGGGAATTGCCCCGCGAGGGCGCGCCGGGCGGCCAGAACGGCTCCCCCAGGCCGGATCAGCCGAACCAGCCGGGCCGGGCGTCGCTGTTCGATGCCGCCCCTGAGGGCGGAGCAAGCAAAGGCGCTGGCGTGTCCGGGTCGTCTCCCCAGTCCGCCCCTTCGGCTTCCCCTGCTCCTTCTGATGGAGGGCAGCTGTCGCTGTTCGGTTACACCGCCGTCCCGCAGCCCGCGCCCCAGGCCGCTCCGGTGCAGGCCACGCCCCTTGCGGAGCTTCCTTCTTTTAATGATAGGAACACCGCCCTGGTCCCCACGGACGACGGCTTCCTGCTGGCCGTGTCCGGACAGCAGTGGCTGGTGGCAGCCACCCCGGCGGAGCTAGCCCCGCTTTTGGCCGGTGCCGCCTCGGTGGCCGCGCCGTCGCTCAAGGACCTGCTGACGGCCAGCCTCGAGTGGGAGCGCGTGCCCCTGGAAAAGTGGTTCGATCTGAGTCTGGGCGCATATCTTTTGAGCCCGGAGGAACGCGTGTATTCCTGGGGCAGGCTGCTGGACAGCCTGTGGTCCGACCCGGGCTTCAGCCCGGAGGAGGCCCCGGACGGCGCGCAGGGGCTGGCCTGTCTGGCCCTGGCCCGGCGCTTCGCCGCGCGCCTGGAGCAGGCCGGGCTGACCCCGCTTCTGCGCACCCTGGAGCTGCCCCTGGTGCCCGTGCTGGTGCACATGGAGCGCGCGGGCATCGGCATCGACAAGGCCGCCTTCGCCGCCTTCGCCGAAGAGGTGAACACCCGGCTTTCGGAGCTCACCGAGCGCATGTACCAGCAGGCCGGGATGCGCTTCAACGTGCGCTCCAGCCAGCAGCTGGGTGACGTGCTGTACAACAAACTGGGGCTCAAGGCTCCGGGCAAGACCCCCGGCGGAGCGGCCTCCACCTCCGCCGAGGTGCTGGAGCGTCTGGCTGGCCAGCATCCGCTGCTGGATTCCATTCTGGAATACCGCAAGCTGGAAAAGCTGCGCTCCACATATCTGGAGCCGCTGCCGGGCCTCGCCGACGAGAACGGGCGCGTGCATACCACGTTCAACCAGCTGACCACGGCCACGGGGAGGCTCTCCTCCAGCGCCCCCAACCTTCAGAACATCCCCGCGCGCGGCGACCTGGGGCGGCGCATGCGCGGCCTGTTCACCGCCGCGCCGGGCATGCTGCTCACCTCGGCGGACTACTCCCAGATCGAGCTTCGGGTGCTGGCGCACTTCTCCGGCGACCCCACCCTCATGGAGGCCTTCCGCCTGGGCCAGGACATCCACGGCCGCACGGCCGCGCTTCTGTTCGACAAGCCCCAGGGCGACGTGACTTCCGAGGAGCGCCGTCAGGCCAAGACCATCAACTTCGGCCTGCTCTACGGCATGGGGCCGCAGAAGCTCGGGCGCGAACTGGGCCTGACGCTGAACGAAGCCAAGGATTTTATCGCGAAATATTTTGAGCGCTTATCCAGGCTCAAAGAGTACTACCAGTCCCTTGTGGAGCAGGCCAGGGAGAACGGCTTCGTCACCACGCTGGCCGGGCGCAGGCGGCTTCTGCCGGACATCCGCTCGCGAAACACCCAGCTGGAGGCCCAGGCCCGCAGGCAGGCCGTCAACACGGTGATCCAGGGCAGCGCGGCGGACATCATCAAGATGGCCATGCTGGCCGTGGCCCGCGATGAGACGCTTAAAAATCTGAACGCGCGGCTCATCCTCCAGATTCACGACGAACTGGTGCTGGAAGCGCCCGAGGCCTCGGCGCGCGAGGCCGGAGACCGCTTGGCCTCGCTCATGACCGGGGTGGTGGAGCTTTCCGTGCCCCTGGTGGCCGACGTGGGCGTCGGGCGCGACTGGGGCCTGGCCCACTAGTGCCGCGTATGAGAAAAACATGAACATGTTTTTCTCATACAAAATGCTTGGTTCTCTTGGGTTAGGGTCACGCATTGTATGAACGCATTTTGAGAACGCCACACTGCCGGGCAACACGTAGCGGTTTTCTTTGGTCAGGCTCATGTATGACGCCGGGCAGACACTGCAAGCACGACAAACGGGGAAGAACCGGGGCATGAACATCACCGCCAAGACCATCAAGGAAGACCTGGCCCGCTGCAAGGCCGCCTACCTGAAGAACGAGGACCTGAAGGCCCTGGCCACCCTGGCCTCGGCCCTCAAGGGCTTCGTCTCCGTGAAGCTCCCCGGCACCGACCGGAGCGAGGTGGAGAGCCTTTTCCGCGAAGCCTTCTCCAATGTGAGCAAGATCGCCCGCGTCCTGAAGTACGTTCCCAAGGGCATCCCTTATTTGAAGGGCGAG
This sequence comes from Fundidesulfovibrio putealis DSM 16056, assembly GCF_000429325.1. Taxonomy (NCBI): domain Bacteria; kingdom Pseudomonadati; phylum Thermodesulfobacteriota; class Desulfovibrionia; order Desulfovibrionales; family Desulfovibrionaceae; genus Fundidesulfovibrio; species Fundidesulfovibrio putealis. Next base: position 94,444 of record NZ_AUBQ01000005.1, read on the forward strand.
GAAGCCAAGCTCTTTCAGTACATGGCAGCCGTGTACAAAAAGGTGCAGCAGGACATCGAGACCGAGTCGCTGGAGGAGATGCGCCAGCGCAAGCTCAAGATCGACCAGCTGGTGATAAAGGGCATGAAGCTCCTGGAGGACGGCAACCTCCTGGAGGCCCAGCGCAGCTTCCGCGAGGCCGTGACCCTGCACGTGGACGAGGAGGGGCTGTTCCCCATGCTGGCCATGAAGCTCATGGACAAGGGGCATCACAAGGCTTCGCTGGAATACCTGCGCGGAGCCATTGAAACCAGCCCGGACAACGCCCGCGCCTACGACCTGCTGGTGACCGCCATCACCAAGCTCAAGGAAACCGAGCCTGGGCTCAAGCTTTTGAACGACGTGCGCAAGAAGACCGGCGAGAGCCCTCTGTGGCTGGCCGCCTCGGCGCAGATCAAGGGGCAGGCGGGCAAGTGGCCCGAGGCCAAGGCCGACGCCGAAAAGGCCCTGGCCGCCAAGCCCGGCCTGGACATGGCCGCGAAGGCCCTGGCCAAGGCGAAAAAGGCGCTTGGCGCCGGGTAGGGGCGAAGTGGCCAGAAGCCTCCGGCGGCCAAAGGGCTTCGCCCTTGTGGAATCCCTTATGGGGTCGGCGGGTTCCCGCCTGTGTCGCCGTGCCGGGAGGTTTTCGTGTCCCAGAACGATGTGAAGACGCCACGCTGACATGGCGGGCTTGACCCCGTCCCCGCACGGGGCGATAGTCCGTCTACGATGCATACCCCTCATTCTTCAGCCGGGTCTTCCGGCGTGAGTTCGGGCAGCGCCGTGGTGGCCGCCACGGACCTTACCCGCGTCTACCACACGCGCGGCGGCGACGTGGCCGGGGTTCGCGGCGCGAGCTTCCGGATTCAGGCCGGGCAGGTGGTGCTGCTCAAAGGGGCCAGCGGCTCGGGCAAGTCCACGCTGCTCTCGCTCCTGGCCGGATTGGACACCCCTACCGGGGGCGAACTCTCCGTGGCCGGGTGCGACCTGCGCCGCGCCTCCCAGGCCGACCTCACGTACTTTCGCCGCCGCACCGTGGGCATGGTCTTCCAGAGCTTCAACCTGATGCCCACCATGACCGTGCTGGAGAACGTCTGCCTCCCGGCGCTGCTGGCCGGAGACGCGCTCTCCGATGTGCGCCCCCGGGCCATGGCCCATCTGGAGTGGCTCGGGCTCAGCCACCGCGCCACGCATCTGCCCGAGGAGCTCTCCGGCGGCGAGATGCAGCGCACGGCCATCGCCCGCGCCCTGATAAACGACCCTCCGGTCATCCTGGCCGACGAACCCACCGGCAACCTGGACAGCGTCAGCGGACAGGCCGTGGCCGACTATCTGGCGGAGCTTGGCAGGCGCTTTGGGCGCACCGTGCTCATCGCCACCCACGGCGCACTGGCCGACCATCTGGCGGACCGCACCCTGTGCATAAAAGACGGGCAGGTGTCGGAGGGCGAGTGCGGCCTCTCCTGAATTTCGCACGCATCGCCTGCTGGTTCGTGTTGCGCCAGTGGCGGCAGAAGCTCTGGCGTTCCCTGGCGGTGATCGTGGGCGTGGGTCTTGGCGCCTCGGTCTTTCTGAGCGTTCGCCTCGCGGTGAACGCCTCGGTGGAGGCCTTCAGTCAGGGCATGGACGCCTTTACCGGCACGGCCTCGCTCTCCGTTGCCGCGCCCGGCTTCCGTGTGGATGACTCGTTGGTGGGGCGGCTTCTGCGCCTTCCGGGTGTCACCCAGGCCTCGCCGGTTATTTCGGCCTACGTGAAGGACGATGCGGGCAATCCGGTGCGCCTGATCGGGGTGGACCCCCTGCTGGACCGCGCCTTCCGGGGATTCTCCATCGCAGGAAGCTCCGGCGAGGCGGACCAGGGCGTCAACTGGATGGACCTCATGGCCGTTCCCGGAACCGTGCTCCTGGGCAAACCCCTGGCCCAGCGCCTGGGCGTGGAGCCGGGCGGGCGCTTCACCCTGCACTCCGGCGGTCGCGAGGCCTCTTTCACGGTGCTGGCGGTGCTCGCTCCGGAAGGTCTGGCCGGGGTGGAGGCGGGCAATCTGGCGGTGGCGGACATCTCCACCGCCCAGGAGTTTTTGGGGCTGGCCGGAAAGGTGGACCGCATCGACGTGAAGCTCGCGCCGGGCGTGTCAGCCGACGCCGTGGGGGAAATATTGCCTCCGGGCGTCCACGCCGCGCCGCCCGGCGAGGCCCGCGAATCCGGTCTGGCCATGATTGAGGCCTATCAGCTGAACCTCACGGTGCTTTCATTCGTGTCGCTCTTCGTGGGCATGTTCCTGGTGTACAGCCTGGTGTCCCTGGACGCGGCCTCGCGCCGCAAGGAGCTGGCCGTGCTGCGCTCCCTGGGGGCAGGGCCGGGCGCGGTGTCCGCCCTGTTCCTGTTTCAAGGAGGCATGCTCGGGGCGCTGGGCTGGCTGGCAGGCATGCCCGTGGCGGCGGTGTTCACGGGCTGGATGCTCCAGGGCGTCAGTTCCACGGTGAACAACCTGTTCGTGCGCGTGGCTGTGCAGGGGGCGAGCCTTGATCCCCGGGAGATCGGCCTGTCGCTCGGCGTCACTGTGGCCGTGTCGCTTCTGGCCTCCATCGGGCCTGCGGTGCGGGCCATGCGCGTCTCCCCGCGAGAAGCCATGTCCATCCACCGTCAGGAGGAGAGCCAGAGCGCATCCGCCGGACGGGTCTGGGCCGCTCTGGGGCTCGTGCTGGCCGTGGGCGCGTGGCCCGTCAGCATGCTGCCGTCGCCAACGGGGTTTCCGCTGCCCGGCTATCTGGCCATCTTTCTGCTGTTCACGGGGCTGGCCCTGCTCTCGCCCTTCGCGCTTCGCCTGACCATCGCCCTGGCCGCCCCCCTGGCCCGGTTGGGCGGGGTCCCGGCGGAGCTGGCTTCGGCGCAGGCCGGGCGGGGCGGCAACCGGGCCGCCGTGTCCGTAGGGGCGCTGGCCACGGCTATGGCCCTGTTCCTGGCGCTCTCCACCATGATCCACAGCTTCCGGGCCAGCTTCGTCACCTGGCTGGACCAGACCGTCACCGGGGACCTGTTCGTGCGCCCGGCCTACGCCGAGCTGAACGGCTACCGCGACAACCTGCCCCCGGAGCTCTCCGCATGGCTGGCCGCGCGCGGCGACGTGGAGGTGGTGCCCTATCTGCGGCGCTATCTCACTCTGGGAAAGACGGCGTACCAGTTCGAGGCTACGGACATGCCCGGCCTCCTCAAGTTTTCACGCTTTGCCGTGCTGGAGCGCCTGCCCGACGCCGAAGCCCTGCTGCTCTCCGGGCAGGGCGTGGCCATAGCCGAGGCCCTGGCCAACCAGGCCGGGCTGAAAGCCGGCGACCGCTTCCATGTGCAGGTGGGCGCGGCCAGGGTGGACGCCGTGGTGGCCATGGTGGTGCGCAGCTACCGCACACGCGGCGGCGAGGCCTATTTTGATCTCGCCGCGTTCCAGTCCCTGGGCGGCGACCCAGGCGCAGGAGGGCTTCGCGTATACTTCAAGGACCGCAGCGGCGACCTGACCGCCAGGGCCGAGGCCCTGCGCGCGCAGATGCTGGCCGAGCCCTGGGGGCCGGGCGTGGAGGGAGTCCCTGGAACGGGGCTGCACACGCTGGTGACGGGCATCTTCGACGAGACCTTCGCCATCACCGGGGTGCTCCTGGTGATCGCGCTGGGCGTGGCGGCGCTCGGAGTGTGCGTCACGCTGACGGTGCGTGTGCTGGAGCGCATGCGCCAGATCAACACGCTCCTGGCCGTGGGGGCAAGCCGGGGCCAGATAACGGCCATGGTGCTCTGGGAGGCGGTGTACCTGGGGCTGGCCGGGGAGATCGTAGGCGTCATCGGCGGGCTGGCCCTGTCGGTCATCATCATCTACGTGATCAACCGCCAGTCCTTCGGCTGGACGTTCGTGTACCTGCTGGACTGGCGCGCCCTGGCCCTCTCGCTGCCGCTTATCCTGGCGGCGGTGCTGGCTGCGGGGCCGCCTGCCTGCCGGGCCGCGCTGTCGCGTACGCCCGCGCTGATCCTGAGGGAACGATGAGACGAACGCATATCGCTTTGCTTGCCGCGCTGTGCCTGCTTCTGGCCTCGCAGGCTTTCGGGCAGGAGTTTATACCCGTGACCGGGCCGTGCGACTTCGAGTTCCCACGCGACCACGGGCCGCACCCCGGCCACAAGACCGAGTGGTGGTACTACACAGGGGCGCTCAAGGGGCCGTCCGGCGAGCGCTACGGGTTCCAGTTCACCCTCTTCAGGAGCCGCATCAAGCCCGGCGAGCCTGAACATGCCACGGGGTGGCGCACCAACCAGATTTTCTTGGGCCACGCGGCCATCACCGACGTGCCCGGCCGCAGGCACCGCCAGCACGAGGCGGTGTCCCGCGCGGCGCTGGATCTGGCCGGATGGGCGCAGGACGGCTCGGAAACGCGCATCTTCCTGCGCGACTGGAACCTGTCCATCGCACCGGACGCGCATCGCCTCACGGCCAGGGGGCCTGACTTCTCCTACGATCTGACGCTTACTCCCCGGAAAGGCCCCATCGCCCATGGGGAGAGGGGCTACAGCCAGAAGGGCGTCAAACCCGAGAGCGCCAGCTGCTACTATTCCATCCCGCGCATGGAGGTTGCCGGGACCATCCAACTGGACGGCAAGGCGATCCCGGTCACCGGGGAGGCCTGGATGGACCAGGAGTATTCGTCCGCGCCGCTGGAGGCGGGGATATCGGGCTGGGACTGGTTCAGCCTGCGCCTGTCGGACGGCTCCGACCTGATGGTGTTTTTCCTGCGCGCGGAGAAGGGCGGCTTCGGCCCGGCCACGGGGGGGACGCTGATCGCGCCGGACGGCAGGACCACGCGCATCAGCGCGTCGCAGCTTACGCTCGCTTCCACCGGGAGCTGGACCAGCCCGCGCTCCAAGGCCCGGTATCCGGCGGGCTGGAAGCTGACCGCGCCGGGCATCGCGCTTACGATCTCACCGGAAGTCCCCGACCAGGAGATGAACACGCCGCTTTCCACGGGGGTGAACTACTGGGAGGGGCTGGTGCGGGCCACCGGCACTGCTGGCGGCAAACCGGTGACCGGCGAGGGGTACGTGGAGCTGACCGGGTACGACAAAGCGTTCACGGCGAGGTATTGAGCGTTGAGCGGGGCGAAGAGTTTACACGGCTTGTAGTGAGGATTTATATGGTTTTTCTGGAGGTCGGCCCAGATTCTCGATTCGGGCGAGGCGGAGCCTTCTTAAGATAGAAGGACAAGAGTGCGGCAAAATACATTAGTTGTTTTTCGTGAATATTCCTTCGATGTCAGTTGGGAGTTCCCTTTGACGTATTATCTCATGGAACACGCTGTGTAAGTTACACATTTGTTCCCAAATGTGTCTGACAAGATTTACTTCTCCGAAGAGATCTAATATGGTTGATAAATTGGATCGGGTGTCCCTCATCGTTCCAGTCTCAAGATATTCTTTTAATGGTTGAATGAACTCATCATGAATCAAGGAAATGCCTTGCCATGGGTGATCAATTCCCCAAATATCTCTACAGAGAATCTCATTTATAAAACATTTGATTTGTGCCTTGTCCGGCGGGATGAGTTTAAGATGGTCGTATGCATCTAGCATGTACAGTATTTTGGATCGCTGGTACTCAAGTAATGAGAAGAGTGAGAACAGCTTTGCCCTAGTTGAATAGAGGCGCAGCCGCATATGGGCGCTGTCTGGTGTCAAGGTGTTTAACTTGGGTATGTATATTGTTTTAGTATTCTGGCCTTGTCGAATGCGTACGTCGCATGAGGAGATGTAGTCATTCAAACACAAATAATAAATTTGCTCACTTTTAAAACATACTAAGACTAAGAGTAGTGGGGCAGCCGTGCCCATCTTTCGGGCGGTGTGCAGTGATTTGGTCTCAATGGTGAATTTCACAACATCAATAGAAAAGTCTGCATCGAGCGATAGTTTGGTGTGTTCGCATGCGTTTGTGGACTTTAATTGTACAAAAAAATGTTCTCCAGATGTTGTTGAGTATTCAGAATCTATTTTGTCAAACACCTCAATGGATAAATCAATCCCATAGTCTGGGTAGTCATAGTTCCTGACAACCCAGTGAGAAGGAATAAGCCGCTGGAACATCTCACGAGATTTTGTTTCCATCTCATGTTGAAACGTTCTTTTGTGCGATGTGATATGCCTGTTATTCATGGTGAGTTATAAGTCTTGGCTTTTACTCATTATAACTGCCAGCAATAATCATCAAAGTTGTTTCTGCGCCTGTCACACGCCCATCGTTGTGTTTGTGTTGAGGAAACGAAGACTCAGCAAGTTCCAATTCCCCTCTTCCTCGTTGTCTATTTCCCCACCATTTCCAGCTCATCGCGGGCGATCTGTTCCCAGTCGAAGCGGCAGGCCACCTGGGCGGCCTCGGCCACCAGCGCGGCGCGGCGTTCGTGATTATCCATCAGGTCGACCACTGCGGCGGCGAATCCGGCCACGTCGCCCTGGGGGCGGCGCACCATGCCGCCGGGGAAGATTTCGTCATAAATCGCCAGCTCGTAGGCCACCACAGGCAGTCCGCAGGCCATGGCTTCCACGGCCACCTGCCCGAAGCTCTCGTAGTGGCTGGGCATGCAGAAACATCCGGCGTTCTTGAGCAGACGGACCTTCTCAGCCCCCTGCCTGAACCCCAAGAGGTCCACGTTGGCGGCGAGTCCGGCTGCGTCGATGTCTGATTTCAGGCGCGCGAACCAGGAGTCGCTGCCTCCGCCGATGATGGCCAGCCGCGCGCCGGGCTTGGCGTCGCAGACTTTGCGCCAGATCTTCACCAGATCGAGGAGACCCTTCTGGGGGTGCAGGCGTCCCAGGAAGATTCCGTCGTAGCGGGGGGTGTCGGGGGTGACCTGCACGGAATCGAACTCGGTCATGTCCACGCCCATGGTGACCACGGCGACGGCGGCGGGGTCCACGCCGCGCGCGAGGAGCGTGTCGCGGTCCAGGGAGTTCAGCACCAGCATGCGGCCCTTGAACAGGCGCGTGAGGCCGACTGCCAGCATCTGGGTGGACCAGTAGAGCAGGCCCCGGATGGTGGGGACGCGCCAGCGCGGGCGGAACACGTTCTCGTAGCCGCGAAAGGGGTTGGGCGCGATGAGGAACACGCACACGGTGAGCTTGGCCGCTGGGTTTCTCAGCTTGGCCAGAAGCGCCGGGACGAGGTCCACCAGGAAGTCGGACGGGGCGTAAATGGCGTCAAGCTGTTTGGGATAGCTTACGAACAGGCAGCGGAAAAGCCGCCACAGATACGTTTTCAGCACGTTGCCCAGGCTGTCGGCCTCGCTGGTGAAGGGCTCGGGGAACACCTGATAGTCCATGCCCAGGACGTTCTGGGACTCGAAGACGCCGATCTGGCGTCTGGGGAGCATGACCACGAGGCGCTGGCCCCAGGCGAGCCAGCGGCGGGCGATCTCCGAGAAGCGGACTTCGCTGCCGTCGCGGTTTTTGGTGTTCACGCGGCCCATGGCCGGGATGAAGATGCGCATGATTTCCCACTCGCTCGACTGATTGATTGACCGGGCGGTGGATAGCATTGGGGGCGGGGGGTTGGCAAAGCCCCTTTTCGCGTTCGGGTTTCTGGCGGCAATGCCCGAACCACGGCAAAGCCGCCTCCCATCCCGCGAAGCTGGTAGCCGGGTCCAGGGGGAGGCTTCTCCCCCTGGCCGCCGGAGGCATCTTAACTCTTACTCTTACAACTCCACCTGGTTCCCAAGCTCAACAACTCGCCCAGGCGGGATGTTGAAGAACGACGTGGCGTTCCAGGAGTTGCGCGACATGAACGCGAAGATCGTCTTGCGCCACTGGGCCATGGGGGCGTCTCCGGTAGTCAGGAGCGTCTCGCGCCCCAGGAAGAAGGAGGTGGAGTACACGTCCAGGGGGAGCCCCTTCTCGGTGGCCAGTTCCAGGATCTCGGGCACGCGGGGCGACTCCATGTAACCGTAGCGGGCGATCACCCTGTGGAACCCCTGACCCAGGTCCTCAATGGTGACCCGGTCTTCGGGCGCGACCTGGGGCGACTCGGTGGCCAGGATGGACAGAAGCACCACGCGCTCGTGCATGGCCTCGTTGTGCTTGAAGTGGTGCAGCAGCGTGTGCGGCACGCCCTCGGGCGAGATGGACATGAACACGGCGGTGCCGGAGGTGCGCTGCGGCTTGTACTCGGCGATGTCTCGCAGGAAGATGTCCACGGGCATGCGCATGTGTCCGTAGTGGCGGGCCAGGATGGCGCGCCCGTCGCGCCAGGTGACCATCACCATCAGGATGGCCAGGGCCAGGCTCAGGGTGAACCAGCCGCCGTCCACGATTTTCAGCAGGTTCGCGCCCAGGAAGCAGCCGTCGAAAAAGAGAAACAGCACCAGGAGTGGCAGGGCCTTCCACAGGGGCCACTTCCAGTTGAGGCGCAGCACCTCGAAATAGAGGATGGAGGTGATGGCCATGGTGGCGGTGACGGCGATGCCGTAGGCGGCGGCCAGGCGGCTGGACTCCTGGAAGACCAGCACCAGCCCGATGCAGGCGATCATGAGCATCCAGTTGACTGTGGGCAGGTAGATCTGGCCGATGGCCTGGCTGGAGGTGTGCACGATGTGCATGCGCGGCGTGAAGCCGAGCTGGATGGCCTGCTGGGTCAGGGAGTAGACGCCCGAGATCATGGCCTGGGAGGCGATGATGGTGGCCGCCGTGGACAGCACCACCATGGGATAGAGCATGAGCTTGGGCACCAGGGCGTAGAAGGGGTTGAAGGCCATGTCCGGATGATCCAGGAGCAGCGCGCCCTGGCCGAAATAGTTGAGCAGCAGCCCCGGCAGCACGATGCAATACCAGGACAGGCGGATGGGCAGGCGTCCGAAGTGGCCCATGTCGGCGTAGAGGGCCTCGCCGCCGGTGATGCACAGCACCACGGAGCCGAGAACCACGATGCCGTGCAGGTTGTTGATGGAGAAGAACTGTACGGCCCAGGCGGGGTTGAGCGCCGAGAGGATCATGGGCTCGGCGATGATCTCGGCAAGGCCGAGCCCGCCGATGACGCAGAACCACAGGATCATCACAGGCCCGAAGATCCTGCCGATGGCTGCGGTGCCGTGCTTCTGGAACATGAACAGGCCCACCAGCACCACGCAGGTCAGGGGGGCCACGTAGTCCTTGGCGGCGGCGGTGGCCACTTCCAGGCCCTCGATGGCGGACAGTACGGAGATGGCCGGGGTTATCACTCCGTCGCCGTAGAGGAGCGCCGCGCCGAACGCGGCCATGAGGAGCATGTACGGCCAGTAGCGGCCCTTGCTGGCCGGGCCGGAGCGCAGCATGGCCAGCAGGGCGAAGATGCCGCCCTCGCCCTTGTTGTCGGCGCGCAGGATGAACACCACGTATTTGAGGCTCACCACGATCATGAGCGACCAGAACACCATGGACAGCACCCCCAGCACGTTGGCCTGGGTGACGGGCACGGCGTGCATGCCGTGGAAGCATTCCTTGATGGTGTAGAGCGGGCTTGTGCCGATGTCGCCGTAGACGATGCCCAGTGCGGCCAGGGCCAGCGACGCGGTCTGGGCCTTGGTGCAGGAGCCGCCGTGGGGCGAATGGGAAGAAGAGTCCTCGGGCAGGGAGCAGGGACGCATGAAAAAGGCCTCCTAAGCGTGGGCTGAAGCACGGGCAAAGGCTCGGGCTCAAGCGCAGGTGTGGGTACTCGGGAAGGCCCCCACACCAGTTAGGAGGTCTCCCTTCGACGCTTACGAGGTTAGCTGACGGGCTCGGGCCGAAAGGTGCCCTACGCGCATGCGCGATTCGCCCCAAAAAATGGGTCCCCCGCTCCCGCCCATGGCGGGACTCAGCGATTCATTGCGGCATCTACGCCCGAGGGTTTGCGGAGTCAACGCCGCGCGCTTTCCTTTTTTCCAAATTCGGTTATCAGGGAGCATCTTCCCTTTTTTTGGAGGCAATCATGAACGTGCTCATCGTGTACTATTCCATGTATGGACATATCCAGACCATGGCCAAGGCCGTGGCCGAAGGCGTCTCCCAGGTGGCAGGCGCGACGCCGATTATGCGCCGCGTGCCCGAGACGCTGCCCGCCGAGGTGTTGGAGAAAATGGGCGCCACGGCGGCCCAGGCGGCGCAGAGCGCGGTGCCGGTTTGCACCGTGGACGAGTTGGCCGAGGCCGACGCCATCATTTTCGGCACGCCCACGCGGTTCGGCAACATGTGCGGCCAGATGCGCCAGTTCCTGGACGCAACCGGCGGCCTGTGGATGAAAGGGGCGCTGGTGGGCAAGGTGGGCTCGGTGTTCGCAAGCTCCGCCACGCAGCACGGCGGACAGGAATCCACCATCCTGACGTTCCACGTGACGCTCCTGCACCAGGGAATGGTGATCGTTGGCCTGCCCTACGCTTACCAGGGCCAGATGGGCGTGGAGGAGATCAAGGGGTGCTCGCCGTACGGGGCCAGCACCATCGCGGGCGGCGACGGCTCGCGCATGCCCACCGAGATCGAACTTGCCGGGGCGCGCTGGCAGGGCAGGCACGTGGCGGAAATCGCCACGAAGCTCACCAGGTAGCGCCGTTGTTTGAACAATATGAAGCAATGCCCTCGCGTTCACCGGGAGAACAGTCCCCCAGCAGGACGCGAGGGCCATCGCACGTCAGCGATCCTTCCAGTTCCACCATTTGAGCTTATCCGGGTCTCGCCGGGCGGGCGGGGTGGCGGCAAAGTAGACCGCCTCCCGGAACACGTAGAGCACGCAGCGGTCCTGGTGCTTGCCCCGCTGGGCGATCAGGGTGTCGTACATCTCCTGTGGGTCTCGGCGGGCGAGGTCCTCCATGGTGCGGATGCCGAGTTCCCAGAGGTCGAGGGCCATGGCCGGTCCCACGCCCGGAATGGTGCGCAGGAGCTTTTCCGTTTGCTTGTCCATGGGGCCTCCCCTATCATTTCACGGCCATGACAAAAAGCCTGCTCATATCCGGCACGCACTCCGGGTGCGGCAAGACCTCGCTGACGCTGGGGCTTCTGGCCGCGCTCACCCGGCGGGGCCTTTCCTGCGCGCCCTTCAAGACAGGACCGGACTTCATCGACCCCGGGCTGCACGCCCTGGCCTGCGGGCGCACAAGCCACAACCTGGACTCCTGGATGCTCTCCGAGGCGGCCAACCGGGAAATCTTCGCCCGGTACGCGTTCGGCGCGGACTTGGCCGTGGCCGAAGGGGCCATGGGCCTGTTCGACGGAGCATCAGGCACAAACGAGCGCGGTAGCGCGGCCCACATGGCCAAGATGCTTGGCGTCCCGGTCCTTCTGGTGATCGACGCCTCGGGCATGGCCCGCAGCGCAGCCGCCGTGGCCCAGGGCTTCGCGCGCTTCGACCCGCAGCTGTCCCTGGCCGGGGTGGTCTTCAACCGCGTGGGCGGGCCGGGGCATCGCGAGATCCTGTCCGAGGCCATGATGCAGGCGGGCATCCGGGTGCTGGGCTATCTGCCCAAGGCCCCGGAACTGGCGCTGCCCTCGCGCCATCTGGGCCTCGTTACCGCCCAGGATCTGGGCCAGGACCTGGGCCAGGACCTGGACGCTGGCCGAAGCCTGCCCGCATGGCTTACCCGGCTGGCCGACTGGGTGGAGGCCGGGACGTTGCTGGACGCGCTCCTGGAAGCGCTGCCGGATACTCCGTTGGATTTGTCTCCGCAGGAGCAGGCGGAGCCGAGGGCCGACAGGACGCAACCCGTGCGCCTGGGCGTGGCCCGAGACCGGGCCTTCTGTTTCGCCTACGCCGAGAACCTGCGCCTGCTGGAAGCCGCAGGAGCCGGGATCGTCCCCTTCTCGCCCCTGGCCGACTCCCGCCTGCCCGAAAATCTCCACGGGCTGTATCTGCCCGGCGGCTATCCCGAGCTGCACGCCCAGGCCCTCTCGCAGAACGCCTCCATGCTGGCGGCCATCCGCGCCTTCGCCCTGTCCGGCAGGCCGGTTTACGCCGAGTGCGGCGGGTTCATGGCACTCATGCAGGCCATCGTGGACGCCGAGGGCCGCTCCTGGCCCATGGCCGGGGTGTTCCCCTGCGCGGCCCGCATGCAGACGCGCTTTTCGGCGCTGGGCTACCGTGAGGCCCGCTTCACCGCAGACACGCCGCTCGGGCCGCAGGGCACGGCGGCGCGCGGCCATGAGTTCCACTATTCAAGCCTGGAGAACGCCCCAGACGCGCCAGCCGTCTACTCCCTGGCCGGGCGCAAAGGCCCGCTGGATACGCCCGAGGGCTTTCTCGCCGGGAACACGCTCGGCAGCTATGTGCATCTGCATTTCGCCTCCAACCCCGCTCTGGCCGGGAACTTCGTGGCGTCCATGCGCCGCGCGGAGGATGCATGACCACGCGGACTCTACGACAGGGATTCACCACCGGTTCGGCTGCGGCTGCTGCGGCCAAGGCCGCGCTTTCTTTCCTGTTGGAAGGGAAGGAGACCCGGATAGCCGACATCCCCCTGCCCGGCGGCGGCAGGCTGGACGTGCCCGTTGACAGTGTGGCGCGGGAAGAGGCTGGAGTCAGGGCGACGGTGGTCAAGGACGCGGGCGACGACCCCGACGCCACCAACAAGGCGCGTATTTCCTGCGTGGTAAGAATTATAAGAGAGGAGAAGAGGCCTCCGGCGGCCAAAGGGCTCCGCCCTTTGGAAACCCTAATGGGGGACGCCGGTGACGCTGGACCAGGGAGTGGGGGCGGTCAGCGGGGGGAGGTTCCTGCGATGTTCGCGGGAGAGGCCGGAGTTGGGCGTGAGGTTGAATCGGGGGAGGGGGGCCTTGCGGAAGCAGGAGAAGTCCGGGTGGAGATTCTCGGCGGGCGCGGCGTCGGGCGCGTGACGTTGCCTGGATTGCCTGTGGCCGTGGGACAACCCGCCATCAACCCCGTGCCGCGCGCCCAGATCGAGCAGGCTGCGCGGGAGGTTCTGGACCAGGCCGGGTTCGCGGGCGAAGTCCGGCTGACCATCGAAGTGGAGGACGGCGAGACCATCGCCCGCCGCACTTTGAATCCTCGACTGGGCATCGTGGGAGGAATTTCGATCCTGGGGACGCAGGGCATCGTCAAGCCCTACAGCCACGAGGCCTGGAAGGCCACCATCGAGTCCGGCCTCCAGGTGGCGCGCGCCGCCGGAATCGACACCGCAGCCTTCTCCACCGGGCGGCGCAGCGAGCGCATGCTCATGGCGCACCGTCCGGAACTGCCGGAGCTGTGCTTCGTGCAGGCTGCTGATTTCTACGGATTCTCTATGAAAAGGGCGCAGGAGATGGGCTTTTCGCGCATCGTCTGGGGCTGCTTCTTCGGCAAGCTGGCCAAGATGGCCCAGGGCCTGGAGTACACCCACGCCCACGCCCAGCCCACGAACTTCGCGGCCCTGGCCGGGCTGGCCGCCCAGGCCGGAGCGCCCCCGGAGGCTTGGCGCGCCGTGGCCCAGGCCAACACCGCCCGCCACGCCCTGGAGATCGTGCCTGATGGCGAAATCCGCCAGCGTTTCGCGGCCCTGACCGCAGCCCGCGCACTGGAAACGGCCCGGTCCTTTTTCAGCACCGGGCCGCAACCAGAGGTCGAAATTGTCTGTTTCGGGTTCGAAACGGGCGTCCTGGCCGAAGTTCCCGCCGGGACGGGGCCGAAGCCTACACTTCGTAATCGATGACGCGGCGCTCGGAGGCCACGGCCTTGATGAAGGCCACCACTTTCTGGTGCTCGGGGTGGATGGCGTAGGCCTTCAGGTCTTCCTTGGTCTTGAAAGCGGTGTACAGGGCGATGTCCGTGGGCGGCACGGACTCGAACAGGCCGTCGGTGGCCACTTCCAGCTCCACGCAGCCGGGCACCTTGGCGGGCAGCGCTTCCAGCATGGCTTTCATGGCGGCGAGATTCTCGGCCTTGGTCTTGCCTTCGGCTTCTTCCTTGAGGTTCCACATGACGATGTGCTTGATCATGATAAATCCTTTCGTTTCCGGGTAACCGGTGTTTTACCTCAGCCGGGCCGCCTCCGGGCAGCCGCGAGGGGCTGGCGTTCAGGTGCGGGCTCACGGTACACGGTGTTGCCGCCAGCACGCAAGACTCCCGCCAGTCCGCCCGGCGAGGCACGGCAAATCAGCAGGATAACGCGGACCCCACGCGTAAAGGCATTCCATGAAGAATCGACTGACAGACCCCCTGATCGAAGTGCTCGGCCTGGGCATGGGCTCTTCGCTCAACCGGGCCGAAATGGAGCGCCTTGTCAGCGCGGACGTCCTGGCGGGCGGCGCGAGGCTTCTGGCCCGCTTCGCCCATCTGCCCGGCGAGCGCATCGTGGTGGGCTCGCCCCTGTCCGAGGCCCTGGAACGCATGGCCAAGGCCCGCGCCGAGGGCCTGCGCGTGGCCGTGCTGGCCGACGGCGACCCTTTGTTCTACGGCATCGGAACCCGGCTGGTGGAACACTTCGGGGCGGACGCGCTGCACTTCACGCCGGGCATCACCGCCGTACAGGCTGCCTGCGCCCGCCTGGGCCTCACCTGGAACGATCTCGCCGCAGTGTCCCTGCACGGGCGAGACGACCCCGGCCCCTTGCTCGCGGCCCTGGCCGCCTCGGGCCGCGCCGCCGTGTACACCGATCAGGTCAACACGCCCTCGGCCATCGGCATGCTCCTGCTGGAATATTCCCTGGACGACGCTGTCCTGTGGGTGTGCGAGAACCTGGGCGGCCCCGAGGAGCGCCTGCGCCGCTTAAGCCCCGCCGAGGCCGCGCGCGAGGAGTTCGCCCCGCTCAATCTGGTGATCGTCCAGATTGCGTCCGCGTCGGACGCCCGGCCGATGCTCGGCCGACCTGACGATTTCTACCACCGCCACGACGGCCTCATCACCAAAGGCCCGGCCAGGGCCTGCTCCGTGGCGGCGCTTCGCCTGACGCCTGACGCCGTGCTGTGGGACGTGGGCGCGGGGTGCGGGTCGGTGGGCATCGAGGCGCTGGCGCTCATGCCGCGCGGGCGGGTCTTCGCCGTGGAGCGCGACCCCGAGCGCCATCAGGCCATCAAGGAGAACATCCGCCGCAGCGGCGCGTGGCTGGTCAAGGCCGTGAAGGGCGCGGCCCCCGAGGCGTTCGTGGGGCTTCCCGATCCGGACCGGGTGTTCGTGGGCGGGTCGCTGGGAAACCCTGGAGCCGTGGGCGCGGCAAAAGCGCCAGCTTCCGGCAAGGCCAAGCCGGGCGCGCTGGCCGAGGCCTGCCGCAGGCTGAAGCCCGGCGGGCGCATCGTGGCCAACACGGTGCTCCTGGGGTCGCTGCACGCAGCGCTGGAACATTTCCAGGCGCTTGGCTGGCCCGTGGAGGTCACGCAGGTGCAGGCCGGGGTGTCCGCCCCCCTGGCCGGGGACCTGCGCCTGTCCGCGCAGAACCCCATCTTCATCGTGGCTGCGGACAAACCCTCTTCTTCGTGATACAGGTTGGCGCATGCAGAGCATCTACGAATCCGTCACCAACATCTTCGAGCCCATGGTCCGCTTCTGGGAGAACCCCAGGACCGAGCGGGCCATCTCCGGGGCGCTGGTCATCATCTTCCTGGCAGCCCTGGCCTGCATCGAGCTCAAGCGGCACGGCCTGCTCCCCCCCTGGCTGCACGTCCTCACGCCGGACAACCACTTCCACGCCGTGGGCCTGGCCTTCACCCTGGTGCTCATCCTGGAGGTCATCGGGCTCATCTTCATCCTGCCCTGCTCCTTCTCCAAGTCCATGGGCAAGCAGTTCGAGATCCTGTCCCTGATTCTTCTGCGCAACTCCTTCAAGGAGCTGGTCAACCTGCCCGAGCCCATCCACGTCACCGCCGACTGGACGCCCATCCTGCACATCGTGTCCGACGGGGTGGGCGCGCTGCTGATCTTCGGGCTGCTCGGCGTGTACGACCGGCTCCAGCAGCCCAAGCAGACGCTGGCCCGCTCTGGCCACGCCCGCTACTCCTTCATCGCCTCCAAGAAGATCGTGGCCCTGTTCCTGCTCGGGCTCTTCACGGTGCTTGGGGCCATGGCCATCAGCGACGCCGTGCGCGGCAGGCACACCTTCGATTTCTTCGACACCTTCTACACCGTGCTGGTGTTTTCGGACATCCTGCTGGTGCTTCTGTCCCAGCGGTTCATCCCCGGCTACCTGGCGGTGTTCCGCAACTCCGGCTACGCCCTGGCCACGCTCGGCATCCGCCTCGCCCTGGCCGCGCCGCCCTATTTCAACACGCTCCTGGGCGTGGGCGCGGCGGTCTACGCCGTGGCCCTCACCTGGACCTTCAACCGCCTCTCCGACCGCTCGGACACTTCCGGGCGCACCGCAGCGCCCCAGGGCAAACAGCCATGACCTCCAGGATGCACTTCGTCGGCGCCGGACCCGGCGACCCGGAACTCCTGACCGTCAAGGCGGCCCGGCTCATCGCCCAGGCCGATCTGGTGATTTATCCGGGGTCGCTGACGCCCAAGGATATCGTTGATCTGGCCAAGCCGGGAGCAGAGCGCCTGGACAGCGCCTCCATGACCCTGGAACAGACACACGCCGCCATCATGGACACCCTCTCGCGCGGCGGACGCGTGGTGCGCCTCCAGGCCGGGGACCCCGCCCTGTACGGCACCGTCACCGAACAGGCCCGCCTTTTGGACGCCGAGGGCGTGGACTACGCCGTGGTGCCAGGCGTGACCGCCGCCGCCGCCACCGCCGCCGCACTCAAGATTTCGGTCACCGCGCCGGAAGTCACCCAGACGCTCATCCTCACGCGCCTTGCAGGGCGCACGCCCGTCCCCGAAGCCGAGGCCCTGCGCGAACTGGCCCGGCACCACAGCGCCCTGGCCGTGTACCTGAGCTCCACCGACCCCGAAGGCGTGCGCGAGGAGCTTCTGGCCGGGGGCTATCCGCCGGACACCTGCGTGGCCGTGGCCCACCGCGTGGGCTGGCCCGAAGAGCAAGTGCACGTCTGCACCGTGGCGGACTTTCCGGAGCTTGTGCGCCAGCGCGGACTGACCCGCCAGACGCTCTTTCTGGTGCTGCCCGGCTACGGCTCGGACACGCGCTCCAAGCTCTACGACCCGGCCTTCACCCACGGCAGCCGCCAGGGACATGAGCCAGCCTGACCCCGTCTGAACTCGCTTGGCCTCTCGCGCTTCACCCTGCGGCCAGCCGCGCGGCCAGAGCCACGAATACCGAGCCCATCACCTTGTTGCGCACCCGCGACAGCCTGCCCGAAACGTTGACCCGTCGCGCCAGCCCGCTGGCCGCCAGCACGTATCCTGCGTCGAACAGGCAACCCGCCGCCACCAGCACCGCCCCCAGCCACACGAACTGAACCAGCAGCGGCCCGCGTTCGGGCGAGACGAACTGCGGCAGCAGCATGGCGCAGAACATCAGCGCCTTGGGGTTGAGCAGATTGGTGAGGAAGCCGCGCGCCACCGCGCCCCATGGCGACAGCTCCTCCCGTGCCTGCTCCGCAGCGCCCGGCTTCGCGCGCCAGAGCTTCCAGGCCAGCCACAGCAGGTAGGCCGCGCCAGCGCCCCGCACCGCCAGGAGCAGCGCGGGCTGCTCCGACAACAACGCCGCCAGCCCCAACCCCGAGACCATCACGTGCGCAAACCGCGCGACCGCGATGCCCCCGGCGCAGCAAAACCCCGCGCGCGCCCCGTTCCCGGCGGATACGGCCATGATAAGCGCCATGTCCGGGCCAGGGGTCAGGTACACTGCCGCCACGGCGGCGAGATACACAGCGAACACGTCTGCTTCGATCATGGCGGCCCTCCTGGACTCCTTTTGGCAGAATAGTCGCCCAGGAAGGAAATTGCCTTGCTTTTCCCATGCTGATTTCTCAATACTTGGGCAGATAAATTTAAACAGAGGCATAAATGGGAAAGACTCTTGCGGAATCAGGGCTGGACGAGGTGGACCGCAGCATTCTGCGCCTGGTACAGCAGGACGGGCGCATGTCCAACGCGCGTCTGGCCGAGGCCCTGTCTCTGAGCGAGACGCCCAGTTGGCGGCGGCTCAAGCGCCTGGAAGCCGAAGGGTTCATCGAGGGGTATCAGGCCAACCTGAGCCGCCGCCGCATGGGTTTTGGCGTGCTGGCCCTGGTGCAGATCTCCTTCGGTAACCACGCCAGCGACGCCCCGGCGCGCTTCGAGGAGGCAATCCAGGCCATTCCCGAGGTGCTCTCCTGCCACAACGTCACCGGCGAGGCCGATTACTTCCTGCAGATCGTGGCCCCGGACCTGGACGCCTATGGGCGTTTTGTTTCCGAGGTGCTGCGCGGCATGCCCGGCATCACCTCCATTCGTTCCAGCCTGTCGCTGCGCGAAGTCAAAGCCTCCACACGTCTGCCGGTATAACTTCACACACGAAGGAGCCCTCATGCACACCTTGACCGTCAAGACCGCCCGGCGCGAAGACCTGGTGGCCATCACCGCGCAGCTTCAGGACATTGTAGCCGTAAATGGCTGGCAGAGCGGCATGCTGTTCCTGCACTGCCCCCACACCACCGCAGGCCTGACCGTGAACGAAAACGCCGACCCGGACGTGGTGCGCGACGTGCTGGCCACGCTCTCCCGGCTGGTGCCCAAGGAGGGCGACTACCGCCACAGCGAGGGCAACTCCGACGCGCACGTGAAGGCCAGTTGCATGGGGCCGGGGTTGAGCCTGATCGTGGAGGGCGGGCGCATCCGCCTGGGCACGTGGCAGGGCGTGTTCTTCTGCGAGTTCGACGGCCCCAGGAACCGGCAGCTGTGGGTGCAGTGGATGGGCGCGTGAGGGGGAAGAGGGAGAGAAGAGAAGAGTAAGATGCCTCCGGCGGGCAAAGAGGGCTCCGCCCTCTCTGCACTCTCCCGCCAGGGGGATGATCCCCCTGGACCCTCAGTTAGCTTCGCGGGATGGGGGGGAAGCTGCGTCGGGTCAGCGTCCTTTGGCCACGGTCAGGTAGACCATGCGGGCTACCACGCCAAGGAGCGGCGCGCCCAGGGCGAAGAAGATGGCCACGTTGAAGTTCTGCTGCACCCAGGGAATCTGCCCGAAAAAGTAGCCGCCGAAGAGGTACAGCGGCGTCCAGATAATTTTGCCGATGGCGTTGTATTTCAGGAATTCGCGCCACTCCATGCGCACGATGCCACCCACCAGCGGCGCGACGCCCCGCAGGATGGGCACGAACCGCGCGGCGATGATGGTCACGCCGCCGTGGAGTTCGTAGTATTGATGAGCTTTTTCGAGGGCCTGGGGAGACAGGAAGGGAATCCTGCGCCGCGCGAAAAAGTGTCCGCCCAGGTAGCGGCCGCAGGCGAAGTTCACGGTGTCGCCCAAAAAGGCTGCCAGGATGGTCAGCAAAAGCGTCCCCCACAGGCTGAAGTCCGCTCCGCGCGAAACCAGCGCCCCCACGGCGAAGAGCACCGTGTCCGACGGCAGCGCCGTAGCGATGATAAGGCCCGTCTCCGCGAACACCACCAGGAACATGAGCCCGTACACCCACAGGCCGTATTCTGCGTTCAAACCGAGCAGATGACCTTCCAGGTGGATGAACACGTCCCAGATTTCAGCCATCGTCATTCACACTCCTAAAAATCCCACTAACGCTTCGTCAAGTTTCCGCTCACCCACCAGACTCCCGCTCGCACTCCGCGAAGCCCACTGAGGGTCCAGGGGGATCATCCCCCTGGCGGGTCCAGGGCAGAGCCCGCCGGGTCCAGGGCAGAGCCCTGGCAGGGACTGGGACGGAGTCCCAGCTCCTCTCCGAATCTGGCATTCTCGAGTCTATCACGAGAAAAGCATTGAATATATGCGTGAAAAACAGTTCATGTTTTTCACGTATGCGCCCTCCTATTCAACAACATATCTCACGCTGTCACTCCTGCCCTGGCTGTCCACCACCATGAGCTTGTGCGTTCCCGGTGCCAGCTCCACGAAGAGCGGCTCTCCGGGCGCGCCGTGGGCCAGCAGCAGCCCGTCCTGGAACCAGTGCAGCCGCCCGGCGTCCGGCCCGGCCTGGGCAGTGAGCCCCACGCGCTGGAACTGCGCGGGGGCGTCGGGGCGCACCTGATAGACCACCTGCGGCTTGGGCGAGGTGATGCGCGGCGGCTGGCCGCCTTGTGCTTCGGGGCAGTCGGGGCTGGGGGCGGGGATCTCGGCCACGGGCATGCCCCCGGCACGCCACCAGGAGGTCAGCTCGGCGGGGTGCTCGGTTATGACTTCCTGTCGCACGTCGCGTCCGTCCAGACAGGCCCCGGCCACGCGAAGGCCGGTGGCGGCGTCCACCAGGACGCGCTTGTGAATGGAGCAGGGGGCAAGCACCGTGACGCCGGGGATGGCGGTGAGCTTTATGCGGTGTACGCAGTCCGGGCCGGGGAGCTGGCGAGACACTGCGCAGACTTCCACCTCGGCGAGGTTCAGGCCGTCGGGCCTTGGCAGGCCGGAACCGTCGGGCTCCAGGGTGCGGAATATGTCGAACAGGAGCGGCGCGGCCTGTCGCGCGCCGGAGATGCCCTTGACGGCGCGGCCTTGCACGTTGCCGGTCCACACGCCCACGGCGTAGCGCGAGGAGTAGCCCAGGGCGAAGGCGTCGCGGTGGCCAAACGAGGTGCCGGTCTTCCAGGCCACGGCGGGAACCCCCTTGGCTCGTTCAATGCCGCCGGGCAGGTCCGGGCGCTCCAGACGGGAGAGGATGTCCGTGACCAAGGCGCAGGCTTCCGGGGAGAAAAGTCGGGAGACGGAGTTCGGCGGACGGTCGGCCAGAATTCGGGGCTGCCCGTGCAGGCCGCCGCTGCCCAGCGTGGCGTAGAGGTTGGTGAGGTCCAGAAGGCTCACCTCGCCGCCGCCCAGGATCAGCGACAATCCGTAATGGGAGGCGGGCCGGTCCAGGCTGCGCAGGCCCCCCTGGCGCAGAAGCGCCAGGAAGCGGTCCTGCCCCACCTCGGAGAAGAGTCGTACCGCCGGGGCGTTCAGCGAGTGGATGAGCGCGTCGCGGGCCTCCACGCGGCCACGGTAGGTGCCGTCGTAGTTGTGCGGGTCGTAGCTGCCCAGGGTGATGGGGATGTCCAGGATGAGGCTTTCGGGCGCGATGAGCCCTTCTTGAAATGCCTGGGCGTAGAGGAAGGGTTTGAGCGCCGAGCCGGGCGAGCGCCTGGCCGTGGCCGCGTTGACGCGCCCGAAGCGGGAGATGTCCTGATAGTCGGCGGAGCCTGCCAGGGCCAGCACCTCTCGGGTCCTGACGTCCAGCACCACCACGGCGGCGTTCTCCACGCCCTGGGCGCGAAGCTCGATGAGGCGCGAGCGCATCACCTGGCGGGCCAGCTCCTGCACGCGGCTGTCCAGGGTGGTGCGGATGCGCGGCTGGCCAGGGTCGCGGTCTTTCAACATCTGGGCCAGATGCGGCGCGATGAGCGGCGGGCGCGTCAGGCGTTCGGGCAGGGGCTGGTCGGCGGCCTCCAGGGCTGCGGCATACGGGGCTGCGCCGGTGGCGGCCATGGCCGAGAGCACCGAGGCGCGGGCCAGCCCGGCGGTGTGGGGGCGGCGCACGGGATGATAGCGGTTGGGCGCGCGCGGGATGGCGGTCAACAGTGCGGACTCGGCCAGGGACAGGGCGGCGGGGGACTTGCCGAAGTAGAACCAACTGGCCGCGCCAATGCCCACCATGTTGCCGCCGAACGGGGCAAGATTGACGTAGAACTCAAGAATTTCGGGTTTGGTGAAGTGGCGCTCCAG
The DNA here is from genome assembly GCF_000429325.1 of Fundidesulfovibrio putealis DSM 16056. Taxonomy (NCBI): domain Bacteria; kingdom Pseudomonadati; phylum Thermodesulfobacteriota; class Desulfovibrionia; order Desulfovibrionales; family Desulfovibrionaceae; genus Fundidesulfovibrio; species Fundidesulfovibrio putealis. The sequence continues at coordinate 116,158 of NZ_AUBQ01000005.1, forward strand.
TTGGAAGGCCCGGAAACACTCGATGAGCTTGGACCCCATGGTGCGGGGCTTGGGCTCGGCCAGACGCGCCACCTGCATGGTGATGGTGGAGCCGCCGCGCACCACGCGCCCGGCCCGCAGGTTGGACACGGCCGCCTTCAGGATGGACGCGGGGTTCACGCCGGGATGGATGAAGAAGCGGCGGTCTTCGCTGGCGAGAACCGCGTCCAGGAACACCGGGGCCACCTCGGACAGGGCCACGGGGAAGCGCCAGGACTGGTCCGGGGCCAGGAAGAAACGGATGGGCGCGTCGCGGTTGTCCAGCACCACGGTGGCGGCGGGCGGGGTCAGGCGCTCCACCGGGAAGGGAAACAGCGCGTCAAGCGCCAGGAAGGCGGCTGGCGGCGCAAGGAGCAGCACAAGGGCGACGGCCAGAAGCCGCCGCCCCCGTTTTCCAATCGTCATTGACCGCCTTCCACGCTCATGGCTCCAAGGTCGGTCCCGGCCTTGATCTCGGGATAGTACATGGCCTCGGCCTGGGCCGGGGGCAGGGTGTAGGTGCCGGGGATCACGGCCCGGCACACGGTGTAGACCACCTTCCAGTCGTTTGCGGGCAGGTCCAGGAACACGTTGACCCGGTCGGCCCGGTAGTCGGCGTAGGAGGTGACCGCCGGTTCGGCTTTCTCACCCATCCAGGGCAGGCGGTCCGTGGTGTCGAGCCTCGGGTTCTCCACCTCAAGGCCGGAAGGCAGAAGCTGCGAGAGCGCCACGTGGCCCACCGGCCCGGATGTGGAGCGCAGCGAGGTCTTGACCACCACCATGGCCCCCTGGGGGAGCTTGGCCATGTTCAGGGGTTTGCCCTCGCGGTCCAGGAACTCGCGGGTGATCTCCAGGCCGTTGGAGAAGGGCTTGTAGGAGTCGCGCTGCGGAATGCCGCGCGCGTCCAGGGTGTAGAACACGCTGCCGGGGGCGCAGCCGGGGTCCAGGGCCAGACTTAAGGGGCCGTCTCCCTGGATGTTCTTCATGACGGTGACTTTCGCGGTGTCGAAGCGGGCCAGCGCGTTCTGGCCTGCCAGCACCTGCCCGGCGCAGGTTCCCGTGGCCTGCTGGCGCGCGAACAGCTTGCCCATGGCCATGAAGGCCATTCCGGCCTCCTGGGTGGAATAGATCGGGGTGGTCTCCATGAGGCGGGCAAGTTCCCGCGCTGTAGCTGCGGTCTCGGGCGCGGCGGGGTTTGCATCGGCCAGGGCCGCCAGGGTCAGGGCCACGGCGCGAAGCGGCGAATCGAACACGTCGTCCGCACGCGGCGCAGGCGCGGCCTGGGTCAGGTCAGCCAGCAGCGGCTCGCCGCCCTTGGCGTTTCCTGCCGCAACATAGGCCGCAGCCAGGAGCGCCCGGGCGTCCGAGGGCAGCTTCGCGCCGATCTTGGTGCGCAGATGATCCATCATGCCCCGGTCCGGCTTTCCGGCGCGGGCCAGCACGTACAGCCCGTAGGCCTGGGTCTTCTGCCCGCCGAGGGTGGTCTGCTGGCGCTTCACGGACTCGGCCAGATAGGTCATGGCCTGATTAAGCGCCTGCGGGGCCACCTGATACCCGGCCTTGGAGGCTTCCAGCAGGAAGTGGGTGGCGTACACGCTGGCCCAGGGCTGCTCGCGCTCCGCGCCCGGCCACATGCCGAAGCCCCCGGAGTAGTGCTGCATGGACAGCGCCCGGCTGATGCCCTGCTGCACCGCCGCCTCGGGCGAGGACTTGGCCAGCGCTTCCGGCTCCAGTTCACGGGCAAGGTTCGAGAAGTACAGGAGCGGGAAGGCCTTGGACACGGTCTGCTCGATGCAGCCGTAGGGATAGCCCAGGAGCGTCTCCAGCTTCCCGGCGTAGCGCACCAGGGGATAGCGCCCCAGGCGCAGGTCGCGCCGCAGGGTTCCGGGCAGGAAGCCCGCCGCATCGGCGGCCTTCAGGTCAACCACCGGGCCTTCGTTGGAACCGGACAGGATGCGGCTCACGGCGGGCAGCGGCGAGCGCACCAGCAGTTCTGCCCGCGCGTCCGTGGATTCATTGTTGCCCACGGCTTTGAGCGTCAGCGCAGCCACGCCTTCAGCTGAGCCTGTTCGCACGGTGAAGAACACGGTGCGGTCCTTGCCGCTGGGGATATCCAGCGATTTAACCGGCTCGTCCGCGTTCATGGGGCCGGACGCGTCCAGGGACAGCTTGAAACTGCCGTCCGCACCGGTGTCATTTCGAAGCGTCACGGGCAGGCGCATGGTCTCGTCCATCTGGGCGAAGCGCGGGAAGGTGGGCAGGAGCACCAGCGGGCTTTTGACGCGCGTCATGTGCTGGGCCGAGCCGAAGCGCAGCCCGTTCACGGCCACGGCCATGATGCGCAGCGCCCCCTGGAACTGGGGCAGCTCGATGGTCCACTGCACGCGGCCCTGGGCGTCGGCCTTCAGCGGGCCGGACCAGTAGGCCACGGATTTTTCGCCCTGGGGCGATTCGGTGCGCAGGAAGCGGCTCAGGTCTTCGTCGCCGCCAGCAGGCGACTTCTTCACCTGGGGCTTGGCCTCGGGCAGGAGCATGGCCCAGGTGTCGTAGGAGGTCACCTCCAGGCCGCGCTTGGCGTAGAAGGCGGCCCAGGGGTCAGGGGTCTTCTGGGCGATCAGCTGCAGGATGCCCTCGTCCACGGCGGCCAGGGTCACGATGGACCCCGGATCGGCCTTGGCGGTGATGGTCAGCTTGGTCTTGGGTTTGACCAGCTCAGGGGCCATGATGGCCACGTTCTGGCGTCCGGCCTCGCGGGCCACGTTAAGGGACAAGGTGCCGAAGGCCCGCCCGGCCTGGTTGGAGTGCACGTCCGTGCCTTTTCGGGCCAGCATGCCCGTGACGTACACGTTGGGCGCGTAGCCGGGCTTAATCGGCACGCTGACCTCGCCGGTGTTGGCGGGCAGGTCCACCACGTACACGTCCTTCACGCCGGTGGATTCCACGGTGAGCAGCAGCTTGCCGGGGAAGGGCGCGCGCACCTGGAGCTTGGCGGTCTCGCCGGGCAGGTAGTCGGTCTTGCCTGCGACGAATTCCAGGCGAGCCGGGTTTTCCATGGCCCAGGGGTTGTAGCCCTGGCCGTCGGCCCAGAAGCTGAGCTGCACGGCGGACCCGGTGGCCGGGTCGGTCAGCATCAGCCGGTAGCTGCCGTATTTGGGCGGAGTGAAGGCCACCTGCCCCTTGGCTCCGGGGGAGGCCAGCACGCGCTTCTCCACCAGCTTGGCGTCGCGCTTGGTCTCATACTTGAAGCCGCGCCCGTCCTCGGTGCGGCGAAGCACGGTCTGCCAGCGGTCCTCGAAGAGTTCCGCTGTCAGGGCCTGCACCTGGGCCTCCTGGCCCTGGCCGTCCAGCACCACGTACTCGAACGTATGGGCTTGGCCGGGGGCAAGGCCCGAGTCGCCGAGCTTCTTGAGGCCCGGATAGGCCGGGTAGGCGTCCACGGGGATCTTCACCCGCGCGGCCACGCCGCGCCCGCCAGCCTCGCTGACCCTGGCCGTGACCACGGCATACAGGGCCGCTGGGGGCTTAAGGCCTGCCGGGACGGCTGCGGCGAACGCGGCGCGCCCCTCATCATCCAACTGGGCCTGCTCCTGGGAGATGGTCTGGGGCTCGAACACGCGCTCCGGGTCGCCAAAGACGTAGCCATCGAAACCCTTGGGGGCAAACGGCGCGGGGGTGAGCACCACCTGGGCCTCGCTTGCCATGCCCGACGCCGGAGCGCCGAAGAGGTAGCGGCCCTCCACGGTGAATTTGAGGTCCTTGCCGGGGGCGGCGCGCTCCACGTCCGGCTTCACGGCGGTGGAGATGCGGTCGGGCTTGAAGTCCTCCACCTGGAAGTGGTACTGGCCGATGGGCTCGTCGCCCACCATGGCCTCCAGCAGGTACGGCCCGGTGGGGAAGTGCACGGGCATGGTGCGCGAAAATGCCACGAGGCCCTGGGCGTCGGTCTTGACCGTCTCCAGGCCGATCTCGCGCCCCTGCGGGTCGGACCAGCGCAGCTTCACGGGCATGGGGGCCGGGGTCTTGAGGCTCGGGTCGCGCACGGCGATCATGCCCGCGGCGGTCTCGCCGGGGCGGTAGATGTCGCGCTCGCCCCACAGGAAGGCCTGATAGCCCGCCTTGGCGACTTCCACGCCGGATACGTCAAGGCCCGTCATGTCGGTCTGGAAGCGCTCGAACTGCAGGAAGGAGTAGTCCGTGTCCTTTTCCACGGTGATCATGTAGGGCTGGCGATCCTCGCCGAGCTCCGAAAGGCCGATCCCGAGCCACAGGCCGCGCGCGTCGGTGGTGCCCTGCCAGATGACCTGGTTCTTGGAGGAGAGCACCTTCACCCGCGCCCCGGCCACCGGGGACAGGTCTTTGAGCGAACTGACCCAGACCATGATGTCGTCATGCCCGCGCTTGGCCGCGACGCCCAGGTCCGTGATGAGCATCCAGCGCTGGTCCTGCCAGCTCTGGTAGGAGTTGCCGCCTTCCTTAGCGCCCAGGCGCACCCGGTACAGGCCGGGCTCGAAGTCCTTGAGGTGCGGCCACAGGTCCGTGGTGGTGCGCTGCTGCTGGTTCTTCACCTTGGGCGTCTTCACCGTGTAGTCGGCCAGGGAGTCCCCCAGGTAGGGCAGAAGCTCCATGTCCGCGCCGTACTCTGCGTCGCCGAAGGTGGTCTCGTCGTAGTAGTTCAGGCTGAAGAAGATGTTGTTGCGGTACACGCGCTCCACGTTCACGCGAACGGAAGCCGTGTTCACGGACCTGACCGCCACGGACTTGGAGCCGCTCTTGGTCAGGAACATGCCCTTGTCCGCGAAGGAGGCCGAGGGGCCAAGGTCCGGCAGGTTCACGGTGAGGCTCTGGCGTCCGGCGAGGCTCCTGCCGTCCATGGCCTTGAAGCCCTGGTCCAGGGCCAGGGTGTAGGCATTCCCGGCCTGGAAGGGGCCGCGCAGGCGGATGGAGCGGTCGGGTTCGGTCTCTTCGATGGTGAAGGCCACCTGGGGCGTGACGCTTAAAGCACGCTTCACCTCGCCGGGATCGACCTTGGCGCTGAAGCGCAGCGTGATCACGGCGGGTTCGTTGTCCTGGGGCGGGTAGGGCTCGGCGCGCTCCAGGGAGAAGTCGCCGCCGGTCTCGGGGATGGCCGCGATCTGGGCCTGCCAGGCCTCGCCGGGTCCGCCGCCCAGGCACACGCCGTCGATGTCGCGGTCCACGCGCACGGTCAGGGTGCGCTTGGGATCGAGCGGCACGGGTTCGCTGACCAAGAGGATCTGGCCGCCAGGGCCGCCCTGCATGTCCGGATCGTCTTGGCCTTCCTGGCCTTCCTGGCCTTCCTCGCCGGGCTTTTTGTCGGGATACTGGGCGGCGATGGGGCGCGCTTCGCCGCGCAGGGGGTCGATGAACGTCACCTTTCGCAAGAGGGCTTGCCGGTCCACCGTGCCGTTGAAGGACATCCACACATAGGCCCGGCCCTTGGTCTTGTCCTCGGGCGTTATGTCGAAATAGGTGCGGAACTCGCGCAGCCACAGGCAGCTCTGGGCCACGGTGATGGTCTTGTCCCCGCTAAGCGCCGTGCCCTGGGGCAGGAAGGCTTCGGGGTTGGCGGTCAGCTTGTAGTTCTGGCTGGTGCTGAAGCGGTTGCCGGACTTGGCCGTGAAGGTGAGCACCTGCGGCGCGGACCAGGACCACTGGCCGGGGAGCTCCGGGTCCAGGGCGAAGGGCGAGCCTTCCAGGGGCTTCTCCAGCATGGCCTCGCCGATGGGCTTGTCGAACACGATGTGTAGGGTGTTTCTGTGTTTCCAGTCCACGGAGAACTTGGCGATGGACACGGTGTTGCGGGCCTTGTCGGGCGTCGCGGGAGCGGGGCCGGCCGGAGCAGGGGAGACCGCCTGGGTCTGGGCGCCCTGTTGTCCGGCAGCCTGCCCGGCGCTTTGGTCCGACGTTTGGCCGGGCGCCAAGCGATCCTGGCCACGCCACAGGAAATATCCCTGGATGCCCACCACCAGCAGCAACACGATGATCACAAGCGTTTTGACCGATGACGGGGCGCCGTTCTGGCTCATGGGCGAACTCCTGGGATTTGATACTGTTCCTGCCACGATAGCACGACGGCGCGCTTTTGCAACGCCTGACGAAAGCCTTGTCAAGCTTGACGCGCCGGGGGCTTTCGCACATAAGGCGGAAGTTATGAACAACACCCCCAAGACGCTCAGCGTGGTCATTCCCGTGTACAACGAGAAGGCCACCATTCTGGAAATCCTGGACCGCGTGCAGGCTCAACCCGAGGTGAACGAGGTGGTCCTGGTGGACGACTTCTCCACGGACGGCACGCGCGACGTGCTGCGTACGCTGGAAGGCCGGGAGAACGTCCGGGTGCTGTATCATCCGGTGAACCGGGGCAAGGGCGCGGCCCTTCGCACCGGCTTCGCCGCCGCCACCTGCGACATGGTGCTCATCCAGGACGCCGACCTGGAGTACGACCCCGCCGACTACCCGAGCCTCCTGGCCCCCCTGCTGATAGGCCGGGCGGACGCCGTGTTCGGCTCGCGTTTTCTGGGCGGCACGCACCGCGTGCTCTATTTCTGGCACTATCTGGCCAACCGCTTCCTGACGCTTCTCTCCAACGTGTTCACGGGGCTGAACCTCACGGACATGGAGGTCTGCTACAAGGTGTTCAGGCGCGACGTGCTTGAGCGCATGGACCTGGTATGCGACCGCTTCGGCATCGAGCCGGAATTGACCGCCAAGGTGGCCCGCCAGCGCGTGCGCGTCTACGAGGTGCCCGTGTCCTACTACGGACGCACCTACGACGAGGGCAAGAAGATCGGCTGGCGCGACGGCGTGGCCGCCGTCTACTGGATCGTGCGCTTCGGACTGGGGCGCTAGAAGCCCCTCCCGCGCGACCGCGCCCCATCGTTTCCCCATGCCCCACAACGACGACACGTCCCTCGAATCCTACTGCTTCGACCTGCCCGACGAGTTGATCGCCCAGGTCCCTGCCGAGCCGCGCGACTCCTCGCGCCTGCTGGTGGTGGACAAGGGGCGGGGCGTTCGTTGCGAGGCCGCTTTTTCCGATCTGGCCGATTTTCTGCCCGAGGGCGCGCTGCTGGTGGCCAACAACTCCAAGGTGCTGCCCGCGCGGCTTCTGACCAGAAAGCCCACGGGCGGGACGCTTGAGTTCCTGCTGCTGACGCCCCTGCCGCTGCTTCAGGCGCGCGAAAGCGGCGGCTGGCTGGAGGCGCAGGCCCAGGGGCTTTTGCGTGCCTCCAAGAAGCCCAGGTCCGGCGAGACCTTCGCCTTCGCGCCTGATCTTGGCGTCACGGTGGTGGAACGCGGCGAGTTCGGCCTGTCGCGGGTGATTCTCAATTGGCAGGGAAATCTGGCGGAGATCTTCGAACGCATCGGGCACATCCCGTTGCCGCCCTACATCCGCCGCCCGACGGTCAAGGCTGCACCGGCTGGCGCGCAAGGGGGCGATTCTCCAGCTTCAGGGACCGGCCTGATTTCCGACTCTGCCGGGCCTGGCTCTTCAGCACGCTCCGGGCCGCATCCGGTCGATACCTCCGGACTTCCTGGCGACGGGCACTCCCCCGAATGCGCTTCCGAAGATCCGCCCGTGAGTCCTGTCGACGACCGCGTCCGCTACCAGACTCTCCACGCCCGCGACGACCGCCAGGGTTCCGTGGCCGCGCCCACGGCGGGGTTGCATTTCACGCCCCAGGTGCGCGAGGCGCTGGCCGCGCGCGGCTTCGGCTGGGCCGAAGTGAGCCTCTACGTGGGCTACGGCACCTTCAGCCCGGTGCGCGCCGCCGACATCCGCGACCACCGCATGCACGCCGAATTCGTGGAAGTGCCCGAGGCCACCGCCCAGGCCGTGATCACCGCCAAGGCCCAGGGGCGGCCAGTGTTCGCCGTGGGCACCACCTCGGCCCGCGCCCTGGAGGGCAGCGTGCGCGAGGCCGGGAAAATCGCCCCGTTCGCGGGCTGGACGGACATCTTCATCCGCCCCGGCCATCCGTTCGCCGTGGTGGACGGCATGCTCACCAATTTTCATTTGCCCGGCTCGTCCCTAGTGATTATGGTTGCCGCCCTGGCCGGGAAGAGCATCATTCTGGACGCATACACCCATGCGGTACGCGAACGTTTCCGGTTTTTTTCGTACGGCGACGCCATGCTCATCCGCTGACCAGGCCGGATCTGCATCCAAGGAGACCATCCCTATGTCGCGAATTGTCATCGACGAGGGGCGCTGCAAAGGCTGCCTGCTCTGCACCACGGTCTGCCCCGTGACCATCATCCGCCAGTCGCGGAACATGAACGCGCAGGGGTACAAGATCGTCGAAGTCGAGCCCGAGCGCTCGGGCGAGTGCACCGGCTGCACCGCCTGCGCGCAGATGTGCCCGGATCTGGCCATCGTGGTCTACCGCACCCGCAAGGGCAAGGAGGCCGCATAATGGCCGACCAACGCATCTTCGTGAAGGGCAACGAGGCAGTGGCCATGGGCGCGCTGGACGCCGGGCTCAAGGGCTACTTCGGCTACCCCATCACCCCCCAGAACGAAATCCCCGAATTCATGAGCAAGTACCTGCCCGAGGCCGGGGGCGCGTTCGTCCAGGCCGAGAGCGAGCTCGCGGCCATCAACATGGTGCTGGGCGCGGCCTCCACCGGCAAGCGAGCCATGACCTCCTCCTCGGGGCCTGGCATCTCGCTCATGCAGGAGACCATCTCCAACATGGCCGGCGGCGAGACCCCCTGCGTCATCGTGAACATGATGCGCGGCGGGCCGGGCGTGGGCGACATCAACACCGCCCAGGGCGACTACTTCCAGGCCACGCGCGGCGGCGGCCACGGCGACTACCGCACCCCCTGCCTGGCCCCGGCCACCTGCCAGGAAGCCTACGACCTGACCATCGCGGCCTTCGACCTGGCCTTCGCCTACCGCACCCCGGTGCTCCTGGTGGGCGACGCCATCCTGGGCCAGATGAAGGAGCCGCTGCTGCGCCGCCCGCCCATCGCCATCGACCCCGCCGAAGGAGCCGACTGGCGCCTTGGCGGCACCAGCGGGCCGAACCGCCGCTTCGTGCGCTCCCTGCATCTGGCCGAGGGGAAGCTTGCCGAAGTGAACCTGCGCCTTCAGGAAAAATACCGCGCCATCCAGGCCCACGCCCGCTTCGAGAGCTTCCAGACCGAGGATGCGGAGCTTGTGGTGGTGGCCTTCGGGTCCACCGGGCGCATCGTCAAGTCGGGCGTGCGCAAGCTGCGCGCCAGGGGCCTCAAGGTGGGGCTGTTCCGGCCCATCAGCCTGTATCCCTTCCCGGAGCAGGCGCTTCGCGACCTGGCCTATTCGGGCAAACGCTTCCTGACCATCGAGCACAACATGGGCCAGATGGTGGACGACGTGCGCCTGGCCGTGCGCGGCCTGGCCGACTCCGACTTCTACGGGGCGCTGCCCGGCAACATCCCCAATCCCGACGAGTTCGAGGCCGCCATCGAACGCGCCTGCGCGTGAGGACCTCCATGAGCGAAACCATAGCATTCACCCGCACTCCCTCCGTGGCGGACGTGGCCAGCCACTACTGCCCCGGCTGCCAGCACGGCGTGGCCCACAGGCTGGTGGCCGAATACCTGGATGGCATGGGCCTTGCCGAGAAGACCATCATGGTCACCTCCATCGGCTGCTCGGTGCTCCTGTACAACTACCTGCTGTTCGACGCGGTTGAGGCCCCCCACGGGCGCGCCCCGGCTGCGGCCACGGGCATCAAGCGCACCAACCCGGACAAGGTGGTGTTCACCTATCAGGGCGACGGCGACCTGGCCTCCATCGGCATGGGCGAGATCATGCACGCCGCCAATCGGGGCGAGCGCATCACCGTGGTGTTCGTCAACAACACCGTCTACGGCATGACCGGCGGCCAGATGGCCCCCACCACCCTGATCGGCCAGAAGACCACCACCAGCCCCGCCGGGCGCTGCTCCTCGAACGAGGGCATGCCCATGCGCATGGCCGAGATCATGGCCGCGCTTCCCGGCGTGGCCTTTTCGGCCAGGGTGGCGCTCAACTCGGTGAAGCACATCGCCCAGGCCAAGAAGGCCATGCGCCACGCCTTCGAGGCGCAGTTGGAAGACCGGGGCCTGGGGTTCGTGGAGCTTCTGGCCACCTGCCCCACCAATTGGAAGATGGACGCGGTCCAGGCCAACGAGCGCATCGAAAAAGAGCTGATCCCTTATTATCCCCTGGGCGTGTTCAAGGACGCCAAGAAAAGCGGGGTGTGCTGATGTACGCGGACGTCATCATCGCCGGATTCGGCGGCCAGGGCGTGGTCCTGGCCGGAACGCTACTGGCCCAGGCGGCCATGGAGCACGGCCTGCACGTCACCTTCATGCCTGTGTACGGCCCGGAGATGCGCGGCGGCACTGCCAACTGCACCGTGGTCATCTCCGACGAGGAGATCGGCTCGCCCATCATCCAGAGTCCGGTGGGGCTCATCGCCCTGAACCGGCCCTCGCTCGAGAAGTTCCAGCCCAGGCTGGCCGACGGCGGGGTGCTGGTGCTGAACTCCTCGCTCATGGACGCGGAGCTGGCCGACGTTTCGCGCGTGAAAGCCAGCGCCGTGCCCTGCAACGAGATCGCCGAGCAGGTGGGCAACGCCCGCATGGTGAACATGGTGGCCCTGGGGGCGTACGCCAAGGCCTCGGGCGCGCTGCCGCTCTCGCGGCTCCAGCAGGCGCTCAGCCACGTGATCCCCGGCCATTACAGCCACATGATTCCCAAGAACGCCGAAGCCTTGCAGGCAGGCTACGACGCGGCATGATCTGACCAACAGGGGGGCACGGCCCCCCTTTTTCATGCCCGCGTCCGCGCCCGCCCGCCCAAGAGACCCCACATGTCGCAGATACGCATCCCCGAGAAGATTTTCGGCATCATCGGCCATCCGCTGGCCCAGACCATGTCGCCGCTTTTGCACAACTGGGGGTTTGAGCTCATGGGCGTGCGCGCCTGCTACATGGCCTTCCCCACGCCCCCGGAGAGGCTGGCTGCCTTTGTCCAGGCCGTGCGGACCCTGCCGGTTTCGGGCCTCTCGGTCACCATTCCCCATAAGGAGGCCGTGATCCCGCTGCTGGACTGCGTCTCGCCGCTGGCCGAGCGCACGGGTGCGGTGAACACCCTGGTCTGGGAGAATGGTCAGCTGGTAGGCCACAATACCGACGTGGCCGGGTTCGTGTCGCCGCTTCTGGAGCGCGAGGCCTGGCACGGCGCCATGCCCGCCTCGGCCCTGGTGCTGGGAGCCGGAGGCGCGGCCAAGGCCGTTCTGGCCGGGCTTCATGAGATCGGTGTGGAGCAGGTGACGGTCAGCAACCGCGACTTCGCGCGCGCCGCCGCCCTGGCTGCGCAGTTTTCGGCCAACGCCGTGGCCTGGGAGCGCCGCCACAACGTGGAGGCGCATCTGGTGGTGAACACCACCCCCATGGGCATGACCGGCAAGGCCCCGGATGTGTCGCCGCTGCCCAGGGAGTACTGGACGCGCGACCAACTGGCCTACGACCTGGTCTACAATCCGCGCCGCACGCTCTTTCTGCGTGAGGCCCAGGAGGCCGGGGCCGACACCATCGACGGCCTTTCCATGTTCGCGGCCCAGGGCGCGGCCCAGTTCAAGCTCTGGACCGGGCTTGCGCTTCCCATGGCCGAGGCCATGGACCTTCTGGCCGGGGCGCTGGCCGGGGAACAGGCGAAATAGACCGGATTCCATCGCCTCCCGAAAGGCTTTTCCGCCGGAAAAGTCTGTGTTACGCAAAATCAAGGCGTACACATCCGGGATTGCATGGGGTCCGAAGCATGAAGTCCAGATTCGCCAATATTCTGCTCCTGATCGGGTCTACAATGGCGTGCCTCGTCCTCTTGGACGGGGCATTTCGCTTTTATGAGGGCCGGGTCATGACGGCGTCCTACCACCCGGATGGGCCGTCCGTTGACCTGCAAAGCCTCAATTACAACGACTCCAGCGTGCCCAAGGCCAGGCAGGACAGCGAGTTCAGGATACTGAGCTTCGGCGACTCCTTCTGCCACGCCATCGTGCAATTCCCGGCTTCTTACAATGGAGTGGCCCAGGCCCTTCTTTCCCGCCCGGCACGTCCCGTGCGGATCGTCAACTTCGGGGAGCCCAGTTCCTCCTTCCCGCAGTATATCGCAGCCATGGCCAACTGGTGCGGGCAGATCGCGCACGACGCACTCCTGGTGAACATCTTCCTGGGCAACGACCTCTCCGAGGCGGCGCGGGGTGAAGTGCCGGACGACGGGGTCATAAACCGCGTGCTGGGCGACAACTTCGTGGACGTGCAGACCGGGCGCAAGCGCATGAGCCATGTGCCGCGCCTGTTCCCGCTGCGCATGGCAGACTACGCCTATGCCCACTACCTCTGCGCCACCGAAGGGCAGTTCGTGCTGAAGGACGTCCCCCCGCCGTACACCCATGCCCTGGGCCCCCTGGACGACGCCGCGTTCCAGCGCGTGGCGGCGCGCCATCTGGAAGCCTGCGACCCGCAGGCCCTGGGACTTCTCAGGCGCGGGTACGAGGGCGTGGCTGCGCTGGGGCGCTATCTGGCTGGCGAGATGGCCAGGGGAGTGAAAGTGCTGGTGATGCTCTCCCCCGCCGAGGTGCAGGTGAACGACGCCCTGTTCGAGCGGGTGACGGCGCGCATGAACGCCGCCGCGCGCTTCGACCGCGACCTGCCAAACCGGCTGGTGGCTCAGGCGCTGGAAGCCGCCGCGCCGGGCATCCCCGTGCTGGACCTGCTCCCGGTGCTGCGCCGGGCTCTGGATGCGGGCGTCAATCCCTACTACCCCATGGAGACCCACTGGAACGTGGAGGGCAACCGTGTGGCCGCCCAGGCCCTGGCGGAGTGGATCGAGGCCCACTGGCTCGCAGCCTCGCCCGCCCCGCAACTTGCGGGCGGACAGTGAGTTCCGCAGGGCTCGGGACTGCGCGCACGTTATGCCGGGCGGTGAGTCCGGCATAGTTTCTGCTTTACCCGCGCTGACACGCTGTCGTATGCTTCCGCCGATCTTCGGAGTCGCTCCATGCACGTAATTATCCGCGTTTTGGCCCTGTTGCTGCTCGTGGCCGTCCCTTCCTGGGCGCAGCCGACCCCCGTTACCGTAAGCTGGGAGCTGGCCGTGCTGCCCGTGGGCACTGGCGGCGCGCAGCAGATGGCCGTCCTCTGGCTCACGCCAGCGCCTGGGTACAAGGCCTACGCCAACGACCCCGGCCAGTCCGGCATGCCCACCCGCGCCCAGGTGCGCCTGACCCCTACCGGGCAGAACCTGCCGGTGCTCTATCCGCCCGGCAAGTCCGGGCAGGACCTCTACGAGAAGGACAAGACGGTCAACGTCTACGACGTGCCCACGCCGCTCTTCGTGCTGATCCCCGACAACGCGCCGCCGGGCTTCGGCCTGGAGGCCACGGTGAGCCTTTTGGCCTGCACCGACGCCAGCTGCTGGCCCATGCAGCTGGAATCGAGCTTTTCCTCGCGGGAGGTTTCCGCGCCCGCGCCAGCGGACAAAAAGCCCTGGTGGCCCGTTTTCGCCGGGCTTGCCGCCAAGGCGCCGAGCACGCCCGCGCCCGTGCAGGAGACCATAGCCAAGGTGGACAAGGCCGCCAAAGAGTCGGCTTCGTCCTGGAACTTTACGCCGCGTTCCGTGCAGCCCCATCTGGAGGTGGACGGCCTCCTGAAGGCGCTGCCCCTGGCCATCCTGGCCGGGTTCCTCCTGAACCTGATGCCCTGCGTGCTGCCCGTGGCCTGCCTGAAGCTCTCGAGCCTGCTGGCCGCCTGCAACCAGGGCGATATCAGCGACCGCTTCACGCGCATCCGCGAGCACAACGTCTGGTTCGCCCTGGGCATCCTGGGCTATTTCTGCCTGCTGGCCGTGGTGCTTGGGCTGGCCGGACTGGCCTGGGGACAGTTCTTCCAGCAGCCGGGGCTGGTGTTCGGGGCGGCTGCGGTGCTCTTTTCCATGGGCCTGTCGCTGTTCGGGGTGTTTCATCTGCCGGTGATCGACCTCAAAATCGCGGCGCATCCCGGCCACAGCCCCAGGACCCAGGCCCTGGCCACGGGATTTCTGGCCACGCTCCTGGCCACGCCCTGTTCGGGGCCGTTTCTTGGCGGGGTGCTGGCCTGGACGCTCATGCAGCCCGTGCCTGTGGTCATGGCCGTGTTCGTGGGCATCGGCCTGGGCATGGCGCTGCCGTATCTGGTGCTGGCCGCACGGCCCGAGCTGACACGCTTCGTGCCGCGCCCCGGCGCGTGGATGGCCCAGTTGGAAAAACTGGCGGGTTTCCTCATCATGGCCACCTGCCTGTATTTCCTGGCCATACTGCCCCAGCCCCTGCTGGTCCCGGCCCTGGGCGCGCTCCTGGTGGTGGCCCTCGGCTGCCACGCCTGGGGCAGCTGGACCAATCTGTCACAGGGCGCGTTCACCCGATGGTCCATCCGGCTTGCGGCCCTGGCTGTGTCGGTTGCCGCCTGCGCGTGGGCCGTCACGCCGCCCGCGCCCGTGGGCGAGGTGTGGAAGAATTACGACAAGGCCGCGTTCAACCAGTCGCTCGGGCAGGAGAACCTGCTGCTGGATTTCACGGCCGACTGGTGCCCCACCTGCAAGGCCCTGGAGAAAACCGTGTTGGCTCCGGATAAGGTGGCCGCACTCCAAAAGCGCTACGGCTTCACGGCCATCCGCGTGGACCTGACCCGCGAGGACCCTGAGACCATGGCGCTCCTGCGCGCGCTGGGCTCTGCCTCCATCCCGGTGGCGGCCATGTTCCCCAAGGGGGACGGGTCCTCCAGGCCCGTGGTGCTGCGCGACCTGTTCACGGCTTCCCAACTGGAAGACGCCCTGAAAGAGGCTTTCTCCGATGCGAAATAAGTTCCTGGGCACGGGCCAGCCGGGGTTCAACCCCTGGCGCAAGCTGAGGGTCATCGCTTCGGGCCTGCGCTACGCGGTGCTCTACGACCTGTCCGTGGCCTACAAAGTGGTGCTGTCCCTGGCGGTGCTGGTGTTCGCCTTCGCCTACCGGGACTGGGTGGATTTCCTGCTGGTGATGCTGGCCACGGCGGTGATGCTGGCCGCCGAGATCTTCAACAGCGCCGTGGAGGCCATCTGCGACTACCTCCAGACCGCCAAGGACGAGAAGATAAAGGCAATCAAGGACATGGCGGCAGCGGCCACGGGTGTGGCCATCCTGGCCTGGGTGCTGGTGATAGCCTTCGAGATGTTGGAAATATTCGGATGGAGGATCGTGTGACCCAGATGAAGCCTGACCAGAAGGAAGAAGAAACAAAGCCCGAGAAAAAGCGCCCGCTCGATCCCCGGACAGGGGCCATCATCCTGTTCGGATCGCTGGCCGTGGCCGCAGTGGTCACCTGGGCCTTGTCCGTTGCGTTCCCCATCGCCCAGGACACGCTGGGGCGGTTCAACCCTCCGCCGACCAGTGACGGCGCGTGGATGATGATCGGCTCCTGGACCGTGTTCCCGCTGGTGCTGGGCGCGGCCTTCCTGCGCATGGCCAGGGGCGTGGATGTGATGCTCCAGGTGTACGCCTTTGCGGGCGTGACCTATTTCCTGCAAAGCTGGGCCGAGTTCAAGGCCCGCGAGGACATTTCCCTGTGGGCGGAGCTGGCTTTCACCGCCGTGGCGACCCTTGTCTTCCACGCCTTGGCCAAGCGCCACGCTCCGCCCGCAAAGCCGGACGGGGACGAATCAGAGTCCGCGTCCTGAGAGCAGCCAGAAATCGGCCAGGGTCAGGCAGACCATGGCCTCCAGAACAGGGTTGATGCGCGGCACGGCGCAGATGTCGTGCCGTCCGCCCACGGTGATGGTGGTGGCCTCGCCCGAGGTGGTCACCGTGCGCTGCTCCATGGCCACCGAGGGGATGGGCTTCACCGCGCAGCGGACCACCACGTCCTGGCCGGAGCTTATGCCGCCAAGCACTCCGCCCGCCCGGTTTGAGGCAAAGCCCTCCGGGGTGATGGCGTCGTTGTTTTTCGATCCGTAATTCCTCGCGGCCTGCAAGCCTTCCCCGATCTCCACGGCCTTCACCGCCCCAACGCCCATGAGGGCGTAGGCCAGGCGCGCGTCCAGCTTGTCGAACACCGGTTCGCCAAGCCCGGCGGGCAGGCCGCTGGCCGTGACGCAGACCACCGCGCCCAGGGTGTCGCCTTCTTCCTTGGTCTGGCGCACGCGGTCCTCCCAGATCTCCACGACGTGGTCGTCGGGGGCGTAGAAGGGGCGGGTGTGGGCGTTCAGGATGTCGAAGCAGTGGGCGGGAACGTCGCCCAGCTCCTTGGTGTAGGAATAGACCTTGACGCCGTGGCGCTGCAGCAGCAGGCGGGCGATCTCGCCGCCGACAACGCGGGCTGCGGTTTCGCGGCCCGAGGCGCGCCCGCCGCCGCGATAGTCGCGCACGCCGTACTTGGCCTGGTAGGTGAAGTCGGCGTGGCCGGGGCGGAACACGTCCTTGATGTTGGAATAGTCGCGGGAGCGCTGGTCGGTGTTCTCGATGACGAACCCGATGGACGTGCCCGTGGCCACGCCCTCGAACACGCCCGAGAGCAGGCGCACCGCATCGGGTTCCTTGCGGGCGGTGGAGCCGGGGCCGCCCTGTCCTGGCCGTCGCCTGTCCAGGGCTTCCTGGATGAGCTCGGGCGTGATGGGGAGTCCGGCGGGGCAGCCGTCGATGATGCCGCCGAGTGCCGGGCCGTGGGATTCGCCGAATGTGGTGAGCCTGAAAAGGCGTCCGATGGTGTTTCCGCTCATGGGCCGGCACGCTAGCCTGGATGGGGGGGCCGGGGCAAGGGGCTATCTGATGTGATGTGTCTTGAACCGTTCGATTTCATGGCGCATGCGATGTCAGGCACACGGCTGCGGGAGCGTCAAAGCCGGTGGTTCTATCTGACGAGGCGCGCCAGCAGCAGATCGCCAAGGTCGCGGCGCGAATCCAGCACGGCATGGACGTAAACTGCCTCGCCTCGGACTTCGTAGATGATGCGGTAGGGGCCGGAGTGGATTTCCCGGTAGGTCTGCACGCCCGTGAGGAGCATTTCGGGCGTGTAGCGCCCACGATGTGGCATTTCCGCCAGGGAGGCGCATGCTGCGCTGATTTTGTCCAAGACGGCGTCTGCCGCTTCCAGGGAATCATTGTCCGTCAGGAACGCGTCGATTTCATCGAGGTCCTGCTCGGCGTCGATGATGAACCGAAGGTTGAAGGTCGCCACTAGCGGCCCGACCTTTTCCTTCTGATGTCAGCGAACACCTCATCCGCCGCCCGGTGCTTCCCTTCTTCCAGGTTCTTTGAGCTGCGCGCGAGAATCTTCGCCATGGCGAGGCTCTGCTGGATCTTATCGTACTCGCGCACGTCCATGAGCACGGCCTTGGCCTCGCCGTTCTGGGTGATGACGATGGGCTGGCCGTCCTCGGACATCTTACGGATGATCTCGGCGGCGTTGGCCTTGACGTAGCTTATGGGCTTCACGGCCTGGGCGAGTTTCATGGCGGGCCTCCTCGGGGTGAAATCAAATTACGACCGAATTAAGTTCGCGTCAAAAGAAAACGGCCCGGAAGCTATTCGCTTCCGGGCCGTCCGTATTTCTTCTGTCATGCGGGCAATTCCCGCCTCGCGTCAGCCTTACTTCTTGTCGGCCTTCTCTTCGGCCTTCTCTTCGGCCTTCTCGTCCTCGGCCCTCTTCTCGGCAGCCTTTTTGGCCTTCTCGTCCTCGGCCTTCTGGGCCTCGGTTTTCACGCCGCAGGCCAAGGGCCACACTTCGTCGATCTGGTCGATCAGCTGCACCTTGATCTTGCCGCGCAGGTCCGACGGGATGTCCGCCAGGTCCTTTTCGTTGCGCGAGGGGATCAGCACCCGCTTCATGCCGGCGCTCACGGCCGCCAGGATCTTCTCCTTGATGCCGCCCACCGGCAGCACGCGCCCGCGCAGGCTAATCTCGCCGGTCATGGCGATGTCGTTGCAGATGGGCGTGTTGGTCAGCGCCGAAATGAGCGCCGTGACCAGGGTCACGCCCGCCGAAGGCCCGTCCTTGGGGGTCGCGCCTGCGGGGATGTGGATGTGCACGTCGTGCTTTTCCAGGAAGGTCGGGTCGATGCCCAGCTTCTCGGACTTGGAGCGCGCGTAGGACATGGCCGCCTGGGCCGACTCCTTCATCACGTCGCCGAGCTTGCCGGTCATGATGAGGGCGCCCTTGCCAGGCATGGTGGTCACCTCGATGTGCAGGATCACGCCGCCCACGGGGGTCCAGGCCAGGCCCACGGCAACGCCCGGCGGCAGTTCGCGCTCGGTCTCCTCCTCCTGGTAGGTGGGGATTCCCAGGAGCTTGGGCAGCATCTTGGCGGTCACCTTGAAGGGGCCTTTCTCACCCTCGGCCTTCTTGCGGGCAAGCTTGCGGCAGATGGAGCCCACTTCGCGCTCCAGGTTGCGAAGGCCCGCCTCGCGCGTGTATTCGCGGATGGTCTTGCCCAGCACCTGATCGGTCATCTCCAGGTCGGTCTTCTTCAGGCCGTTTTCCTTGATCTGGCGGGGCAGCAGGTACTTGCGCGCGATCTTCACCTTCTCCTGCTCGGTGTAGCCGGGGATGCGGATGACCTCCATGCGGTCCAGCAGCGGGCCGGGGATGGTGTCCAGCATGTTGGCGGTGCACACGAACATCACCTTGGACAGGTCGAAAGGCACGCCAAGGTAATGGTCCTGGAAGGAGAAGTTCTGCTCGGGGTCCAGCACCTCAAGCAGCGCCGAGGTGGGATCGCCCCGGTAGTCCGCGCCGACCTTGTCTATCTCGTCCATCATGATGACCGGGTTCTTGGTCCCGGCGCTCTTGATGGACTGGATGATGCGGCCCGGCATGGCCCCGATGTAGGTGCGCCGGTGGCCGCGAATCTCGGCCTCGTCGCGCATGCCGCCAAGCGACATCCGCACGAACTTGCGGCCGAGCGATCTGGCGATTGACCGGCCCAGGCTGGTCTTGCCGACGCCTGGAGGCCCGACGAAGCACAGAATGGGGCCTTTCATCTTGGGGTTCAGCTTGCGCACCGAGAGGTATTCAAGGATGCGTTCCTTGACCTTCTCGAGGCCGTAGTGGTCTTCCTGCAGGATGGAGTGGGCCTGCTTGATGTCCAGGCGGTCCTTGGACATCTTCTTCCAGGGCAGCTCCGTGAGCCAGTCCAGATAGGTGCGGATCACCGAGGCCTCGGAGGAATCCGGGTGCATGGACGACAGCCGCTTGAGCTGCTTGTCGGCCTCGGGCCTGACGTCCTTGGGGAGCCCGGCCTTTTCGATGGCCTGGCGCAGCTCCTCGAGCTCTTCGGTCTCCTCCTGGCCCTCGCCCAGCTCCTTGCGGATGGCCTTCATCTGCTCGCGCAGGAAGAAGTCCTTCTGGGCCTTGTCCATTCCTTCCTTGGCCATGGACTGGATCTTGGCCTGCATGGAGGCGACCTCCACCTCCTTGTTGAGCTGGGTGTTCACCAGCTCCAGGCGCTCAACCGGACCCAGGGTCTCAAGTATTTTCTGGGCCTCCTCGACCTTCATGCGCAGGTTGGAGGCGATGAGGTCGGCCAGTCGGCCCGGCTCGTTCACGGAGTTCAGCACGCTCATGATGTCGGTGGCGGAGATGCCGCGCAGCGACAGGATCTTCTCGCTCTGTTCGCGGGCGGCGCGCATCATGGCTTCCTCGCCCACGCCCACTTCCTTGAGTTCGGTTTCTTCCAGCACCTCGGCCACGGCCTCCAGGTGCGGTTCGGTCTTGATGAAGCGGCGCACGCGGGCGCGCGTCAGGCCCTGCACCAGCACCTTCAGGCGTCCGTCGGGCATCTTCAGCATGCGCATGATCATGCCCACGGTGCCGGTGACGTACAGGTCGTCCGGTCCGGGCTCGTCCACCTTCTCGTCCTTCTGGGTGAGGATGAGGATGTAGCGGTTGGAGTTGAGCGCGGCGTCCACGGCGGCGACCGATTTCTCCCTGCCCACGAACAGCGGCAGGATCATGTAGTTGAAGACCACGATGTCTCGCACCGGCAGGACGGGCAGGATGGCCGGAATGTCCAGCTTGGCCTGATCCGGTCCCGGAGCGGACGGGTCTTCGGACACGGGGTGCTCCACGGGTTCTTCCGGCAGAACGGTGAGGATGGGGTCGTTTTCTATGGTCATGGATCGCTCCTTGGTGGCGACTAATGCTTTATCTGGAAATCGGGATGGTCCGGCTCGCCCTCGACGAGGGTGGTCACGACTTCGTCCACCCGGCTCAAAAGCGGCCCCTTGCGCAGGCGGCGGGCGAAGTCCTCCATGGCCTGGTCCAGGCCCTGGACCAGGGCCTCCACGCGTCCGTCGGGCAGGTTGCGCGTCCAGCCGCACAGACCAAGCTCCAGGGCCTGTCGGAACACGAAGGCCCGGAAGCCGACTCCCTGCACACGCCCGCTGGCCAGACTAGTGAAGACTCTTCCCCATACGCCTCCCTTGAACGAAGCCGCGCGCTCCCGGACTCACACAGGCGCTCCGGAAGGTGCCGCAGGATGAGGGCCTGCAACTTCCTTACATCAACCGGGCCTTCTTGAAACTGAAAAAATTCTTTCCCGCCACGATTACGTGGTCCAGCACCTTCACGCCAAGCCCGTGGGCGGCCAGGGTCACCTGCCGGGTGATGTCCTGGTCGGCCTTGGAGGGCTTGGGGTCCCCGCCAGGATGGTTGTGCACCATGACCACTCCGGCTGCTTTCCGCGTGAGCGCAAGCGCCAGGATTTCGCGGGGATAGACCGGCGTCTGGTCCACCGTGCCCTGGCTTACGCGCTCCCAGCCGAGCACCTTGTTGGCTCCGTCCAGCAGCAGCACCCAGAACTCCTCGGAGGGCAGATGCCCCAGGCGTTCGCGCGCCAGATCGGCCACAACCTTTGGGTCGTCCACCAGCACCCGGTCGTGCACGTCCTGTTCGCCGAGGCGGGCCAGAAACTCCCGCCAGAGCGTCCAGAACCCCAAAAGCCCCTCGCCCATGCCCTCCAGGCCGATAAGTTCGGTGTCGCGGGCCTGATACACGCCGCGCAAGGTGCCGAAACGGTCCAGCAGGGCCTTAGCCAGGGGTTTGTTGTCCTTGCGGGGGTTGGCGTAGCCCAGGAGCAGTTCAAGGATCTCATAGTCCGCAAGCGAGCGAGAATCCTGGCGCAAACGGTCTTTCAGGCGGCTTCTGTGCCCCAGGTAATGCGGGCGATCCTTTTTTGTAAGCATGCTCATGCCTTTGCGCAAGTCCTGGAGGCGGATTTGAGGCAAAAAGATGGAAAAACCAACCCTGAGGGAAAGGAGTACTGGAATCCGGCCCGCTTTTCAAAGCATAATAGGTCAGGAGCGCGATCTTACCCGGGCGAAAAGCAGGTGCAAATCGGCCACCAGCATCTCCATGGCCTGGTCGGGCGACTTGACGCCGGACTTCACAGAGGATTCGGCGTCCATGGCCAGGTCGAACAGCCGGGCCAGGCCAGCCGGGCCGAGGCGCGAGGCCATGGGCGTCTTCAGCTTCTTCACGTAGGGGTGCACCCTGCACTCCGGGTCCTCGTGCAGGAGTTGCCACATGGTCCGGGCCTCGCGCGTGAGGATGGCCAGGAACTGGAACAGGAAGCCATCGTCGCTGGAGAGCTGGTGGCCGAACACCGTGCGCCACACGCCCGCCGCGTCGCGCCCTTCCTCCAGGGCCTTCAGAAATCCGAAAATGTCGAGTTCCGCCTCTTCGCTCAATAGCTCCAGGGTGTCCTGGGTGATCACCCCGTCCGTGGCGGCCAGCTCCAGCTTTTCCAGCTCGCGGGCGCAGGCGGTCATGTCGCGCGGCAGCAGGCGCACCAGCTCCTGGAGCACGCCCTTGCCGAAGTTCAGGCGGTGGGCGTTGGCCCAGTCGCGCAGGGTGGGCATCATGTTCTCCTCGGTCAGCCCCGGAGAAATCCACACCCAGCCCTTTTTCTGGCCCACTTTCCAGTACGGCCGCTCGGACAGCCCGCGAGGCAGGGACGGCCCCTTCTTGGGGTCGTGCTGGCCCTCCAGGCAGATGACCGGCCAGACGTGCTGGTTGAAACCCGCCAGCGGGCGCGCGAGCTTCTCCCAGAAGTCCGAAAGGAGGCCCTCGGCGCGCCTGAGCACCACGGCCTTGGGCTGGGCGAACAGGCTGACGGTGGCCAGGGCCTGCCAGTAGGCCACGTCGAAGTCGTCGGCGTCGCCCCAGAACACCTGCCGGGCGAAGCCGCCGCCGGAGGAGGCCATGAGCCGCTCCAGGTGGCGCTTGAGCATTTCGGGGTCCGGGCAGACCAGAAAGGAGAATCCGGGGCGGTCGGTCATGGGATTTTGGGAGTCCTGTGTTTTGTGTCGTTGGTCCTGGGTACGCTGGCAAAAGGCCGGGCGTCCAGCCTGAACAGGGTGCGGCGCTTCAGGGCCTGGGTAAGCCAGCCGGTCTGCGCCATCAGCAGATACAGCCAGCGCGGGAGCAGGGGCCTCGCGGCAAGATCGATAGCCTCCTGCGGGATGGGCAGGCCGCTTGCCAGAGCCTCGGCGGCCAGCGTCAGGGCGCGGCGCAGGGGACAGGTGACTCGCCCGCGCGTTTCCAGGGCCTTGCCGTTCACTGCGCCGCCAGCGCTAACGCCCAGGCCCCCGGCCCACTGGAGCCCGGCCCGTTTGGCAAAGAGGCGGCAGACGTCCAGACTCAGGGCCGTGTGTTCGACCTCCGGAAAGCCGCAGTTGAACACGGCGCACAACCGCCGGGCTCCTGGCAGCGGTGTTTGCTCACCGGCCAGGAATTCCAGGGCGCGCATCACGGCGGCGGGGGGCGCGTCCACATACACGGGCGAGGCCAGCACCACCAGATCCGCCCCCAGGTACGCGCCCAGGAGCCGGGCGCGGCCCTCCTGGGTCTCCAGGAGTCCGGTCAGGCGAAGGGTCTCGCACTCGAAGCCCTTGGCTGCAAGCGCGTCCAGCATGGCCTGCCCCAGCACCTGGGAGGTGCTCCTGTCGCGGGGGCTGCCCACCAGGAGCAGGGCCTTGCTCACGACGCAGCCTCCCCAGGCTGGCTTGTGAGGGAATCCAGCACGGCCAGACAGGCCTCGCGCTGGGCGGACCAGGGCCGGTCGTGGCTGAGGGTCAGCTGCGCCCAGGCCGGTGCGCGCAGATTGAAGGCGTTGCGCGCAACCAGTCGGGAGAAGACGTCCTGAGCCTCGCGGTCCGGTGCGGGCAGCCAGCCCACGCCCAGGAACGCCGGATAGCGGGCGTAGCGGGGCTTGTGGCGCGTGAGGCCATTGGGCTCCGGCGTCTCGAAAAAGGGCGACACCAGACAGATCATCCGGTCCAGGAGCTTCTTGGCCGTGGAGTTCCAGGCTCCGAAGGACAACGGCGAGAAGAACACGGCCAGCTCCGAGGCAAGGTAGGCCCTGGCCGCGATCTCCGAGGCGTCGGAAACCGGGCAGCGGCCCGGCGTAGCCGTCCAGCAGGCGAAGCAGCCCCGGCAGGGGGCCATGGGAAGATCCGCCAGCCCAAACACGTCCACGGCGTGGCCCGCGTCGGACAGTGCGCGGCGCAGGGCGTCCGACCCCTGGCGGCAGGCGTCGCTGACAGGCGGGGTCGCATCGAAGAGGACGGCTCGCATGACGGGGTTTTCCCCGGCTTCGCCGCCTGCGTCAATCGTTTCCGTGCGGGTGGGATTGCGGGTACGGCAATGCCGTTCCCGGCGCTTTACCCGCGTGGGCGGGCAATAGCTTGGAACCCTTCCAGACTTCGCCTTGGCGTTTTCTTTTTTCGCGCTTGGCCGTATCGTCACCGGGCATTCGAATCCGCATGGAGTCCGCATGGCCGCGCCCGTATCCCTCTGGTCCATCTTCAAGGCATTTTTCGTTGTCGGTTCAACTGCCTACGGAGGCCCGGCCATGATGCCCGCCCTTCGCCGCGAGGTGGTGGACAAGCGCGCCTTCCTAAGCCGCGAGGAGTTCCGTCTGGGCCTGGGGCTGTGCCAGACCATCCCCGGCGGCACGCTCATGCAGCTGTCGGCCTACATCGGGCTCGGGATGCGCGGCCTGTGGGGCGCGCTGGTGGCCTATGCGGGCTTTTCGCTCCCGGCCTTTCTTCTCATGACGCTCATCTCCGGCTTCTACGTGGAGCTTCGCGCCGCGCCCCTGGCCCACGCGGTGGCCTCGGGCCTCAAGGTTGTCGTACTTGCCATCTGTCTGATGTCCTGCCTGGATTTCGTGAAGCGCTTCGCGCCCACACGCCGCCATCAGGCCTTCACGGCAGGCGCGGCGGCCCTGTTCCTGGCAGGGGTGGGCGTGATCCCCATCGTGTTGGGCGCTGCCGTGGCCGGGATGCTCTTCCTGGACCCCGGCCCGGCACCGGATACGGGGCCGGATGCCGTGATGGACACGCGCGGGGCCTTGCGCCTGGCGATCATCATGGGCGCGGTGCAGCTTGCCTGCCTGGGGGCGCTGTTCGTCTTCGACCGGCTGCTTTTCGATCTGGCCGTGTCCATGATAAAGGTGGATATGCTGGCGTTCGGCGGCTTCGGCATCTTCCCGGTGATGTTCGCCGAAGTGGTTGAGCACCGGGGCTGGCTGGACGAGTCCACCTTCATCGAGGGCATGGCCCTGGCCCAGGTGACTCCCGGCCCGAGCCTTTTGGCCTCGGCCTTCATCGGCTACATGGTGCGCGGCGTGGCCGGGGCTGCGGTGGCCTCGGTGGGCATCTTCGCCGTGTCCTTCGTGGTGGTGCTGGCCGCGGCCCATTACCGCGACCGCATCGTGGGCTCGCGCCGGGCAAGGCAAGTCTTGTCCGGGGTGCTGGCCACGCTCGGCGGCATGATCGTGGCCGTGAGCTTCGCCTTGTCCAAGGCCGTGGACTGGGGTTGGCCCGCCGCCGTGCTCCTCGTTCTGACACTGGCCGCGCTGGCCAAAAAGATACCCGTGTACTGGATCGTGCTGGGGGCGTCCTGCCTGTCCATGCTCATCCTCCGGTAAAAGGACCCGCAATGACCCCATCCCCCAGCGTCTGGCGCATCTTTTTGACGTATCTGCGAATCGGCGCGTCCGCTTTCGGCGGCCCCGGTATGTTGCCTTTTATCCGGAATCGGCTGGTGGACCGCCTGGGCTGGTTCACCAACGACGAATTCAAGACCGGGCTGGCCCTGGTGCAGTCCATCCCCGGCGGACCGCTGGTGCAACTGGCCGCCTACCTGGGCCACGCCAAGGCCGGGCTCCCCGGCGCGCTGGCGGCCTTCGCCGGGTTCGCCCTGCCAGCCTGGGCCATGATTACCGCTTTTGCAATTATCTACCAGAAAACCGCCGACCTGCCCGCCATGCTGGGGGCGCTGGTGGGCCTGAAAGTCGTCGTTGTCGCGGTGTGCTTCATGGCCAGCCTGGACTTCCTGGGCCGTTACGCCAGGACAGCCATGCAGCGCGGCCTGGCTGGCGGCGCGTGCGTGCTGTTCCTCATAGGCCTCAAGCCGTTCATGCTGATTCTGGGCGGCGCGATAATCGGTGTTCTGACCTTCAAGGGTGAGCCCCGCAAGCCCCACATCGCAAACGGCGAGCCCCAGAGCTGGAAGACCCCGCTGGCCCTTCTGGGGCTTTACGTCCTGTTCCTGGTAGGCTGCGCGCTGCTGGAGTCCCCCATGCTGCGCTTCGCCCTGTCCATGGGCAAGGTGGATCTTCTGTCCTTCGGCGGGTTCGGGGCCTTCCCCATGATGTACGCCGAGGTGGTGCGGGCCAGGGGCTGGCTGGACGAGCGCACCTTCATGGACGCCATGGCCATGTCCCAGGTGACGCCCGGTCCGTTTCTGCTGGTGTCGGCCTTTGTGGGCTACCAGCTCAAGGGGATGCTTGGCGCGGTGATCGGCGGCATCGCCGTGTTCGCGCCGTCGTTTCTCATGGTGATGGCGGCCATCCGCATGAAGGACAGCGTTTTGTCCTCGGACTGGGCGCACAAGGCTCTGGCAGGCGTGTTGGCCATACTGTCCGGGCTTATCCTGGCCGTGGCCGTGAGCTTCGCCAAAGCCGTGGACTGGCAATGGCCCCAGGGCGTCCTGCTGGTGCTGGCGCTTGCCGCCCTGGCCAGGAAGGTGGACATCCTCTGGGTGGTGCTGGGAGGAGCCCTGGCCAGCGCGCTGCTGTTCTGATTCTTCCGGGGGGGGCGGCGAAGTTTCCACGACAAAAATGTGGGGAAATCTTCAATTTTGAAAACTTCGCCGCCCTTCCTGTCTTGCCTACGCAATACAATATTGTTAAGAACGCCCTGCCTTGGCGCGGAGCCGACACTTTTGTGTGGGTTCTCGTGCGGAAAAAAGTCAGGCGTGTCCGCTCTTTGGCGAGTTCCTGCGCGGTTGTGATGCACCAAGGGAAATCGTCCTGCGCAAAAACGAGCACCGGGTGCCCGTTTTTTTACGCCTGCGCATCCCCATTCCGACGATCAGCCCTTTCCCAGGAGGCCCACCCATGATCCAGGCCGGTGACACCGCGTTCATCCTTATCTGCGCCGCCCTCGTCCTGCTTATGACGCCCGGTCTGGCCCTGTTCTACGGGGGCATGGTCCGGCGCAAGAACGTGCTCGGCACCCTGATGCAGAGCTTCATCATGATCTCGCTCGTCACCATCGAGTGGGTCTATCTGGGCTACTCCATGAGCTTCGGCCCCGACGTGTCCGGCATCATCGGCGACCTCTCCTGGGCCGGGCTCGCAGGCGTCGGAGCCGCCCCCAACCCCGACTACGCGCCCACCATTCCCCACGCCGTGTTCATGATCTACCAGTGCATGTTCGCGGTGATCACCCCGGCGCTCATCACCGGAGCCTTCGCCGAGCGCGTTCGCTTCAGCTCCTTCGTGGTGTTCAGCGTGGCCTGGGCGGTGCTTGTGTACAACCCGGTGTGCCACTGGGTGTGGGGCAACGGCGGGTTCCTGAAGGCCATGGGCGTGCTGGATTTCGCGGGCGGCATCGTGGTGCACCTGACCTGCGGCGCGGCGGCGCTGGCCTCGGTCATGGTCATCGGGCCCCGCAAGGACCACGGCAGGCGTCAGTTCTTCCCCCACAGCCTGCCCATGACGCTTCTGGGCACCGGGCTCCTGTGGTTCGGCTGGTTCGGCTTCAACGCGGGCAGCGCCCTGGCCGCCGACGGCGTTGCCGGGTCGGCCTTCGTGGCCACGCACCTGGGCGGCATGGCGGGCATGGCCATGTGGACCGTGGTGGAGTGGTTCTACCAGGGCAAGCCCACGACGCTTGGCGCGGCCTCAGGCGCGGTGGCGGGCCTTGCCACCATCACACCGGCTGCCGGGTTCGTCACGGCCAACTCCGCCGTGCTCATCGGCCTGACCGCCGGGTTCTGCTGCTACTGGGCCGTGGTGCTCAAATCCAAGCTGCACTTCGACGACAGCCTGGACGTGGTGGGCATCCACGGCCTTGGCGGCGTGATCGGCACGCTCATGGCCGGTCTTCTGGCCACCAAGGGGGTCAACCCCAACGGCGCGGACGGCCTGTTCTACGGCAACGCGGCCCAGCTTGGCGTCCAGGCCCTTGGCATCGCCATCGTGGGAGTGTATGCTTTTGCGGTGAGTTACGTGGTGCTCAAGCTGGTCAACGCCTTCATGGGCCTGCGCGTCTCGCCGGACAACGAAGGCATCGGCCTGGATGTGGCCGAACACAACGAAGCCGCCTACAGCGAATAAGCGAGGATTCGGGCCATGAAGAAGATCGAGATCATAACGCGCCCCCACATCGTGGAGGACGTGAAGCAGGCTTTGACCGCCATGGGCGTCCTGGGCATGACCGTCACCCAGGTGAAGGGATTCGGACGCCAGCGAGGCCACACCGAGATCTACCGTGGAGCCGAGTATCAGGTTGATTTCGTGCCCAAGGTCAAGATCGAGGTGGTCATCGACGACGAGCGCGTCGCCGCCGTGCTTGACGCCGTGACCAAGGCCGCCCGCACCGGGCAGGTAGGCGACGGCAAGATCTTCGTGATGCCCGTGGACGACATCGTGCGCATCCGCACCGGAGAGACCGGGCACGACGCCATCTAGTGTCGCGTTTTTGAAAAACATGAAATGTTTTTCAAAAATAAATTAAATGGTTCTCTTGGTTTAGGTTTGAAAATCGTGTGAAGTTGCTTTGGTAGCCACGCACTAAGCCTTCCCTTCATTATAAGAAGAAAGCAAACGCCGGGGGCGTCGCACATGCGACGCCCTCTTTCTTTGCGCGCCGTGTGTTTGCTTGCGATGCCGATTGCGCTAGACTGCCCCCATGACGCTTGCATCCGCCATCATCCTGCTGATTCTGGTCATGGACCCCCTGGGGAACATCCCGTTCTTCGTCTCGGTGCTGAAAAAAGTGCCGCGGGAGCGAAAGCGCCGGGTGATCGCGCGCGAGCTGGTCATCGCGCTGTGCGTGCTGGTATTCTTCCTGTTTCTCGGGCCGCAGCTCCTGAAACTGTTGGGCATCTCCGGGCCGTCGCTCAGCATCGCCGGGGGCATCGTGCTGTTGCTCATCGCCATCAAGATGGTCTTCCCCAGCCACGACGACCTAGTGGAGGAGGAGCACGCCGAGCCTCTGGTGGTGCCGCTCGCGATCCCCTACGTGGCCGGGCCGTCGTCCCTGGCCACGGTGATGCTCATGGCCAGCGGCGAGCCCTCGCGCTGGGCGGACTGGCTTCTGGCGCTGGTCTGCGCCTGGCTGGCCACCGGGCTGGTGCTGCTCTTGTCAGTGGAGCTTGAGAAGCTCTTGGGCAAGCGCGGCATGGTCGCCCTGGAGCGGCTCATGGGCATGATATTGACCGCCATCGCCGTGGAGATGGCCCTGACCGGCGTGGCCGACTTTCTGGCCGCCCACGCGGCGGGGAAGTAGGGGGAGGCGGGAATGGCTGAGACCGAAAGCTGCATTGCGGGCAGGGAAAGGGCAGAGAGGCGATAGGGCGAGGGGAAGCGGCAGGAAGAAGGAAGGGTGTCGATAGGGCAAGGGGAGACGGCAGGGAGAGGGAAAGGTGTCGGAAGAAGGCCTCCGGCGGCCAAAGGGGCGAGCCCCTTTGGAAACCCGTATAGGTCTGCGTTTCCAGGCTGTGTTGGTGCTGGAGCGGTCTCTTTTGGGCCTGGAACGCTGGAACGCTGGAATGCTGGGACGATGTTCAGGATGCGGGTGATTGCGGGGGCGGGCTCGTGAACGTGCGCGTCCCGAAGTCGCAGCGCTACAGCCCGGCTTCCGGCTCTTCCAGGATGCGCCGGGCCAGGGCCGCATCCTCGGTGATGCGCGCCTTGAGCTCCTCGATGCCCGAAAACTTCTTCTCGCTGCGCAGTCGCTGCACGAAGTGCAGGTCCACGGATTTGCCGTAAAGGTCCCCGCAGTAGTCGAAGATGTGGGCCTCCAGGCTCAGGTGGTCGCCGCCGAAGGTGGGGTTGGTGCCGATGTTGGCCACCCCCGCCCAGGTCTGCTCGCCCTTGGAGAGCCATACTGCGTATACGCCGGATTTGGGCAGCAGCTGATCGCGCGCGTCCACGTTGGCCGTGGGGAAGCCCAGAAGTTTGCCGCCCCGGTCCGCGCCGTGAATAACCTCGCCGCGCACCTTGTGGAAGCGGCCCAAAAGCGGCTTAACGTCCCATACGTCGCCAGAAAGCAGCATGTCCCGGATGCGCGTGGAGCTCACCACCGCGTCTTCCACCATCACCGGGCCCAGGCGTTCCAGCAGAAATCCCATGCTGCGGCCAAGCTTGCCCAGGGTGGCGTAGTCGCCGCTGCGCCCTTTCCCGAAGGCCCAGTCGTGGCCGATGATAAGCTCCTTCATGCCCAGGTCGCGCACCAGGCAGTCGCGCACGAACTCCTCCGGCTCCAGCGCCGCGAAGGCGCGGGTGAAGGGCAACACCAGACAGGCCTCGATGCCGCACTCGGCGATCAGCTCAAGCTTCACGTCAGGGGTGGTCAGGCGCGGGGGGGCCTCCTTGCCGAGCAGCACCCGGCGCGGATGCGGCTCGAAGGTGACGGCCAGGCTGACCGCGTTCAGGACCTTGGCGCGTTCGCGCACGCGGTGCAGGAGCTTCTGGTGGGCCAGGTGCACGCCGTCGAAGTTGCCGATGGTCAGGCAGGAGCTGGTCAGGACGCCTTCGAGGTCGTCGAATGTACGGGCTACGATCATGGTTTTTCCGGTGGGCCGAAGGGGCGGGGGACACGCTACAGCAAAGAGCCGGAGGGTTCAACTCCGGAAAATTTTCAGGAAACTGAAAAAAGTGCTTGCCAAGCGACGAGGTTGAGTCTAGATACGACTCTCCCGACGACGTGCCGAAGTGGTGGAATTGGTAGACACGCTAGGTTCAGGGTCTAGTGGGGGCAACTCCGTGGAGGTTCGAGTCCTCTCTTCGGCACCATCGACAGCAACAGGCTGGGCAGAAATGCCCGGCCTTTCTGCTTTTATAAAGACTGGATTTCTCACAACTCCTGCCAGTACAGTCCGTTTAGGTCCGGGGAGACGGATCACTGTCCCGCAATTCCACACAGGGCCTCCTTTTCAGGGTAACTGCACCGGCTTTGTTCCTCCGGCGTTCACCCGAGAGCCCTCATGGGCGGGAGGTTCCGTGCCGACAGGAATCTCCCTTCCGTGCCGCAGCCGGCCGCGGCGCGAATCTTCCGGACAAGTCAACTGACCTGCCCGGTCGGCCCGATGCAGTAATGGGCCTCGAAAACAATCTGGACCAAAACGTCTTGCTGTCGTATTCCTTATAGAACGATTCGGCGGATGAATGCGGTCTTTTAGCACCCCCGACAGGCTGTTATGATCAAGAAAGTTGTCAGTCTTTTCGTTGTTTGCTCCGCACTGGCAGTTGCCTGGTTTCTTGTGCGGGATGACAGCCCGCGCGTGCGCGTGGTCGGAATCGTGCTGTTCACCACCAACAACGTGGAA
Source organism: Fundidesulfovibrio putealis DSM 16056 (assembly GCF_000429325.1). NCBI lineage: Bacteria > Pseudomonadati > Thermodesulfobacteriota > Desulfovibrionia > Desulfovibrionales > Desulfovibrionaceae > Fundidesulfovibrio > Fundidesulfovibrio putealis. Next base: position 147,085 of record NZ_AUBQ01000005.1, read on the forward strand.
ACCGTGGACGGTTTCAAGGAAGGCATGGCCGCTCTGGGTTGGGTGGAAGGGGTTTCCGTGCGCTACGTATACCCCGAAGCCGCCTCTGACGCCCGGACGCTCGCCGAGAACGTGCGCGAGGTGCTGGCAGCCAAGCCGGACCTGCTGTTCGCGTCGCCTACCCCCGCTGCCATGGCCTCCCGGAAGGCAGCCGCCCCGCTTGGGATTCCCGTCATCTTCGCTCCAGTGAACAATCCCGTCGCGGCGGGACTTGTGGAGAATCTTGCACGGCCCGAGGCCAACGTCACCGGAGTCGGCCTGGCCCCGAGCGAGGGGCGCAGGCTCCAGTCGCTCGTCTCGCTGCGCCCCGGCATGCGCGTCGTCTCCGTGCCCTACAATCCCGCCGACGTGAGCGCCCAGGCCTCCCTGGAACAGCTCGGGCGGTGTTCGAAGGAACTGGGGGTGAGCATCAAGCCGGTCCCCATGCGGGAGCACGACACGCCCGAGGACCTGGATACGATCATCCCCGCGGATGCGGACGCCGTGTTCCTTCCCCGCGACGCCATGGTCATGTCGCACTACAAGACCTTCAACGACCTGGCCGTGCGCCGCCGCATCCCCATGTCCACGCCCCGGCTGGACCAGGTGGAGGACGGCGTGCTGACCGGCTACGGCTTCATCGGCAGGGAGATAGGCAGGCAGTCCGCGTCCATGGCGCATCAGGTGCTCATGGGCACGAATGTGTCCAACGTGCCCGTGGAGACCGCGCGGGATTTCCTGTTTTTGAACCTGGGCACGGCGCAGGCAATAGGCCTTGACGTTCCGGACTCGATACTGCGGCAGACGCACTACGTGTTCAGGCCGGAGGAGCCGCAGCAATGAACCGGCTGGGATCGCTCCTGTTCATCATGCTCCTTGGGGTCGCGGTGGCCCCCATGCTGGCCCTGGGCCTGCTTCTGGGCTGGAAGGGGTATGCGAACCAGCTGGAGAACGAGCATCGGTACGCATCCAGTCTGGCGGCGGACGCCGGATCGCGCCTCACCCGCGAGATGGGCCGGGTAGCCCAGGACGCCCTCTCCCTGGGGCGCTTCCGTGACCTCTTCGCCTTGACGCCCGCCGAGATGGCCGACAACCTCATGGAATTCCTGGCCTTCGAGTCGGCAATTCGGGAGGTTGCCCTGCTCGACGCGCAGGGAATGCAGCTCGCCAGGGCCGGGGCTTTCAAGGCCCACTCGCTCCAGGAGCGCCGCGATTATTCCGCAAACAAGAGCTTCCAGGACGCCGTATCCAGCGCCGTCCCCATGTTCTCGCTGGCGCGGGTGGACCCGGACGTCAACGAGCCGCTCATGGACTTGTTCGTGCCGTTCGTTGATCCCCGCTCGGGAAAGGTCCAGGGCGTGGCGGCATGCACGCTCAAGCTCTCCCTGCTGCACGATCTGACCCGGGAGCTCTCCGTGCTCCCGCACCAGCAGGTGCTGATCACGTCGGGCGGCCGCGTGGTGGCGGCGCCCAACATGGGCACCGTGCTGGCCGGGATCACCTACGCCCCGGTCAACGCTCCAGGCATTCAGTTCGGTCCTCAGGGGGGCAAGGTTGTGACGGGCTCCTATTCCACCGAGATCGGCGGGCAAGACTTCACCGCCGTGGCGGTGCTGGATGCAGAGCACGCCATGAAGCCGTATTTTCATTCCGTGGGGATTTATCTCCTGGTGTTTTCAGGCGGCCTGCTGCTGGCGGCGGCGACGGCTTATGCGGCCAGGCAGCGTCTGATGGCACCCCTGGCCATGCTCACCGACACGGCCCGCGCCATCCGCAACGGCGACCTGTCTGCCAGGGCGCGGGGCGAAGGGCTCTACGAGACGCAGCAGCTGGCGGATAGCTTCAACGACATGACCTCGCGGCTGGTGGGGTCGCTCCAGAAGCTGAGCGATGAAGCGGCCAGCCGCGAGGCCGCCCAGGCCGCCCTGAGGGAAAGCCAGGAGCGCCTCGACCTTGCCCTGGCGGCGGTGAGCGACGGTCTCTGGGACTGGCAGGTGGAGTCCGGGCTCACCTACTTCAGCGCCCGCTGGTTCAGCATGCTTGGCTACGAGCCAGGAGAACTCCCCTCCCACTACGAGACCTGGCGCTCCCTGCTGCACCCTCAGGATGTGGTCCGCGCGCAGGACACTGTGCGCAGCCACATGCAAAGCGGCGTCGGGTTCGAAATGGAAGTGCGCATGCACTGCAAGGACGGCAGCTGGAAATGGGTTCTGAGCCGGGGGCGGGTGGTGGCGTGGGGGCCTGACGGCGAACCCTTGCGCGTGGTGGGCACGCACACGGACATCACCGAGCGCAGGCACATGCTGGACATGATGGTCCAGTCCGAGAAGATGCTCTCGGTCGGGGGCCTCGCGGCGGGGATGGCCCACGAGATCAACAACCCGCTGAGCGGCATCATCCAGAGCGCCCAGGTGGTCCTGTCGCGCCTCGCGTCCGACTCCCGGGCCAACCGGGAGGCCGCCCTGGCGTCCGGCTGCACGCTCGAGGCCCTGCGCGAGTTCGCCAAGAGGCGCGACATCAAGGGGATGGTCGAGTCCATGCGCGATTCCGCGGTCCGGGCCGCTCGCATCGTGGGGGACATGCTGGAATTCAGCCGCAAAAGCACCTCGGAAGAGGTCCTGGTGGACGTAAACACCCTGCTGGACAAAAGCGTGGAGCTCTCCTCCGCCGACTATGACCTGAAGAAGAAATACGATTTCCGCCACATCGCCATTGTGCGCGACTACGCCAGGGACCTGCCCCAGGTGCGCTGCTCCGCGCCGCAGATAGAGCAGGTGCTGGTCAATCTTCTTCGCAATGCGGCCCAGGCCCTCTCCGTGGGAACGTGCGACGGCGCGCCTCCCAGGATCATGCTGCGCACGAGCTTTTGCGACGGCCACGTCTGCATCGGCGTCCAGGACAACGGCCCCGGCATTCCGGAGGAACAGCGTGGACGAATCTTCGAGCCGTTCTTCACCACAAAGCCCGTGGGCGAGGGGACGGGGCTCGGGCTGTCGGTGTCCTACTTCATCGTGGCCAACAACCATCAGGGAGCCTTCGAGCTGGAGACGCCCCCGGAAGGCGGCACGCGCTTCGTGGTGAAGCTCCCGGCCTGACGCGCAGAGCATCCGGACCAGCGTTTCTTCCGGTGTCCCGCCCGATGATGTCGGCGGGCTCTTTCATCGTGAATCAGCCGCAGCGCAAACGGCGCTTCTTCCCATCGCGCTCCCGCAGCCAAGTCCATCCCAGGCTGATCAGCCCACATCCGTGGCTCGTCCATGCAAAAGCATGCGCTTGCGCGCGTACTCCAAAGCGCCAGGTGTTTGTGTTGTGTCTAGAATGGCATAAATGACTGAATCATTTCTTTACATTGGGAAGTTCTTACTGTCGATTTACTTGACATAAATCTGTTTGCTGCCCCAAGGCCGGATCTTAAGTATCAGATATTCAGGTTATTTCCCGTTTCTACATTTGGTATGCCTATTGCTTGGGAGGGTGATCGGCTATGGCGGGGCTTGGCGTGTACGCCCCTCTCAAGGGAAGCGACGGGCGAGATGCCCAACTCCGGAGGCAGAGAATGAAAAGAGCGAAATTGATACTGGTGGCGTGCGCGTTGGTCTGTTCCTTGAACATCGCGACTTATGCCCGGGCGGTCGTCCTTCCTAATCCGGAAGTCTACGCGATAAGCAACGACATGCTCTATACGTATTCGGCCCAGATCCTGACCGCCCTCGGCTACCAGGGCTTCGACTACTCAACAGGCAGCGGTACACAGGATATCGCCATCTTCACTTTCAACAACGCCCTCAACAATCACAACCTGAACGCCGGATTCCCCGTTCCGTTCCAGATCCCCAACGGCAACCCCTCCGCGTGGTCCGGAACCTGGGGTGACGGAAGCGGCACAAACGCTCCGATCCTTGTGGACACCCTGCGGGATTATCTGCACAGCACGTTCGGGTCCAATATTAACATTCCGGTCTTCGTGTTCGACTTCAACAACAATACCGACCTGTTCATCACCGGCCAGGCCAGGATCTGGGACGGAGCCCCCGGCGGACAGAGCAGCACGATGATCGCGCAGTTCTCCATGGACAACACCAATCTGGTGGTGCCCGGCGCTTCGCCGCTTCCCGGAAACAACGCCTACGACCCGACTTCCTTCGTGACGGTTTCAACGGAAGTGCAGTTCCCCTATAGCGGCACTCCCATCATTGGGCCTATTCCTTCCAGCAACGGCAGCGGAAAGGCCGACTTCTTCGCCTACTCCCCGGCCATGGACCTGACCCTGTACGATAACCAGGGCTACTACATCGACTTCTTCTTCAACGTGGCTGGCAACACCGGCGGCGGCGAGGAGCTCTTCATCTCCGGCCGGGTCTCGACCGTTTCGGCTGTCCCCGAACCCGCGACCATGCTGCTCATGGGCCTGGGCCTGGCCGGAGTGGCCGTGGCCAGGCGGCGGATGCGCAAGCCGCAATAGCTTTCTGAAAGGACCTCTCCAACAGCCGGGGACACCCACAGGTGCTCCCCGGCTTTGCGTTTGCATGGCCGACGGCTTGTGTCGCGCCTGAACCCGCCCCGCATACAGTCCCTCTGGACGGACGCGCCTCTCTTCAGTACGTTGGACGGCACACCAGCATGCCTTCCCCGGACGGTCGCAGCCCGGCGACGGCAGCCCCTTTCCCCAGGAGCAGCATACCCCATGGCCTGGACAGCGCCGCTTCGCCGTATCCGCAACCGGTACGTACTGGCCGTACTTATCGTGCTGCTCGCGGCGTGCGTGCGGGTGTTGTTTCTCGGCGCGCTCGGCACGCGCGTCCCCTATGTGACGTTCTTTCCCGCCGTGATGATCGCCTCCCTGTACGGAGGCGTCGGCCCCGGCCTGCTGGCCACCCTGCTTTCCGCCCTGTGCGCCCTGCTCATCCAGATGGGGGGGCATTCCTATTCCCTGGACCTGCAGGACTGGCTGGCCATGGCGGTCTTTACTTCCAGCGGCGTGCTGGTCTGCTGGGTATCCAGGACGCTGCACTCCGCGCAGACCAAGGCCGGGCAGGCCGTCGCGCTGGAAGACCTCGTGAAAGAGCGCGAGGACGCCATTGCCGCCTTGCGCCAGAGCCGGGCCATGCTTTCAAGCGTCATCGAGAGCCTCCCCTTCGACTTCTGGGCGCTCAACCGCCAGGGGCGCTACATTCTCCTGAACACCAACGCCAAGAACTTCTGGGGCGACGCCACCGGCAAGCGACCGGCTGATCTTCCCGCGCCGCCGCAAACCATCGCGGAGTGGGAGCAGAACAACACCCGCGCCCTGTCCGGGGAGATCGTGCGCAGGGAGATGACCTTCGTGCGCCAGGGCGAGATGCGCGCCTTCGACACCATTGCCGCGCCCATACGGGACGGCGGGCGCATCCTTGGGTCTCTGGCCATGAACGTGGACATCACCGAGCGCAAGCAGATAGAGGAGACGCTGCGCAAGAGTGAAGAGCGCTGGCGCATGTACGTGGCCACGGCCAACGAAGGCATCTTCGTCATGGACGCCCAGACCCGCATCACCTACGCAAACCAGCGCCTCGCCGACATGCTCGGCGGCAGCGTGGAGCAGATCGTCGGCGCTTTTGTTGAGCAGTTCGGCTTCCCCGAGGACATCGAGGCCATCCGCCAGAAGGTCGAGAACCGCCGCAAGGGAATCCACGAACGCTATGAACGCCGCCTGCGCCGCTTCGACGGCACGGGAATCTGGACACTCCTGTCGGCGCTTCCCCTGCATTCGGAATCGGGAGAGTTCCAGGGCTCGTTCGCCATGTTCATCGACATCACCGAGCAAAAGCGCGCGGAGGAGACGCTCAGGCGGAGCGAAGCCGACCTGGCCAAGGCCCAGGCCATCACGCATCTGGGCAGCTGGAGCTGGGGTCTGGAGCAGGACGAGGTGCGCTGGTCCGACGAGACCTACCGCATCTTCGGGGTCGACAGGGAGAGTTTTCCCCTCAGCCTGGATGCGATCGCTGCCCGCGTGCATCTGGACGACCGCACGGTGCACCAGGAGTGGCTGGCCGGGGTTGTGGCCGGGGAAAGGCCCGGCCCGTTCGAGTGCAGGATCGTGCGCCCCGGCGGCGAGGTGCGCACCCTGCGGGTTTACGGCGCAGATGTGGACCGTGATTCCCAATCCGGGTCGTTGAGGGTGTTCGGGGCGGTGCTGGACATCACCGAACGCAAGCAGATCGAGGAGACGCTGCGCCGAAGCGAGGCCTTCCTTCATGAGATAGGCAGGTTCACCAAGGTCGGCGGCTGGGAGCACGACCTCGTCACCGGAGTGGGCCGCTGGACCAGGGAACTCTTCGCCATCCTGGAGTGCGAGGGTGACACTCCCCCCGGCCCCGGAGAACATCTGGACTATTATCCCCCCGCTGACCGCGCCGTGCTCGAGCGCGCGCTGGAGCGCGCAGTGGTCCACGGCGACCCCTTCGACCTGGAGCTTCAGGGCTTCACCCTCAAACGCCGCCCCATCTGGGTGCGGGTCATCGGGCGCGCCGTCCATGAGAACGGCGTCTGCGTGCGGCTCTACGGCTCTCTCCAGGACATCTCCGACCGCAAGCAGGCCGAAGAGGCGTTGCGCGCCGCCCACGAGGCGGCCCAGGCCGCCAGCCGGGCCAAGAGCGAATTCCTGGCCAACATGAGCCACGAGATCCGCACCCCCCTGAGCGCCATCCTGGGGCTGACCGAGCTCAGCAGGCGCGTGGCCGACCCGAAGGTGACCTCGGCCAACCTGGGAATGATCGCCGAATCGGCCCGGTCGCTGCTGGGCATCGTGGGCGACGTGCTGGACCTTTCCAGGGTGGAGGCGGGCATGCTCGAACTGGAGCGCAGGCCCTTCGACCTGCGTCAGGTGATGCAGGAGGTCCTGACGCCCTACCGGGTGATGTATCGCGAGAAGAACCTCTCGCTGGAACTGGAGTTGCCGCAGGGTGTGCCCGTGCGCCTCCTGGGCGATCCGCTGCGGTTGGGCCAGGTGCTGGGAAACCTGGTGGGCAACGCCGCCAAGTTCACCGAGCAGGGGGGCATAGTCCTGGGGGTGGACGTTGTCTCCGCACAGCCCGGCGAGGCGGTGGAGCTGGATTTCAGGGTGGCGGACACCGGCATCGGCATCGCCCCGGAGATGCGCGAAGTAATCTTCGACAGCTTCCGCCAGGCAGATTCGACATTCTCAAAACAGTACCAGGGAGTTGGGCTGGGTCTGGCCATCTGCCGCGAGCTTGCGTCCCTCATGGGGGGGCGGGTCTGGGTGGACAGCTCGCCGGGGCAGGGCAGCACGTTCCACTTCACCGCCCGGTTCGATCCGGCCGGGGAGGCCGTCGCGCTGGAGGAAGCCCCGACCGCGCCCCTCTGCGAGGCGCACCGCCCGCTTTCCGTGCTGGTGGCCGAGGACAACCCCGTGAACCGGCACGTGTTCGAGTCCTTCCTCGCGTCGCTGGGGCACGCCCCCCAGGTGGCGGCCGACGGCCTGGAGGCGCTGGAGCTCCTGCGCGCCAACGCCTTCGACCTCGTGCTCATGGACGTGCAGATGCCCCGGCTGGACGGCGTGGAGGTTGTGTCCAGGATGCGCTCCGGCGAGTGCGGCGAATCAGCCGCGCGCCTGCCGGTCCTGGCGTTGACCGCCTACGCCATGGCCGGTGACCGGGAGCGGTTTCTCAGGGCGGGCATGGACGGATACCTCTCCAAGCCCGTGACCCTGGACGCCTTGCAGTCGGCGATTGAGCGCTATTCCTGCGTCAGGCCGGGAACAGGGCCGGGAGCCGGAGTCCGGACCCAGGCCGCGACAGCGCCTGTCGGCCCGGCGCCGGTCAACCCGAAGCTTAAGCCCCTGATCCGTGACGCCCTGGCCTTCTTCCGGGAGAGGCTGGCCCAGGCCCAGGACTACATGGCCCGCAGTGAAATGGAGCAGGCGGCCAGGGCCGCGCACGACATCAAGGGGACCTTCATGGCCATGGGCCTGGAGGCGTTGCAGGAGCCGTCCGCCGCTTTCGAGGCCGCGTGCAAATCGGGCGACGCGCAGGCGGCGGCCTGTCTGGCCAGTGACCTGGCGGCGCTGGCATCGCGGATCGAAGCGGAGCTGGACGCAGAGTCGCAGGCGCTTTCCCCGCCCCCTGCCCCGGCGCTTTGACGCGGCGCGGGCGATGCACTAAGAACCCTCTCGCCATGAGCACCATCGTATCCCTGCGCGACGTCGCCAAATCCTACGGAGCCCGGAACCTCTTCAACAATATCTCGCTCACCATCCACCAGGGCGAGCGCATCGGCCTCATCGGGGCCAACGGGTCCGGCAAGTCCACCCTGATGCGCATCCTGGCGGGCGTCGAGACGCCGGACTCCGGCGAGCGCACCCTGCGCCGACAGGCCCGCCTGGCCTATCTGGCCCAGGAGGACACCTTCGCGCCGGGGCTCACCGTGGAGGACGTGGTGGCCGAGCCGCTGCTTGGCGCGGGCATCCCGGACGCCGAGTTGCACGCGCGCGCCGGAACTGCCCTCAGCAAGACCGGCTTCACCGATCCCTCCGTGCTGGCCGGGAGCCTGTCCGGCGGCTGGTGCAAGCGCCTGGCCCTGGCCAGAGCCCTGGTGCAGGAGCCGGACGTTTTGCTGCTGGACGAGCCCACCAACCACCTGGACCTGGATTCGGTGCTGTGGCTTGAGAAGCTCCTGCGCGGCGCGCGCTTCGCCTACGTGGTGATCAGCCACGACAGATATTTCCTGGAGAACGCCACCAACCGCACCGTGGACCTGGACCACGCCTACCCCGAGGGCTTCCTGAGCGTGGACGGCCCCTACAGCGTCTTTCTTGAGAAGCGCGCGGACTTCCTGTCCGCCCAGGCGGGGCTCGAGCAGGCGCTGGCCTCCAAGGTGCGCCGCGAGGTGGAGTGGCTGCGGCGCGGCCCCAAGGCCCGCACCACCAAGGCCAAGGCCCGCATCGACGAGGCCGGGCGGCTCATCAAGGAGCTGGCCGGAACCCGCGAGCGCAACGCCCTGACCGAGCGCGCCGGGATCGACTTCGCCGGGACCGCCCGCCAGACCAAGCGCCTCATGGTGGCCGAGGGCGTGGGCAAGGCCCTGGGCGGACGCACCCTGTTCGACAACCTGGACATCGTCCTGTCTCCGGGCACGCGCCTGGGGCTGGTGGGGGCCAACGGCAGCGGCAAGTCCACGCTGTTGCGCCTGCTGGCGGGCGAGGAAAAGCCGGACTCGGGCAAGGTGAGCCGAGCGCCCGCCCTGCAGGTGGCCTTCTTCGACCAGAACCGCGAACAGCTGGACAAGGAGCAGAGCCTGAGGCGGGCCTTCGCGCCCCACGGCGACGCCGTTGTCTACCGGGACCGCTCCATCCACGTGGCCTCCTGGGCCAAGCGCTTTCTCTTCCGGCCCGACCAGCTGGACCTGCCGGTGGGCCTCCTCTCCGGCGGCGAGCAGGCCAGGGTGCTCATCGCGCGGCTCATGCTGCGCCCGGCGGACGTGTTGCTGCTGGACGAGCCCACCAACGACCTGGACATCCCCACCCTGGAGGTCCTGGAGGACAGCCTGTCGGATTTCCCCGGCGCGGTGGTGCTCATCACTCACGACCGCTACCTGCTGGACACCGTGTCCACGGTGATCCTGGGCCTGGACGGGCAGGGCGGCACCGTGGCCCTGGCCGATTACGCCCAGTGGGAGGAGGTGCGGCGCGAGATGGACAAGGCGGCAGCCCAGGCCCAGGCCAAGTCTCAGGCGGACGGGGAGGCCGCCCCGGCGGCCAAGGCCCGTCCGGCCAAGCCCGCGCAGAAGAAGCTTACCTACAAGGAGCAGCGCGAGTGGGACTCCATGGAGGAGACCATCGCCCAGGCCGAGGCCGCGCTTGCCGCCTGCGACGAAGCCCTGAACGACCCCGCCGTGGCCGCCCGGCACGACGAGTTGCAGGCGCGGCTGATCCGCCAGCAGGAGGCCCAGGCCGAGGTGGACCGCCTCTACGCCCGCTGGGCCGAGTTGGAGGAGAAGCTGGCTCCGTCAGACTCGTGACGTCCATCCGCTGAAGCCCATCGCGTCCTGAACCTTCGGCTGGCCCGACCCTCCTGAGGCGTTCCGCTTTCCGGTACAGCGTGCACCGCGTGCAGACTCGTTCGCGTGGTCCTGTAAAGTGCTGCTTCCAGGGGATCTTTCCTGTATGGTGGCGGCCATGCGCTTTCATCATGCCGCAAGCGGCTCATCCCGGAACTCATCGGGTAGCCCCCTGGACGAGTCTGCCTCAGGGCCTCCTTCCCGGAGTCCGGGTGAGCAGCCGTCCGGCGGACCAACCATCACCCGCCGCCTCACCAGCCTGGACGTCGTCCGGGGGCTGGCCATCGTCCTCATGGCCCTGGACCATGGGCGGGATTTCTTGGCCTCCGGCCCGGACCTGCTGGCCACGCTGCATCCTGAATCCACCAACCTGCTACGCTTTTTCACCCGCTGGGTGACGCACATCTGCGCGCCGCTGTTCGTGCTGCTGACAGGGGTATCCATCAGGCTCTCCCTGGAGCATGGCCGTGGACGCGGCGAAAAGGCCCTCATGCTGCTTGCCCGGGGGGCGGTCCTGGTGCTCCTTGAGCTGACCCTGGTCCGGGAGGGCTGGTATTTCGGCGGTGCCGGAGACGTCTTCCTGCTCCAGGTGATCTGGGCGCTCGGGGTGTGCATGGCCGCGTGCGCCCTGTTCGTATACGTCCCTGACTGGGCACGGATAGTCTTCGGGCTGGCCGTCTGCCTCGGGCACAACCTGCTGAACCCCATCGTCCCGGCCGATCTCGGCGATTGGTACCGGATGTGGATACTCTTGCATGAGGGAGGCGGCTTCTCCCTTGGCAGGGGCATCACCGTCGAAGTTGCCTATCCGGTGCTGCCCTGGTTCGGGCTCATGGTCCTGGGAATGGCGGCTGGGAGTCTGTGGGCCGCCCCTGCGGCGGGCAGGGCGCGGGTGTTGGCCTGGGGCGGCGCGGCGTGCCTGGCCCTGTTCGCAGCGCTGCGGCTTCTGGGCGGCTTCGGCGAGACGAACCCCTGGTTCGTGCACGGGGAGGCGCAACGCACCCTGTTCGATTTCCTTCATGTGACGAAATATCCACCCTCGACGGTGTTTCTCCTGATGACCCTCGGGTTGTCGGGCTTGCTGCTGGCCCTTGCCGAGCTCCCCTGGGGATGGCTGGGGAGGCGGCTTGCGGTGTTCGGGCGCGTCCCGCTGTTTTTCTACGTGACGCATCTGTTCGCGCTCCATGCGCTTGGCATCGGCGTCGCGTATGTGCGGCACGGGCATGCCGACTGGCTGTGGACCTCGCCCTATGTCTCGCGCCCGGCAGAGGGCTTGGGCGTGGGGCTAGGGTGGGTGTATCTGGGCTGGCTGGCCTGTGTGGCGGCGTTGTATCCGGCGTGTCGGGCTTATGGAGCCTGGCGGGCGTCCGGCAGGTCCGGCAGGTGGGCTTCTCTTCTGTAGGACAGGATTTGCTCCGCCATCCAATCGTAACCGCGCCACCGTAATTGAGACCCGACCCCCGTGGGGAAACCGGGCCTGGAGGTGTGGCGTGCGTGAATTCACCGAGACGGAACATGCCGTGCTGCGAATCGTCGAACAGTTCGGCAACATATCGAAATATCAAGGCATAACGCCGGAAGAGTATCTGGTGGGCTTCCGGGAAGACGTCCTGAAGGGCCTCATCCGGGACGATATCCTGGAGAAGGTCAAGCTGAAGTCCTTCAGCCAGCGGATCAAGGGGCTTCGCCTCACTCCCCAGGGCGGGCAGCTTTGGCGTCTGGCCAGCCACGAGGAACTCCTGTGTCCTCCGGTGGCGGAAATGGACCTGCTCCTGCGCGATATTTATCTGCGCACGCGCCTGTCCTACACCGAGGAGGCCGTGCCCAAGGCCCACCTGCTGAAATACCACTCCAAGCAGAGCCTCATGGAGGCCTACGAACTGGGGCTGGCGGCCAAGGTCAAGATCAAGCAGAAGCAGCACGACATGGTGAAGGGCTACGTCGTCACCAGCGCCGGATACGCCTGGCTCAGGGGAAACAAGCTGATCTAGCGCGGCGTTCTTGCAATGCGTTCATAAAGAACCATTGAACAGAACGCAGGAGAAGCAGACAGTTTGTTCATGAAAACATGGTCATGTTTATCATGAACGCCACTCCGGGCGCGGCTAGCGTTTCCGGTATCCCTTGGCCCTCATGCACTTGTCCACCAGCTCCTCGATGCGCTCAATGCGGTCGCCGTCCTTGACGGTCGATCCCACGGAGCGCGAGGCTTCCCAGTCGCACTCGTCATAGTCCCGCTCTTCCTGGGTCAGTTCCGCGTCGGCCTTGGTGTATTTCTCCCTGCCTCCGCAGCCGCACAGCAGAAACGCGGCTGCGGCAAGGACGATGAGAGGCTTTGTTCGCATGGGTCGCTCCGGTTCACAGCCAGGTGAGGGCCAGCACGTAAAAGGCCATGCCCGAAAGGGCAAAGACGGCATCGGCGCGCGAGAGGAGGGTGTCGGTGTTCATGGCCGCCTTCTACGCCTGACGCCCGGCTCGATCAAGTTCGTCCGGCGCATCCGACGCGACACAAGGAATAACTCCCACCCGTTGCCCCTTGCGCGCATCTGGGATAGTCTTCCAGCGAAGACCCGCCGGGAGTCCGCGCGAGGGCGGACTGTCCGCCCCTCCGGCAAGCCTCTCCAGGGAGCCGCATGACCCGCAAGTTCGTCATCATCGCCACCACCGCACTGCTGCTCATGGGCGTGGTGATGTGGCAGCTGGGGCTGCGCGCCCAGAGCGAGCTCCAGGCGGTGGCCACGGACCAGTTCAACCGCCAGCAGCTCATCCTCGCCCAAAAGGTGTCCCAGGACATCGGGCAGCACTTCGCCTTCCTGCGGGCAAGCCTGCTGGAACTCACCAGCATCTGGCGCAAGCATCCCGATTTCATGGGCTCGCCTGAGCGGGCGCTGCCGCCGTTCCAGGAGATTCTGCGCTTCAGCGACGTGCTGGCCATCGGGTATGTGTCCCCTGGCAGCCAGGCGGTGGCGCTTTATAATGAAGAGGGCCTCCTCAGGGGGTCGCCCGTGCTGGACTACGGTCCGTTCCTGAGCTGGGCGCGCGGGGCCGACCTGGCCCGCGAGGTGCTGGTGGGGCCAGTGGAGGCCCCGGAGAGCGGCCCCTTCGCGGGCAGGACCATCCTGCGCATGGCGGCACGGCACTGGCCCGCCGAGGCGGGAACCGACCAGCCCGGCGTGGTCTTCCTGGTGGTGGACGTGCAGGCCGTGGCCTGGCGTTACGCCCACGACGTCCGCTCCGGGCGCACCGGCTACGCCTGGGTGCTGGACCAGCGCGGCTATTTCCTGGACCACCACGTGGAGCAGTTCATCGCGCGCGACGCTTTCAGCGTCCGCAAACAGCGCGACCCCAGCGTGGATTTCGACCGCATCGACTGGATCATGCGCGACCTCATGATGACCGGGACAGAGGGCGTGGACTGGTACATCTCCGGCTGGCACCGGGGAGAGGTGGGCGTGGTCAAGAAACTCATCGCCTTCACCCCGGTGGACATCGCCCCGGACCAGAGCCCGCCTGTGCGCTGGGGCGTGGCGGTGGTGGCTCCCGTGGACGAGGTGGAGGACATTATCGGGAAGGCGGCTCTTCGCGAGATGCTCATGGTTGCCGCCTTCCAGGTTGTGGTGTTCCTGGGGCTCGGCGTGACCATGTTCTTCGCCTTCCGCTGGTCCGCCAGCCTCAAGGCCGAGGTGGAGGCGCGCACCACGGAACTCCGCGAAGCCCGCGACAAGCTCCGCCAGAATCTCCAGGAGCTGCTGCGGACCCAGGAGCGCCTCATCCGCTCCGAGCGCTTCGCCGCCGTGGGCGAGGCAGCCGCGCACATCTCCCACGAGATCAAGAACCCGCTCATGCTCATCGGCGGGTTTGCCCGGCAGGTGCGCCGCACGCTGCCCGAGAAGGGGAAGGAGGCGGAGAAGCTCGGGCTCATCGAAGAGGAGGCCAAGCGCCTGGAGACCATGCTGGAGGAAGTGCGCGACTTCACCCGTCCCGCCCCCCCCAAACTGACGTCCGGGGACGTGAACGCCACGGTGTGGGAGACGGCCATGCTCATGGAGGCGGACCTGGCCTCGCGCGGGGTGACGCTGACCTCCAACCTGGACAAGACCATCCCGCCCACGCCGCATGATCCGTCCCAGATGCGCCAGGTGCTCCTGAACCTCATCAAGAACGCCGCCGAGGCCATGCCCCAGGGCGGGCAGGTCACGCTGTCCACCCGTCTGCGCGAGGGCATGGTGGAGGTGGAAGTGCGCGACGACGGGCCGGGGCTTACGCCCGAGCAGGCCCGGCAGGTTTTCAATCCGTTCTACACCACCAAGGACCGCGGCACCGGCCTGGGGCTGGCCGTGTGCTACCGCATCATGCACGACCACGGCGGAGACATCCGCCTGGACTCGCAGATCGGCGCGGGGTGCGTGTTCACCGTCAGCCTGCCTGTGAAACACGACGAGGCGGCCTGAGACTCCCGCGCGGTCGCTGCTGAGTGCTGCCGTCTGCATCCCCGAGACACTCCTGCGGTTCATGAACCGCTCCGGGCGGTACGGATTGCCTGCCGCCGGACATCAGATCGCCGTCGTCCGGCGCGCTGCATCAGGGGCGTTTGCCGCCATGCCAGCGCTTCATGTGGTTGGCGTGGGTGTCGAGGTACGCGCCCGGCTTGAAGAACCTGTCATAAAACTCCGTGTCTAGGTGGAAGGCCTGCAGGTAGGGCAGGCAGAAGATACTGGGGGCGGTGCCCGGGAACTTGCCGAAGGTGTCGAAGACGTACTGGGCCTGCATGGCCACGCAGGCCCTGAAGCGCTCGTCGTGCGCCGCCGCCGCGCGGCGAACGGCCGGGGAATCCTTCCAAGGGCCGGGGGTGTCTGGGTGGAAGGGGCCACCGGGGCCGAACTTGCGCTCGCACACCGCCTCCACAGCCGCGCGCATGTCGGGGTGGTGGGGCGGGCAGAAACCCTCCATGACCCCGGCAAGCCCCGTGGGATTGGGCAGCGGCCAGCGCTCGTCGGTGTCGAAACGGAACCCCAGTCCGGGCGCGCGGGGATCGCCGCTGGCCCCCAGCACCGCGAAGGGGTCCATGCCGTTGAAGACCCAGCCTCCAAGACCCATGGCCTGCAGGAGCAGCGCCCCGGCGTAGCAGGAGCATGCCAGCTCCGAGGTCAGCTCGCCCAGGCACCACTGCTCCAGGAAGCTCAGGGGCATGGGATGGTCCACGTCAGCCAGGTCCCGGTAAGCTTCCAACCCCGGGATGGGCCGGCGGTTGACGTCGTCCTGGAAGACCACCCCGTTCTGCAGGTAGTAGCACAGCGCCAGGAGCACGTGCTGGGACAGATCGCCCACCGGGATCACCAGCAGGGTGCCGGGCCGGTTCACCACCCATGTGTTGTGGGGCTCTATGAAAGGGGGCTCGCAGGGAACGCCCAGTCGGGCGTCCTGGAGCTTGCGCACGCGGCCCCGGTGTGCTTCGAGCATGGCCTCAAGGTCCAGGCTTCCGTCGCCTCCGCGCTCGGCCCAGGCCGGGGCGTCGCGGGTGTCCAGGACGTAGACCCCGGTGTCGTCGGTGAAGAAGGTCTGGCTGGTCTCGAACCCGGCTGCCGAGGGGAAGGTCCGCCCCCCCGCCGCTGCGCTGTAATTGGACAGCCGGGGAGCGTAGGGTGCGGCGCGGAAGAGCATGTGGTGCCAGCTGGTGTTTCCGCCGCAGGCCGTGGTCACCAGCATGGTCTCCAATTCCGAGAGGGGGCTTGGAGGCTGGCTGCTCTTGTGGGCAAAGATCCCGTCGGGGATTTCCATGCCCAGGCCGAAACGGCGGGAGCGGCGTCCGAGCAGGGCCGAGATCAGGGGATAGTCGAGGAGATCGCGTAATCCCGGGGGATGAGCCTGGTCCATGGGGTGCCTCCGTAAAATGGTTCGGATCAGCCGTGGCTTGGCGCCGATGGAGAGACGGGGCCTACTTTACCGTAAGTTGAGGGAAAGGTCATCCGGGGGGCTAGCTTTTGTCGCGTCTTCCGGGCATAAGCGCATCCGCGTCATGGGGTGGCCGACAAGCCTTGTCGTCTGGCGGGGCAGGCCGCGAAGAAAAGTTGAAATAAGCGCTGGGAAAAGAATGTTGGCGCTTGACAAGTTTTGAGCCCAAGCATAAACAGACCCTTCGTTTTGCCCGTGTAGGACCGTAGCTCAGGGGGAGAGCACTTGCTTGACACGCAAGGGGTCGGGAGTTCAAATCTCCCCGGTCCTACCACACGACCCCACAGGGAGGCGCAGCCTCCCTTTTTTTGACGCGCAGGGAGCGACAGCGTGAATATTCGCGTCGGTGATCAAATCGTCGAGGCCCAGGCCGGTCAGTCGGTCGGGGAGGTGCTTGCCAAAGCCCTTTCCGGAAAGGCCTACAAGAACACGGTAGTGGCTCGCTGCGGCGAGGCGCTTCTGGATTTGTCCGCCCCTCTTCCCGATACCTGCACCGAACTTACTCCCATCGCAGCCAACAGCCCCGAAGGCGTGGACGTCATCCGGCACTCCACCGCCCACGTGCTGGCCGAGGCCGTGAAAAAGCTGTTCCCCACCGCCCAGGTCACCATCGGCCCGGCCATCGAGAACGGCTTCTACTATGATTTCGCTTACGAGCGCCCCTTCACCATCGACGACCTGGAGTCCATCCAGGCCGAGATGGAGAAGATCGTTGCCGCAAACCATCCCTTCACCTGCCGCGCCGCCACCAAGCCCGAGGCTGCGGAAGTGTTCAAGGGCATGGGCGAGGAGTACAAGCTTGAGGTGCTGGAGGCCATCCCCTCCGACGGCGTCTCGCTGTACACTCAGGGAAATTTCGTGGATCTGTGCCGCGGACCCCACGTGCCCTCCACCGGGTTCCTCAAGGCCTTCAAGCTCACCCACGTTGCCGGGGCCTACTGGCGCGGCGACGAGAAGCGCCCGATGCTGTCGCGCATCTACGGCGCGGCTTTCGCCGACCCCAAGGAGCTCAAGGCCTACCTGCACCGCCTGGAAGAGGCCAAGAAGCGCGACCATCGCCGCCTGGGCACCCAGCTGGACCTGTTCAGCTTCTCCGACGAGGCCGGAGCGGGCATGGTGATCTGGCATCCCAAGGGCGCGTTGGTGCGCACCATCCTGGAAGACTTCGAGCGCAAGGAGCACCTGCGCCGGGGCTACGGCATCGTCCAGGGCCCGCAGCTTCTCAAGCGCGACCTCTGGGAGCGCTCCGGGCACTACGAGAACTACCGCGAGAACATGTATTTCACCGAGATCGACGAGCAGGCCTACGGCGTCAAGCCCATGAACTGCCTGTCGCACATGCTGATCTACAAGTCGCGCCTGCGCTCCTACCGCGACCTGCCCCTGCGCTACTTCGAGCTTGGCGTGGTGCACCGCCACGAGAAGTCCGGCGTGCTGCACGGCCTCTTGCGCGTGCGCCAGTTCACCCAGGACGACGCGCACATCATCTGCCGCCCGGACCAGCTGCAGGACGAGATCATCGCCATCATCAATTTCGTCAAGGACGTGCTGGACCTGTTCGGCTTCGAGTTCGAAGCCCAGCTATCCACCCGTCCCGAGAAGTCCATCGGGTCCGACGAGGCGTGGGAACTGGCCACCAGCGCGCTGTCCCAGGCCATGCAGGCCATCGACATGCCCTTCACCATCAATGAGGGCGACGGCGCGTTCTACGGACCCAAGATTGACATCAAACTCAAGGATGCTTTAGATCGCCGGTGGCAGTGCGCGACCATACAGTGCGATTTCACCTTGCCGGAACGCTTCGACCTGACATACACCGGTCAGGATGGCGAAAAGCACCGGCCCGTGATGCTGCACCGCGTCGTGCTGGGTGCCGTGGAACGGTTCATGGGTGTGCTGATCGAGCACACGGCCGGAGCTTTCCCCACGTGGCTCGCACCGGTGCAGGCGCGTATTTTGACTGTCACCGAAGCCCATGACGCCCACGCGGCCCTCGTATACGAGCGGCTGCGCGACGCGGGCATCCGCGTCGAGGCCGACACGCGCAACGAGAAGCTGGGCTACAAGGTGCGCGAGGCTCAACTGGAGAAGGTCCCCTACATGCTCGTCATCGGGGATCAGGAGCTTGAGCAGGGCGGCGTCAACGTGCGCCTGCGTTCGGGCGAGAATTTGGGACTGAAGGGAGTGGACGAGGTCATTCAGGCCATCCTGGACGACTGCCAGGCCCCATTCAAACGAGGAGGAATGCGCTATATCTTCTGCCAGTGACACCGCCCGCTGCAATCATCAGATCCGCGCCCGCGAGGTGCGGGTGATCGCTGACGACGGCTCGCAATTGGGTATCATCCCCACCAGCGAAGCCCTTCGACTGGCCCAGGAAAAGGGTCTGGACCTTGTCGAAGTCGCCGCCGCAGCCGATCCCCCTGTCTGCCGAATCATGGACTACGGCAAGTTCAAGTATCAGCAGCAGAAAAAGCAGCAGGAAGCCAAGAAGAAGTCCACCGTCATCCTTGTGAAGGAAATCAAAGTCCGGCCCAAGACCGACGAACACGACTACCTGACCAAGCTCAAGCACATTCGCCGCTTCCTGGAAGAGGGCGACCGCTGCAAGGTCTCCGTGTTCTTCCGTGGCCGCGAAGTTGTCCACAAGGACCGTGGCGCCGCCATCCTGGCGCGCATTGTGGTGGATCTCGGCGACCTGGCCAAGGTGGAACAGGAGCCCCGGTTCGAGGGACGCATCATGAACATGATGCTGGCCCCCACCGTGAAAAAGAAGCCATAGGCGCATATATACTATTTCCGCGGGCTAAGGCTCGCAGCCCGTCCCGGAAATCCGGGGCGGGCCGTATTTTCAGGAGGATCACATGCCCAAGATCAAGACCAATAAATGCGCGGCGAAACGCTTCACCACCACCGGCACCGGCAAGTTCCGCCGTCGCAAGCAGAACAAGCGCCACATCCTGACCAAGAAGACCGCCAAGCGTAAGCGCTCGCTGTCTACCTCGGCCATCGTGGACTCGGCCAACGAGGGCGCGGTCAGGCGTCTGCTGCCTTACGCGTAAGGCGCGGGCGTGTTGGGGCTTCGCCCCAACCCCCACCAGGGCTCTGCCCTGGACCCGCCAGGGGGATGATCCCCCTGGACCCTGCAATAGGGGGTTGTGAAGCGAAAGCTCCACGACGCGAAGCCTATTAAAAGTTTTTGAAGGAGAGCTCGAGAGGATAACTTTTTTCAAAAAGTTTCCTCTCGATTCCTCTCTTCTCACTCAGGAGGACCATCCCATGCGTGTCAAACGCGGACAGGCCGCCCATAAGCGGCACAAGAAGTATCTGAAGTTGGCCAAGGGCTTCGTCGGCGCCCGTTCGGTGCTGTACGAAACCGCCCGCGAGAACGTCGAGCGCGCCATGGCCTACGCCTACCGCGACCGCAAGGTTAAGAAGCGCGAGTTCCGCAAGCTGTGGATCATGCGCATCAACGCCGCCGCCCGCGAGAACGGCATAAGCTACGGCAAGTTCATCCACGGCCTGTCGCTGGCCGGCATCGAGCTGGACCGCAAGGTCCTGGCTGACATGGCCGTTCGCGAGAAGGCCGACTTCGCCAAGCTGGCCGAAGTCGCCAAAGCCAAGGTGAGCGTGTGAGTTCAGGCCAGGCCCTGATTGAGGAATTGACCGCCCTGGCCGGGGAAGCCAAGAACACCCTCGGCCAGGCGTCCTCTTTCGAGGCCCTTGAGGAACTGCGCGTGGCCTATCTGGGCCGCAAGGGCCGCTTGGCCCAGATCATGGCCAAGCTCCCCGGCCTCACCGCCGAGGAGAAGCGCCAGGCGGGCCAGACGGCCAACACCGTGAAAGAGGAACTCACGGCGCACTACACCGTGCGTCTGGAGGGACTCAAGCGCGCCCAGGACGAGGCCATGCTCGCCGGGTTCGACCCCGCCCTGCCGGGCAGGTCGCACCCCACGGGGGGCCTGCATCCTTTGAGCATCGTTTCCGACGAAATCTGCCGGGCCTTTTCCGGCATGGGTTTCGAGGTGGTCACCGGCCCGGAGATAGAGACCGATTTCTACAACTTCGAGGCCCTGAACTTCCCGCCGGAACATCCCGCCCGCGACATGCAGGACACCCTGTACATCGGGGACAACATCCTCCTGCGCACGCACACCTCGCCCCTGCAGGTGCGCACGCTGCTTTCCCGCAAGCCTCCCGTGGCGGCCATCGCTCCGGGCAAGGTCTACCGCCGCGACTCGGACATCACCCATTCGCCCATGTTCCACCAGATCGAGGGCTTCCTCGTGGACAAGGGCGTCACCATGGCCGATCTGCGCGGCACGCTCACCTTTTTCGTGCACCGCATCTTCGGACCCGACACCCTGGTGCGGTTCCGTCCCAGCTTCTTCCCCTTCACCGAGCCGAGCGCAGAGGTCGATATCTCCTGCGTCATGTGCGAGGGCAAGGGACACGTGGGCGGGCAGACCTGCCGCGTGTGCAAGTCCACCGGCTGGGTGGAGATCCTGGGTTGCGGCATGATCGACCCCAACGTGCTGAAAGCCGTGGACATCGATCCGGAAGTGTATTCCGGGTTCGCCTTCGGCATGGGCGTGGAGCGGGTGACCATGCTCAAGTACGGCGTGGGCGACCTGCGGCTCTTCTTCGAGAACGACGTCCGCTTCCTGGGCCAGTTCGCGTAGGCTGCGGGGCCAGGCCATGCGCCTCACTCCCGAAGAAAAGCACATCATAAAGGCTGCCGTGGCCGCGCAGGACCCGCAGGCCGAAGTGTGGCTTTTCGGGTCGCGCGCGGACGATTCCAAGCGCGGCGGCGACATCGACCTGCTCATTTTCTCGCAGTCCATGGGCTGGAAGGAGAAGAGTGCAGTCTGGTGGGAACTCCAGGAAAAGCTCGGTGAACAGAAGATCGACATAGTCGTGGCCAAGGACAAGGACGCGAGCGAGCCGTTCGTGCAGATGGCCATGGAGAAGGCGGTACAGCTATGAAAACGTCTTCAGCGCAGCAAAACCTGCGTGATTCGTTGGCACAGCTGAGGCCATCTCTGGTTCATCTGCAGGATTCCTACGAGTTCTGCCGGGATTTGTGCGGCAGGGTTTCGTTGACCCGGTCAGAACTCGTCGAGGCCGACGCTCTCACGAGTCGTTTCGCCAGAACTTCGGACATCTTGGTCAAACAGGTCTTCCGAGCCTTGGACGAGGTTGAGCTTGAAGACAGCGGGTCCATCATCGACCGGCTCAATCGCGCGCACAAACGCGGTCTTTTCGATGATGAGGCCATGGGGCGCACCATTCGTCAACTGCGCAACGAGATCGCCCACGAATACCGAATTGTGGACTACCCCAAATTTCTCGACGAGATAATCGCTTTTACTCCGCCGCTCCTGGATATGTGCCGCAGGACAGTGGAATACTCGGAACGAATCAAATTTTCATGATGTCGCCTGCCTTGAACGAAGGCCGGACCTTGACCGCCGGAGGCTTTTGAATGCTGCTTTCTCTCAATTGGCTGCGCGAGTTCGTCCCCTACGAGGGATCCGTGGACACCCTGGCCGACCGCCTGACCATGCTGGGCCTGGAAGTGGAGGGCGTAAGCCGTCCCTTCGCGGCCACCGCCGACGTGGTGGTGGGCCACGTGCTCACCCGCGAGAAGCACCCTGACGCCGACAAGCTCTCGGTGTGCACCGTGGACGTGGGGCAGGGCGAACCCCTGCAGATCGTGTGCGGCGCCGCCAACGTGGCTGCCGGTCTGAGCGTGCCCGTGGCCAGGATCGGCACGGTGCTGCCCGGCGGGCTGACCATCAAGAAGAGCAAGATTCGCGGCGTGGAGTCCTTCGGCATGATCTGCTCCGAGTCGGAGCTGGGCCTGGCCGAGAAGAGCGAGGGCATCCTGGAGCTTCCCGCAGGACTTAAGCCCGGCAAGACTTTGGCAGAGGCCATGAACCTGGACGACGTGGTGCTGGAGATCGGCATCACCCCCAACCGGGCGGACTGCCTCTCCGTGCTGGGGCTGGCCCGCGAGGCCGCCATGGCCTTTGGCCTGCCACTGACCATGCCTTCGGTGCACCTGAAGGAGGACGGCCCGGACGCGTCCACCCTGGTGTCCATCCGCATCCCCGAGCCCGAACTGTGCCCGGTGTACCGCGCCCGCATCATCCGTGGCGTGGAGATCAAGGCCTCTCCCGCCTGGATGCGTTACCGCCTGACCGCCATGGGCCAGCGTCCGGTGAACAACATCGTGGACGTGACCAACTACGTCATGCTGGAACTTGGCCAGCCCCTGCACGCCTTCGACAGGAACCTGCTGGCCGGGGACTACATCGAGATAAGCCGCGCCGCCGAGGGCACGCGCTTCAATACCCTGGACGGCCAGGAGCGCGTGCTGACCACCCGCGACCTCCTGATCCGCGACGGGGCCAAGGCCGTTGCGCTGGCAGGCGTCATGGGCGGCGAGAACTCCGAAATTTCCGACCGCTCCACCGAGGTGCTGCTGGAGTGCGCCGTGTTCAACCCGGCCACCATCCGCAAGACCGCCCGCCGCCTGGGCCTCTCCAGCGAGTCCTCCTACCGCTACGAGCGCGGCGTGGACCAGCCCGGCTCGCTCTTCGCCATGAACCGCGCCGCCGCCCTCATGGCCGAGGTGGCCGACGGTCGCGTGCTGCCCGGAATCGCCGAGGCCGAGCCCAAGCCCTGGAAGCCCTCGCCCATCGGGTTCAGGCCCGCCAAGGCGGTGAGCCTGCTGGGCATCGAGCTCTCCAACGATTTTTGCCGCAAGACCTTCCAGGGCCTGGGCTGCGAGGTGGAGCTCAAGTCCGCCGACGCCTGGACCATCACGCCCCCGCCCGCCCGCCAGGACCTGGAGCGCGAGGTGGACCTGATCGAAGAGGTTGCGCGCGTGTACGGCATGGACCGCATCCCGGCCGCCATGCCCAAGATGCTGAAATCCCTCGAAGTGCCTGACCGCCTGGGCGCGGAAGTGCCCTTCATGGGCCGCCTGAAGACCTGGGCCTGCGGCGCTGGCCTTCGCGAGACCGTGAACTACTCCTTCGTGGGCCAGCAGGAACTCGACCTGCTGGGCCTGCCGGGAGAGGGCCGCGTCCCTGTGGCCAACCCCCTCTCGGAAGACCAGAACGTCATGCGCACCGAGCTGGCCCCCGGGCTCATGAAGGCCGTTCGCCACAACCTGTCGCAGGGCAACGCCACGCTTCGCCTGTTCGAGCTGGCCAAGGCCTTCACCGCGGACAGCGCCAGCGAGACCACCGTGCGCGAGGCCCATCGCCTGGGCATCGCCCTGTGCGGTGCGCGCTTCGGCTCCTTCCCCTGGCCCGAGGAGAAGGTCGACTACTCCGACCTCAAGGGGCTGGTGGAGCAGCTGCTGTCCTCGCTTGGCCTGTCGGGCGCACAGTACGCCGTGCAGAAGGACCACCCCTGGCTTTCGCCCTGCGTGCAGGTGAGCCTGGACGGGCGCGTGCTCGGCGTCATGGGCCGCGTGCTCCAGGACGTGGCCGACAGCTACGAGGCCAAGGCCGGACTGTGGATGGCGGAGCTCGACGCCGAGGCCCTCATGGCCCTGCACCAGCACCGCTCCATCCGTTTCCGGGGCCTGCCCAAGTTCCCGCCGTCGCGCCGCGACGTGACCCTGGTGATGCCTTCCACGCTCTCCGTGGCCGAGGTGCTGGGAGCAGCGCGCGCCCACAAGGCCGCCATCCTGGAGGACGTGGCCGTGCACGACCTCTTCGAGCCCGAAGGCGCGACCGAGAAGAACGTGACCTTCCGCATCACCTATCGCCACGCCGAGCGCACCCTCACCGACAAGGACGTGGACAAGGCCCATGCCGGCCTGTGCGACGCGCTGTCCAAGGCTTTGCCGGTGCGCTTCCAGTAGGCCGCGCCGCCGCATGGACGACAACCATCCAGGGCCGGGAACGCGCATGCGTCCCCGGTCCTTTTATTTGGCCGGGAAGCCACGGCGCGGGGGGCCAAGCGGGCGGCAAACCGGGGCTTTTCGTTGACAAAAAAGATGGCTCAAGCCTATATCCCCGGCGTATCGGGGCGCTTTCCGCGCCCTGTCATCACCAGCCCATAATCCGCCCACACCCCTCAAGGAGGAGAGCGTCATGCCTTTGGTTTCGCCCAAGGAAATGTTCGATAAAGCCTACGCAGGCGGCTACGCCGTCGGCGCCTTCAACGTCAACAACATGGAGATCATCCAGGGCATCATCGCCGCTGGCAACCAGGAGCGTTCGCCGCTCATCCTCCAGGTCTCGGCGGGGGCGCGCAAGTACGCGGGCGAGAACTACATCATGAAGCTCATGGAAGCCGCCATGGACGACACCGACCTTCCGGTGGTGCTGCACCTGGACCATGGCCAGAACTTCGAGATCTGCGAGATGGTCATCAAGGCCGGGTTTACCTCGGTGATGGTGGACGGCTCGCACCTTCCCTTTGAGGAGAACATCGCCCTGACCAAGAAGGTCGTGGAATGCGCCCACGCGCAGGGCGTGTTCGTGGAGGCGGAGCTTGGCCGCCTGGCTGGCGTGGAGGACGAGGTCAGCTCCGAGCACAGCATCTACACCGATCCCGACCAGGCTGTGGAATTCGTGGAGCGCTCCGGCTGCGACTCCCTGGCCATCGCCATCGGCACCAGCCACGGGGCCTACAAGTTCAAGGGCGAGGCCAAGCTGGACTTCGACCGCCTGGAGAAGATCGGCAAGCTCATGCCCGGCTATCCCCTGGTGCTGCACGGTTCCTCGTCCGTGCCCCAGGAGTTCGTGAAGATGGCCAACACCTACGGCGGCGCCGTGGGCGACGCCAAGGGCGTGCCCGAGGAGATGCTGCGCCGCGCCGCCACCATGGCCGTGTGCAAGATCAACATCGACACGGACATCCGTCTGGCCATGACCGCTGTCATCCGTAAACATTTCGCAGAGCACCCCAGCGATTTCGATCCCCGCCAGTACCTCGTGCCCGCCCGCGACGCCGTGCGGGACATGGTGGCTCACAAGATCAGGAACGTGCTGGGCTGTTCCGGCAAGGCATAAAGCGATCAACGGGCAGGGGGCCGGGTCGGCCCCTTGTGTTTTTTCATACTCATCACCACGCGGGCTTCGCAGAAAGACCCAGGAGGCATCCATGGCGATCAAGATTGGCGTGAACGGATTCGGCCGCATCGGCCGCTACCTGACCCGGATACTGGCTGGCGACAAGAACATCGAGATCGGGGTCATCAACGCCCGCGCCGACAATGCCGAGCTGGCCCGGCTGTTGAAGTACGACTCCGTGCACCGCATCTTCCAGGGCGAAGTGGGCACCTGGGAGAACGGCATCACCGTGGCCGGCAACAAGATCGTGGTGACCCGCTGCCCCGGCGGCGAGTGGAAGTGGGCCGAACACGGCATCGACATCGTGGTGGACACCACCGGGAAGTTCACCGACCGCGAGAAGGCGTCCCAGCATCTGGCCTGCGGGGCGAAAAAGGTCATCATCTCCGCCCCCGCCAAGAACCCGGACTGCACCGTGGTCATGGGCGTGAACGAGGCCGACTACGACCCCGCCGCGCACCACATCGTCTCTTCGGCCTCCTGCACCACCAACTGCCTGGCTCCCGTAGCCAAAGCCCTGAACGACGCCTTCGGCATCAAGCACGGCCTCATGACCACCATCCACTCCTACACCATGAGCCAGCGCATCCTGGACGGCTCCCACAAGGACCCCCGCCGCGCCCGCGCCGCCTGCATCTCGCTCATCCCCACCACCACCGGGGCCGCCCGCGCGGTCACCGTGGTCATGCCGGAGATGAAGGGCAAGCTGGACGGCTACTCCATCCGCGTCCCCACCGCCGACGGCTCCCTGGTGGACCTGACCTGCGAGATGGAGAAGTCCGTCACCAAGGAAGAGGTCAACGCCCTGCTGAAGTCCAAGTCCAACGAGAACATGGGCTACACCGACGAGCCCCTGGTCTCCGTGGACTACCTGGGCGACACCCACGGCGGCGTGGTGGACGGCCCCCTCACCACCGTGCTGGACAACAACATGCTCAAGGTGGTCATCTGGTACGACAACGAGGCCGGATTCACCCACCAGCTGGTGCGCCTGATCAACATGGTGGTCACCAAGAAGTAGCCGCGACCGCCTGATTCGATTCCCGACTATCCGAGCGACCGGGGGCTTCTGGCCCCCGGTCTTTTTCCTGGGCTGCAAGACCCCAGGCCGGCACGGTGGCGCGGCCAATGCCCGCCCGCATCCGCACGGGAACCACGCGCGGGAGATTGCGCGCAGGCTGGCGCATGAGAAAACCTCCGGTAAAATGCGCGTTTCACGTAGTCCGTGGACCCGCCTCTGCGCTGGTCAATTAATGACTGAACTGGTAGGAATGGCGCTCGCATCCGCCCGGTGGAGGCGTAACGCCCAGAAACGCAGGAAAACGGAGCGGCAGCATGGATCAGCAGTCCATTCAACGCCTGAGACGGATACTTGGGGAAACGAACCTTCTGGTTGTGGACGACACACCCATCATTCGCGGCATTGTGGAAGCAATCCTGGAGCCGCTCGGCATGCACGCCATCTACCAGGCCAGCAACGGCGCGGAGGCCTGGAACATCATGGAGTCCACCCCCATCGGGCTGGTGGTGGCTGACTGGCTTATGCCTGGCGTGGACGGACTGGAACTCCTGCGCAAGATGCGCGGGGACGAGCGCTTCGCGGCCACGCCCTTCATCATGATAACCGGCATGCCCAACAAAAAGGTGGTCGTTGAGGCCATGAAGCTCGGGATTGCCGATTTCATGACCAAGCCCATCGACGGGTCCGTGCTCAAGCAGAAGATCCTGAAGGCCCTGAGCCAGAGCAGGGAGGTGTAATGGGCGGAGCTTTCCCGTCCGCCATGGCCAGCGCGACGGTTTCCCTGCTGCGCGACTCGCTTAGGGTGAGCCTGGCGCTGTTCAAGGTGATGATCCCCATCATCGTGGTGGTGAAGGTGCTCAAGGAGCTCGGCATCATCGAGTATCTGGCCGCGCCGCTCGGACCGGTGATGGAGCTGGTGGGCCTGCCTGCGGGGATGGGGCTGGCCTGGGCCACGGCCATGCTCTCCAACATCTACGGCGGGCTTCTGGTCTTCCAGGCCTTGTCCGCCGAGACCGGCCCGGTGACCATCGCCCAGGCCACGGTGCTCGGCGTGCTCATGCTCATCGCGCACAACCTGCTGGTGGAAGGCCAGGTCACCAAACGCTGCGGGGTGAGCTTCCTGGGGCAGAACGCGCTGCGCGTCGGCGGAGCGCTCATGTGCGCCTGGCTTTTGCACCTGATACTCAAAAGCGGGGATTTCCTGTCCGGGCCTGCGGTGATGCTCTGGCTGCCACCCAGGCAGGACGCCGGGCTCCTGAACTGGGCCTGGGGTGAAACCAAGAACCTCGGCTACATCTTCCTGATCATCCTGGCGCTCATGGGCCTTATGCGTTTCCTGAACGCCGTTGGGCTGACCCGCCTCCTGGAGGCGTTGCTGGCGCCGTTTTTGAAGCTCATGGGCATCGGTCCCACGGCAGCCACGGTCACCGTGATCGGCATGACCATGGGGCTGACCTACGGCGGCGGGCTCATCATCCACGAGACCCAGGCCGGGCACATCCCCAAGAAGGACGTGTTCGCTGCGGTATCGCTCATGAGCCTGTCGCACGCGCTCATCGAGGACACGCTGCTCCTGGCGCTGATCGGTGCCAGCCCCTGGGGGACGCTCGTGGCGCGGCTGCTGTTCTCGCTGGTGGTCACGGCGATATTGTCGCGCTGGGCCGCCTCGCGCGAGGCTGTCCCGGCTTAGGTCACAGTGGCGCGCCCGCTCACTTCCCGACTCCCGCATTCTCCAGGGCCTTTTTCACGAAGGCGTCCATCCCCTTTCCCGTTTTCAGCACGATGAACCGGTTGGCCACAGCGGCCACGTAGCGCTGGGTTTCCGGGAAGGGCGGGATGCCTGCGTACTTGCGCACGGCTTCCGGCCCGGCGTTGTAGGCGGCCAGGGCCAGGCGCAGGTCCCCGAAGGCCTTGAGCTGCTGGCTCAGGTAGCGGCTGCCCGCCTCGATGTTGGCCGAGGGGTCGAACGGGTCGCCCAGGTTCAGGCCCTTGCCGGTCTGGGGCATGATCTGCATGAGCCCCTGCGCCCCCTTGGGCGATACGGCGCTGGCGTCGCCGCCGGATTCCACCTCCATGAGGGCCTGCACCAGGAACGGGTCCAGCCCGTGGCGCGCCGAAGACTCCTTGATCCAGGCCTTCATCTGGGCGGTGGTGGAACCTTTGGGCACGCGGAAGTCGAACTCGCCGGGAGTATGGTCGGCGGCGACGGCGGGACATGCGGCTGCCAGGCAGAGCAGGGCGTACGCCGCGAGCAGCAGGATTGTTCTCATTGGGTCTGCGGGCATTGATGGCAACTCCTCGTGTCGTCCGGCAGGCAGCCCGGCTCGACGGTCCAGGCTCGCGGGGATGGGGTTGCGTCGGGGAACTCCGCGCGCGTGGCTTGGAGCGGCTGGCTTACAGCCTTCTGGCGCGTTCCGGCCTGATGGGGCGCTCCCCGGCCAGGGCGGCGTCCAGAAGTTCAAGGCCGCGCGCCTTGTCGCGGGGCATGCGCAGCCTGAGCGGCACATGGTTGGAGGCGTGATCCGCCAGGAAAAGCCCGCGCTCCATGTTGGTGTGCTCGAGCGTCATCCGCAGTTCGCGCACCATGTCCAGCCCCTGGGGCAGGCTGAAGCTGCCGTCAGCGATCCAATCCCAGAGCGGGGTGCCCGGAACGGGGATCAGGCTCAAAGACGCGGCCTGATCCGGTTGCATGGCGGTGAGCGCTTCCCCGGTCAGCCGGGCGTGGCGCTGCCATCCCCCGCTGCCGCCCAGGCCCGCGATCACCGTGACCGACAGCTTCATCCCGGCCTCGCGCACCAGTCGGGACTTGTCCAGGATGTCCGCCACGCAGGATTTTTTCCCCATGCGCGCGAGCAACGCATCATCGCCCGATTCCAGCCCCATGTACACCATGGACAAGCCCAGGGAGCGAAGTTCCGTCAGTTCCGCCAGACTTTTCCCGCGAAGGCTGCGGGCGCTGGCGTAGGTCCCCACCCGCGCCACCTGGGGCAGCCGCTCCCGGATACGCGCAAGCATGGCCCGCAGGCGCGCCATGGGCAGGACCATGGCGTCGCCGTCGCACAGGAAGAGGCGGCGCAGCATGGGCATGTGCCGGGTCGCGTAGTCGATGTCCGCGAAGACGCGGGCCTCGTCCTTTATGCGGAACCGCTCGCCCGTGTATGCTCCGCAGAAGGCGCACCGGTTGTGGGAGCAGCCCACCGTGACCTGGAGCAGGATGCTGTCCGCTTCGCTTGGCGGGCGGATGATGTTGCCTTCGTAGTGCATGGGGGCGGCTCAGATGATGAAGTCGTTGCAGGTGGACTGCCTGGGATCGCAGTTGGCCAGCACCACCTTGTCGCGTCCGGAGGTCTTGGCCTGGTACATGGCCATGTCCGCCGTGAGGATCAGGCGGTCGAAGAGGGCGGGGGCGTCTTCCACCGGCGCAGTCAAAGTGGCCACGCCGATACTGACGGTGATGTTCAGGTCGGCCAACGGCCCGGAAGTGATGCCGCGCAGGTTCTGGCGCAGCCTGTCCGCCAGGTGGAGAGCGTCCGCCGCGTCGGTGTTGGTGCAGATCACCAGGAATTCCTCGCCGCCGAGTCGTCCCAGCAGGTCGGCCCCGCGAAGCGATTCGCGGAATACCGTGGCCAGCGCGGCCAGCACCTGATCGCCCATGGCGTGGCCCAGGCGGTCGTTCACGTCCTTGAAGTGGTCCACGTCGATGATCATGCAGGAACAGGGGTTGCCTGCACGTGCGCTGATCTCAAGGAGGCGCAACCCTTCCTCCATGAGGCAGCGCCGGTTGGGCAACCGGGTCAGGTCGTCGGTGAGGGCCAGGGTCTCCAGGAGGTTCATGTCGCTCAGAATCTTTGCGCGCATTGTCTCGTAGGCTTCGGCCAGCACGCGCAGTTCCAGCGGGCTTTTGTCGAGGCGGACCTCCGGCGGCGGCTGGGAATAGTTTCCCCCGGCCACGCCGCGTGCGTGCCGAGCCAAAGGCATGACCACGGACTCCACCTGCCGGGCCATCCTGAACAGGAGCGGCAGGGCCAGCAGGAAGGACACCCCGCCCGCCGCCAGCACCCAGCCCAGCACGGGCCGCACGGCCTTGCGCATGGCCTCGGCCTTCACCTCTCCCACCAGCACCCATCCCAGGGTGTCCAGGGGCAGCGCCACAGCCACGATCTCTTCTCCGTCCAGCCCTTTGTAGGTGAAGCTCTCGCCGTCGGTGCGTATGGAGTGGGATGCGGGGTGGGGCATGCCGTTCGCCGCGCCCGGCCCCATCCTCTGCGCGCCGGAGATCAGTTTGCGGGACTTGTCCAGCAGCAGCGTGCGCCCCTCGAACTGAATCCGTGGCCTGATGATTTCTTCGATCATGTCCAGGGATACAGGCGCGAAGATGACTCCACGGAACGCTCCGTCGCCGGACATCACCGGAGAGGCGAAAATGATGAGGCTGGTCCCGGTGGCGCGCCCCACCAGCACGTCGGAAATGTAACTTTTCCCCTGCTCGGCAGCCCTGAAATAGGCCCGGTCACCCAGGTAGAGGCCCGGCGTGGTCACGGTGTCCACCACCGTGCGCCCGTTGGCGTCGATGAGCCCAAGGCCGCGAAACTCCGGCATGACAGCCAGGAACTGCCGGAAGGAGCGGTCCGTCGCGTCCAGGTCCATGCCTACGACCTCCTTGACCTCGGCCAGGCGCTGGATGTCGCGCTGCCGGTAGGAGATCCAGGTGTCCAGGAACTGCCCCTGTATAGTCAGCGTCTGGCGGATCTCGTTCAGGTACAGCGAGTGCAACCTGTCCGACAGGAAATACCAGAGGAACACTGCCGTGAGCGCGCAGGGCAACAGCGAGAAGGTCAGGCCGTAAATCCTGAAAAAGGCGTGCAGATTCCAGACCGGGGCAAAGCGCATGGAGTTTCATAACGACGCCCTGGAGAGTGTCAAGCCGGAAGCTGGAACTGTCGTAAAAAATGCAGTAATGCTGGTTTTCCAGTTCTTTTGCGGGAAATATCCGCTCGACATGCGGATGGAGTGGCCCCGAGTACGGTGTTGCGCCCTATTTTGAGCGTCAATCTGGAGGCTGAACCGCAGCAAGGCGATATGTCGGCTGATTCGCAAGACAACGAGGGCGTTTGCCTGTTCAATTCGCGCGGCAATCAGGCTACGGTGCCCAGAACAGGACTGCACTCAACGCGCAGGCCGGGGCAGCCGTTTCATCCGGGGCTCCCGGCCACAGCCTGGGCGTTGCGGAAACTCTCCAGCCAGGGAGACAAGTGAGGAAAACGATGCTCCAGTTCCATGTTGATGAGACGTTGTGCGTCCGGTGCGGCGAGTGCGAGGCTGATTGCCCGGCAGGCATCATCGCCATGAACGATCTCCCTGAAATCATCGACGAGGAGCGGTGCTACCGCTGCCTGCACTGCTACGCGGTCTGCCCCACGGGGGCGTTGTCGATCCTGGGGAACGATCCGGCCATGGCTCAGGCTGGACCGGACGCGCCGGAGCTTCCCTCTTCAGCGCAGATGGGCAACCTGATCCGGTGGCGCAGGTCCGTGCGTCGCTACCAGGACGAAAACCTGCCCCCCGAGCTGATCGATGAACTCCTGGACACGGCCTGCCACGCGCCCACCGGGGTGAACGCCAGGGACGTGCTGTTCACGGTGGTCAGGAACAAGGAGTTCATGGCCTTCCTGAGCCGCGAGATCATGGCCCGCCTCTCGGAGCTGGAGGAGTCCGGAAGGCTGCCGGGCGGTCTGGCCGGGCAGTATCTCGCGTTTGTGGTGAGCGCCTGGAAGACCCAGGGGCGCGACGTCATCCTCCGGGGAGCGCCGCACCTGCTCGTGACCAGCGCCCCCAAAAGTGCGCCATGCCCCGTCCAGGACACCCACATCGCCCTGGTCACTTTCGAGCTCCTGGCGAGCTCGCACGGGCTGGGCACGCTGTGGGACGGCCTGTTCATGATGGCGCTGTCGGTCTGCCCGGATCTGGTGGAGCGCCTGGGCATCCCGGCGGACCACACCCTCGGGTACGCCATGCTCTTCGGGAAACCGGCGGTGGAATACCACCGTCCGGCCAGACGCGGCCCCGTCAGGGTGAACATGCTGGGCTGAGGGCGTCCCCGCCGGGGTGGCGCAATGCGATACGCATCAGGGGATCAGGCCGGAAGTCCGGCCTGGTCCCTTTTTCGTGCGCGAACATTGCCCGCGCCCCTAAAGTTGTCCTTTTGCCTTCCGATAAGTTGTCTGAACAGGTGAAATTTTCGGATGTCCCTGGTCCGACATCTTGCCCCGGCGGTTCCTGCCGGCGGAGGAACTACGATGGCACTCTCAATCAATAGCAACGGCCTGGCCTCGATAAGCGCGTACTACCTCGGCCAGGCTTACGACAGCCTCGAGGTCTCCACGCGCAGGCTGTCCTCCGGACTTCGGATCAACAGCGCGAGCGACGATCCGGCCGGATTGGCGGTCCGGGAGATGATGCGGGCGGAGATCGCCTCGCTCAATCAGGGAGTGCGCAACGCCAACGACGCCATCTCGTTGCTTCAGACCGCAGACGGAGCCTTGAGCGTCATAGATGAAAAACTCATCCGCATGAAGGAGCTCTCCACCCAGGCCTCGACGGGAACCTACACGCAGGCTCAGCGACAGATGCTTGATTCGGAATACCAGGCGATGGCAAAGGAAATCACCAGAATCGCCAACGCTACGGACTTCAACGGGATATATCTGTTGAATGGAAATCTTTCGAGCTCGACACACAACGGAACAACCCTGACTCCCACCGGCAAGATGAAGGTCCATTTCGGATCGAAGAACAATTCGGACGCTGATTATTACTACATCCAGATAAGCCGTTCCACTGCCTCGGCGTTCGGAGTGGGCAGCACGGCGACCACCACCAACGGCAAGTCGATCTCCACGCAGTCCCTGGCGCAGAACGCCCTGGCCCAGATCGACAAGGCCATCGTGTCGAAGGACAAAATCCGGGCCAACCTCGGCGCGCTCCAGAACCGCCTGCAGAACACGGTGCAGGCCCTGCAACTCCAGTCCGAAAACCTCCAGCTGGCCGAGGCTCAAATCTCAGATGTGGACCTCGCCACGGAAATGGCCAACTACGTCCGGGGTCAGATACTGAGCCAGTCCGCGACGGCCATGCTCTCCCAGGCGAACACCCTGCCCCAGCTGGCCCTGGCGCTTCTGCGCTGAACAAGACTCTCCCGAACTGCCCGGTTTGTTGAAGCACCGCACCATGGGGGCGTGCTTCATGGCGTCCGGCGTCTGCCAGGTTCTCCTACTGCACGCAGAACACGCGCTCGGCCGGGATATCGGATATGTACCAGCTGACCAGGGCGAAGGTGCTGGGTTGATAGCGCACGATGGCGTCGCAGCGCGCCAGGAGATACATCTCCACGGCTGCGTCCAGGGCCTTCTCGTAGTTGGTCATGCCCGCCACCCGATGGCTGTGCAGGTGCTTTCCGTTGTCGGGGTAGCGTTTGGGCATGGTGACAAGATCTTCCCCGAACTGCCTGGCCAGCGTCCGTTCAACAGTCTGATTGTCGGTGGCCAGGAAGATGCGCGCGCCCATATTCTGTTTGAGCGCGTGAACGCTCCGCAACGTCTCCTCCAGGGGCATGCGCATATCCGTGTGCCGGATGTGGACGCCGATCATGGGGCCGGTAAAGTGCTTGGCGGCGAATTCGTCCACCTGGTCGGACACCGCAGGCCTGGGGAGGATGTGCTGCTTCATCACGTGCCCGCAGACGCCGTCCGCCGTGAGGTTCGAAAACTGCGGCAGATGCTCGCGGATGTGGTCAAGAGCGGCCTGCATGGGGTCCAGGTTGAAGGACCAGAAGGCCGCAACGGTCTGCGGATACCGTCCGCAGAGCTCGATGCGCGTGGCGTCCATCACCTTGGGGTCCATGTGATCGATGCCCAGCTGCTCCACGAGTGAGTTCGTCGTAAGCTCCCTGCTCCAAAAGTCGGGGTACACGTCCGGCGCGTGCGGCAGTTGGTAGGAGAAGGGCACGCCACGAATCTTGAAAAGTCTGGGGAAGACGTTCTCGCCCCGGTCGGAATACATGAAGTCCGACCAATCCACGTAGAGCTGCCTGCCGGTCATCAGGCAGTAAGGCACTGCGCACATGAGGCCCAGAAGCCGGTTGCCCATGCCGCCGGTGGGTTTCACCACCAGGAAGCGCTGGCCGTGCGGATCAGGGGCTGGAGCAGGTGGCTTGGGAGCACGGGGCTGGCACTTGGGCGAGGACAGCCTTGCAGCGCCCCGGACAGGCCTGAGCCTGCGCTTGCGGTTGGCCAGTGCGGCAGGCGGCTCGGGCTCTCCGGGCTTTCGCAGCACGATGAGCGCCTGATCGGCGTCCACCGCCACGGCAAGCCCCTTGTCCCTGGCAAACGCCACGGCCAGGGCGCAGCAGGCCCGCTTGTCCGGGGGGATGATCGCCAGAACCCCGCCGGGGGCGATCTTTCCAAGCCAGTTCGGCAGGGCCTGCATGAGCATGTCCGAGGGTTTCCCGGCCAGCACGGCCAGATGGACGCACCCGTCGCAAAAGGCCTCCGCCCCGCCCTCCACGGTCCTGACAAGATCCTGAACGCGGGCCTGGCGGATGTTGGACTTGTAGCCCGCAAGAGACGCGCCAGCCGTGGCTGCGTCTTCCTCCCATTCCTCCGCGCCGTACACGATGGAGGAGAAGTTCCAGGAAGTGACGAGCCCGTTGGCCAGGGCGATGGACAGCACCCCCGAGGGAGCGCCGGAGCAGGCGACAGTCCCGTTTTCCGGCACGTCCCTGGCCAGTTCGCACAGGCGCGTAAGCTCTTGCAGGGTGACTGGCGAAGGCACGCCGCCCACGAGACGGTCTGCCGGGCTGCGAAGGCCGTCGGAGCCGGGCGGGGGGATGGTCTCTTGCGGCACGGCGTTCAGCCAGAGTCTGCGCTCGTCGGCGATCATGTTTGCGTAGTGTCCGGGCGCTGTGATGATGCGCAAGGAGGCGTCTGCGGCCAGCGGACCCGGCCCGGCCTGATAGCGCGGCTGGCCCTGCGTCTTCGTCTCAGGCAGATGCCTGCGCATGTATTCAAGGCAGACGTCCGAATGATTCTCGGGGCGGAAATGCCGCTCCCACACCTGACGCGCCCTGCGGCACATGGCCATGAGCTCATCCTTGCCGCGTCTGGCCAGCCACGCGCGCAGCATCCTTCCGGCCTGTTTCACATCGGACTCGGGGATGAACAGGCAGAACTGCGAATAGTCGATGTCCTCCCCGAAGGGGGGGACGTAGGCGTCCGAGATGTGCACCGGTATGCGCCCCATGCACAGGGTTTCATAGAAGCGGATACTGGAGGACCCGTTGCCCCTGGGGCACAGGATGGTCCAGGAGCGGCGCAGCGCGCTTACGAACCTGTCCTCCAGCGCCTTCTTTTTGACGCTGTCCTGCATGTGCAGGTAGGAGGCAGACCTGGAGGCCCA
Organism: Fundidesulfovibrio putealis DSM 16056; assembly: GCF_000429325.1. NCBI lineage: Bacteria > Pseudomonadati > Thermodesulfobacteriota > Desulfovibrionia > Desulfovibrionales > Desulfovibrionaceae > Fundidesulfovibrio > Fundidesulfovibrio putealis. The sequence continues at coordinate 182,680 of NZ_AUBQ01000005.1, forward strand.
GTCGCCGGTGCCAGGATGCTGGATCAATGCGCGCAGTCCCGGCTCGGCACAGATGCTTTGGGCCAGATCGTAGCGTAGCGGTCCGGACAGGGCGCCCACGAAGCTGGTATCCAGGTCGATGGCGTCGAAATCGAAATCCGGGGCGTTTCGCAAAACGTGCCCGCCCGGAGCGTAGGGCAGGGTGGACTGGAACGGGTCGTCCACATTGAACCGGTCCGGAGTACTGGTGAGTATCAGGCCGTCCGTGAACAGGGGATCGCCCAGGTCCTGGCAGTGGAAGAAGACGTGCTTTCGTTCATGGCGCAGGAAATACGGCAGCTGCCGGATGAAATAATGGACCGACATGGCCCGCATCACATTGATGAACACGTCCAGTACATATGGGAAGACGATGTAGTCCGCGTCCTCGGGCGAGGCTGCGCGCACGAAACGCCCCCGAACGCAGTCGCCGTGCCCGTTCAGGTCCTGGAGCAGCGGGATGGGGACGGGATTGGCGCCTGCTTCGCCAAGCCTCACCGGAACCTGGAAGTGTTCGCCTTCGCGGTAGAGAAAGAGTTTCAGCGGCACGGTATCTGGCATGCTTGGAGGTCTCCGGCATTATGCGCCCCGAGTGGGCTCGCCGCGTCATCAGGCGCATGGCCTGATGGTCTAGTCGTTCTTCAGCACAAACACCGGCTGCACGCCGCTTCTGCCGGGCGTGAGCAGCTGCCTGGGGTCGAAGCCGAAGCTGGCCAGGGTTGTGTACCCGTTCAGCAGCATGGACAGCCGGGCCAGGCCGTAAACCCGGTGGGCGTTCCAGGTGATGGCGTCCTTGCCCAGGGGCACGGCCAGAAAGAGCAGGCCGCCCGGACGGAGGATGGACTTGGCCGTGCGCATGGCCTTCAGGTCGCCGTCGGGATCGAGGGGGTCGCCGTAGCGGCCGAGCCCGTCATGCTCGAAGGAGGATATGGAGAGCCCGATGTCGAAGGGTTCAGGGTTGCTGGCGTATTCGTCGTAGGTGACCATGCGCACGCGCGGATGTTCCGAGACGATGGGGCCGTATTCGAAGATCACCACTTCCCTGGCCCCGTGCATCAGGCAGACGGATTCGTACCAGGGCTGCGCCGATCCGAAGACCGCCACGCGCTTGCCCGTCAGGGGAAACAGGGCCAGGGCCTGATAGAGCCAAAAATCCGTCACGCCGTAGTAGTGGGTTTCCCCCCGGCGGGCCTTTTCCATGAGCTCGGAGAAGGTTCGCAGGGCGTAGACCCTGGGTTCCCCGGAGGCGTAGCTGTCGTTGAAATACCAGTCGTACACGTCGGCCAGGCCGTTCATGGTGTAGCGCGCCGCCAGTTCCGGGGGCATGGTTGTCGGTGGGGCCGGATCATTCATGCCGGGCTCCTTGCGCAAGAGATGCAATTTCCAAGCAAAGTTGATGCCGAAAGCGCAGGCAAGCGCTCTGTTTTGATGGAACTTCCTGGCGATGGCGCTGGGTGGCGTGCTGAGGCGGGGGGATAAGGCCCGGCGTTGAGACAGGAGGAATGCCGTGACGGTTATCCAACAGAAAAAGGGGTTAGCTCGAATTGAGCCAACCCCTTGATCTTTGGACAAATTTTGGTCGGGGTGCGAGATTTGAACTCACGGCCCCCTGCGCCCAAGGCAATTTGATAACATTTTCAGGGCTTTTCAACCCTCGTCAAGAATCATCACAACCCATTGACAGAACAGGCAGAAAGACCGAAATTGCTGGTCATGGCTGTTCACCTGAAGTCACCTCTATTCATGTCAAAATGGCCCACAGAATGGCCCACAGAAAATGACCTGTAAGGGGCTGAAACAATGGCATTAACGCACCTCAAAGTGGAGCGGTCTGGCCCACGGAGAAAGCTCTATGAAGAAGGGGATGGGGGCGGACTCTATCTGCGCGTCCATCCAACGGGGAACAAAAGTTGGCTTTTCCGGTACGTTTTCGGGGGAGAAAGAAGGCGGATGACGCTGGGTTCTTACCCTTCCATGTCTCTGGCGGAGGCCCGCGAGGCACACGGCAAGGCGCTTGCGGACGTGAAGCGCGGCATTGATCCAGGGGCGCAAGCACTGGACGCCAAGCGGGCGCGGAAGGCTGCCCCAACGTTTCATGATCTGCTGGAAGAGTTCTGGGAGCGAGAGTTGAAGGCCACCAAGTCAGGCCCGGAGCGCAAGAGGTTGGTGGAAAAGGACGCCTTGCCCGCATGGCGGACCCGAAAGGCGAAGGACATCACCCGCCGGGATATTGTGATCCTCATGGATGAAGTACGGGACCGCGCCCCCGTCACCGCCAACCGGCTTCTTGGCGTCCTGGCCCGAATGTTCAACTTTGCGGCGGAGCGGGGCATAATCGAGGATTCCCCGGCAACGCGAATTCGCCGCCCCTCCGAAGCGCCCCGTGTGCGTGTGCTCAATGACGATGAACTCCGCCTATTTTGGCACGGCCTCGAAGAGGTGGACGTGTACCCGGCAACCCGCCTCGTGCTTCGCATGATCCTCTTGACCGGCCAGCGACCCGGCGAGGTCACGGGTATGACCTGGGAGGAGATCGACGGGGATTGGTGGACGATCCCGGCCAACAGGATGAAGGGCGGGCAGGAGCACCGCGTCCCGCTGACTCCCTTGGCGCTGGAGGCAATCGAGGAGGCCAAGCGGTACGCGGGGAATCGGCCTTTCGTCTTCGCCAGTTCCCAGCAGGCGGCGCGGAGCGCGTCCATCACCGTGCATAGCCTCTCGCGGGGCGTCCTGCGACACCGGGCGGAAATGGGCATCCATGAGCACTACACGCCTCATGACCTCCGCAGAACTTGCCGCACGCGCCTTGCCGAGATCGGCATTGACGACGTGGTAGCCGAGAAGGTGCTGGGCCATCAACTCCAGGGCATCTTGAAGGTCTACAACCGGCATTCCTACGACACGGAGAAGCGGGCCGCGCTCATGGCCTGGGAGAACAGGTTACGGCGGGTTCTCGGGCTTGAGGTTGAAGGCGCGGGCAAGGTCATTAACTTGAGGTGACGCCATTTCCCCCCTAGGGTAGCTCCCGAAAAGCCGCTTCCCTGACGGCCTGGGCGGGGATTCATTCAGGCATGAAGCTGAGGGAACTTTCGATGAAAGATGGAGATGCGACAGCATATTCTTACTGGCTTTTTCAATACATGAGGAGGATGGATGGTTTTCCTCCTGCTTCATTCTTATTGATGCCTCTTGATAGGGTTTTCGACCCCGAAGACGCCAGGGCTTGGCAAGACTCAAATACAACTTTGCGTGAAATTGAAGGGGAGTGCTTCCAATATCCTAAGGTGTGGATATGTCAGCGGGCAGCAAAGTCTGTATTCCCTGTAGGTGTTCATAGCAAATACGAGCACACTTCTTTATGGGTGTCGATAGTGGATGAAGAGAAGCCAGACGGACAAGAGGCATGTATTATTGATTTTACTAAGGATCTACGCTTGATTGTTAAAGAGGTTTCGGCTTTATGGAAAAGACAACAATCGTTCTTAAGTAGCCTAAAGAACGAAGGGGGAAACTGGGGCGAGACTGATTACAACGCAATTGAGCGTTTTATGGCTAGCGGTTTGCGGTCTCTGTCTGATGCCCCGACTTCAAGGGCGATTGGTCTTTGGCTTTGGGATCGGGTTCAAGAACTTGGTAATGTGCGCGGTTCGATTATGCTGGCCATCAAAGAAATGGCGTCTAAATTCGATTTAAGGAGTTTAAATGTAGACAGCCTGGAAGACTCGGATTTTCGATTTTTGCTTAGGCGGACAAATAAATGCATTGATGCTGGAGAAGTATTGTCATTCACTAAGAAGTGACGTGTGGGGCTTTTTGCCGACTCCCGCTTTTGCTTCGTCGCATTGCTGAATGTATCAAGAGGCCGAACGTGCTGTCTTTCTCCGAAAAGGGAACCGGTTGTCTTCCTCGGGTTCCCGGAACACACAAGCGCAAATAGGTTCCCGGAACCCAAGACGCCCAACGGGTTCTTTTACTTCTTCATCCCTGTGCAACAAATGGCAGGGCATCACACTGCGCCCCTCGAGGGCCGAAGGAGATGCCTATGTCACCCGCGATTCTTCGCAAACCGGAAGTCACCCGCCGCACCGGCCTGAGCGCCGCCACCATCCGTCGCCTTGAACTGGCTGGGAAGTTCCCCAAACGCCTTTTGCTGTCCGCCCAGGCTGTGGGCTGGGATGAAAGGGAAGTTGCAGCCTGGATCGATTCCCGCGCCGCCGCACGAGAAAGCGGGTGGGGGGCGTAGCGTGAAAAAGCGAAGCGCCCCCAACCGAAGCCAGGGGCGCGAAGAAAAGATGCAGGCCGCTTCTTTCTTCGCCCGCTGCGCCGCCGCCGTCAAGCGTCTATTCGTCTCCCTGGCCGTCCATGAATTGGCTCCCGCTGCCCTGGTGGCCTTCCTGCTGCGCGTCCTGCGTCTGGGAGGTGCATAATGCGCGACCCCAACACCGCGACAGCGCAACGCGCTCGGATTCTGGACGCCTTGAGCCGGGACAGCCTGACCACGTTGGAAGCCCGCCGCCTCCTGGACGTGCTCCATCCCGCCGCCCGCGTCATGGAACTCCGCCGCCAGGGAATCAACATCGTCACCGTTTGGACCACGGACACCACGCCCGGGGGCAACTCGCATCGGGTGGCGCGGTACATTCTGCGGGGAGGTGGCGAATGACCGCCCCCCGTATCGACTTCGCCAGGGTCAACGCCGCCGCCCTGTCCAGCCTGGAAAGCCTTTTGCCACGCTGGTTGCCCGGTGGCCGCGTCAACGGTTCAGAATACGTGTGCGGGAGCCTGGACGGCGAAGCGGGCCGCTCCCTGTCCGTCAACCTGACCACTTGCGTCTGGAAGGACTTCGCCGGGGAGGCGGGAGGGGCTGACCCCGTGAGCTTGTACGCCGCAATCCACAACCTCAAGCAGGGCGAAGCGGCCCGGAAGCTGGCCGGGGAGCTTGGCGTTGATCCTGGAGGCAACGGGAGCGCCCCCAGGCCGCAAGGGCAGGCCAAGGCCAAGCCCGCCGATGAATGGCGGCCCGTCCTGCCTGTTCCTGACGGAGCGCCCGCCCCGGACTTCAAGCACATGCGCCACGGCCAAGCGGTGGCGCATTGGGAATATCGGGACGCGACGGGCATGTTGCTGGGCTACGTGTGCCGCTTCGAGCCTGAAGGGGGCCGGAAGGAAATCCTTCCGCTCACCGTTTGCCAGAACGTCAACGGGCAACGGGCGTGGCGGTTCAAGGGCTTCCCCGAACCGCGCCCGCTCTATGGCCTTGATCGGCTGGCCGCTGCCAAGCCTGACGCGCCTGTGTTGCTGGTGGAGGGGGAAAAGAGCACCGATGCCGCTCAACGTCTTGTGCCGGGGGCCGTGTGCCTGAGCTGGCCGAACGGATCAAGGAGCGTGGGCAAGGCGGACTTCTCTCCCCTGGCCGGGCGGCGCGTTGCAATCTGGCCGGACGCGGACAAGCCGGGTTTTGAGGCCGCTCTTGTCCTGGCCGCCAGGGTGAAGGATGCCGGGGCCAGGGAAGTGTCGATCATCCTGCCCCCTGACGGTTCCGCCGATGGATGGGACTTGGCGGACGCGGAGGCCGAAGGCTGGACCCCGGAACAGGTCAAGTCGCACATCAAGGCCCACAAGAGGGACGTTGTAGGCTTCGAGGCGGTGGCGCGGGAGCGGTACGGCATTGAGGCCAAGCCCGCCGCCAAGCCCACGCCGCAAGGCTGGTTCCCCTTCAAGGTCCGGGCCGATGGCGTCTACTTCCTGGAAGACGACGGAGAACCGTCCTTGTTGTGCTCCCCGTTGGCCGTGTTGGCGATGACCCGCGACGGCGAGGGCCGGGAGTGGGGCCGTCTGCTCGAAGTGGTGGACAGCGACGGTAAGGCGCACCGTTGGGCAATGCCCATGTCTGCCCTGGCTGGAGACGGGCAGGAATACCGCCGCGAACTCTTGTCCATGGGATTGAGGCCAGCAGGCGGCATGAAGGCCAAGAATCGTCTCCATGACTTCCTGACCCTTTCCCGCCCCGAGGCCCGCGCCCGGTGCGTCTCCCGCGTGGGGTGGCATGACCGCCGCTTCGTCCTGCCGGATGCTGTCTACGGCTCCCAGGACGGGGAAGAGGTCATTCTTCAGGGTGGGCCGTCTGACCATGCCTTCCGCATCGCCGGGAGCCTTCAGGACTGGCAAGAGGCCATCGGACGATACTGCCCCGGAAATACACGCCTTGTGCTGGCCGTGTCCGCTGCCCTGGCCGCGCCGCTTCTGAAACTGACCGGGGAGGAGTCGGGCGGGTTCCATCTGGTGGCTAGCTCCTCCTGCGGCAAGACTACGGCATTGCGCGTTGCCGGGTCCGTCTGCGGCGGTGGAGGCATCAACGGTTATCTGCGTCAATGGCGAGCCACGGATAACGCACTGGAATCGGTTTCTTCCGGGGCCTGCGATTGCTTCGTGACTCTGGATGAAATCGGGCAGGCGGACGCCAAGACAGCCGGGGCCGTGGCCTACATGCTCACCAACGGGCAGGGCAAGGCACGATCCAGGCGCGATGGCACGGCCAGGAAGCCCCAGGAATGGCGCGTGTTGTTCATGTCCACGGGGGAAATCACCCTGGCGGACAAGGTGCGCGAGGACGGACGGGGCCGCGTTATGGCCGGGCAGCAAGTCCGCGTCGTGGACATTCAGGCGGACGCCGGAGCCGGGTTCGGGCTGTTCGAGAACGTCCACGGTTTCGACGGTTCCGCCGCATTTGTCCGCCATCTGAACGAGAAAGCAAAGAGCATCTACGGCTCACCCTTGCGGGCCTTCCTGGATAAGCTGGCCGGGCGGATTGATGAATTCTCCCAAGCTGCCCCGGCGTTCATCCGGGAGTTCATGGCCGAAGTCTGCCCCTGCGATGCTGACGGCCAAGTTTCCCGCGTGGCCGGGCGATTCGGGCTGGTGGCGGCTGCCGGGGAGTTGGGAATTTCCCTGGAGGTGCTGCCCTGGCCCAAGGGCGAAGCCCGGCAGGCTGCGGCTCGTTGCTTCCGGGATTGGCTGGACGCCAGGGGCGGGAGTGGCGCGGCGGAGGTGACGGCAGGGCTTGCCCAGGTGAGGCAGTTTTTCCAGGTCAACGGCGCTTCCCGTTTCGAGACGTGGGGCGAAGCCTCCCAGGATGCCAAGACCATCAACCGGGCCGGGTTCCGCCGCAAGGATGAGAACACGGGGGAATGGTCCTTCTACGTCTTTCAGGACGTGTTCAAGGGGGAGGTCTGCCAGGGACACAACTCGGGGATGATCCTGCGGGAGTTGAAATCCCTTGGCCTCCTTCTGGTGCAAGATGCCGAACACCTGACCGTCAAGCCGCGCATCCCCGGCGTTGGGAGTGGGACGCGATTCTATCATGTCGCGCCCGGCATCACCGGGGACACGTTAAAACAGCGGACATTGCAAAATTCACCGGGGACAAACGGGGACACCGGGGACACGTTGCCCCGCTTTGGTTCCCATGTCCCCGGTTCTGAAAACGCTACCGGGGACACCGGGGACACGTCGAGCGGAAGTGTGGGGTTTGTCCCCGGTTGTCCCCGGTCCCCGGAAGAGTACCGGGGACGCCAGGAAGCAAGCAATGACGCCATGTCCCCGGTTGTCCCCGGTGTCCCCGGTCAAAATGACGTGGGGGAGAGAAAACAGCCGCTCCAACGTCAAGGGAGGGTGGTCCTGTGAACGCCCTGGCCTGGATGAAGTCAACAGGCGTGGCGGTGGACTTGACCTCGGAAGGTGGCCTTGAACTGGATGGACTCGAAAGCCTGGACGATGGGATTTACGCCCGCGTCCTGGACGTGGCCCGCGCTCACAAGGCGGAGATCGTGGCGGAGCTTAAAAACGTCAATATGACGGGTTTGGACATTCCGGCACGCGGGGAGGCCGCGCCCGCTCCTCCCGATGCTTCCCCCCTGGATGCCCTGGCCCGGTTCGAGCGTGACCCTCGCGGCGTCGTGGCGTGGCTGGCCCAACAGAAGCAAGGACAGCCCCCGCACCTTGTCGAGCGGTGGGCCGCTACAATCCGTGCCGAGGCCCGTTTGCGGATTGCCGAAGCTGAAGGAGTGGCTGACCATGGCCGCGCCTGACGCTGCGCTCCCCCTCATCGTGGACAGCCGGGAGCTGGCCCCCTACGCCTTCGAGCGGTTCCCGGTTGAGATCGTCCGGGCTGGACTGCCGACAGGGGATTACAGCCTATCCGGGCATGAGGACCGCGCCGCCGTCGAGCGCAAAGCCCTGGATGACCTCATAGGCTGCCTGACCGTGGGCCGTGACCGCTTCGAGCGGGAGCTTGACCGTGCCCGCTCCCTGGAGTGCTTCGCCGTTGTGGTCGAGGCCAGCATGGAGGACGTGGCCCGACATCGCTACACGTCGCGCATGTCCCCGCACGCGGCCTTGCAATCAATCCTGGCCTTTCAGGTGCGCTACGGCTGCCCCTTCGTATTCGCAGGGTCCAGGCAGGGCGGGGAGTACGTCACATACTGGACGCTTCAGAAGTACGCCCGCGAGGTTGAAGCTCAAGCCGTGGCCGAGTTGGAGGACTTGGGCCGAAGGAAGGCAGCCAGGGGAAAGGTAGGCATGACTGACAATGCAGAGAGAGAACAGGGAACGCCATGACGCCCAACTACGTGGCACAGAATAACGCTATTCAAACGCAAACACGGCCCGTCTCCTTCACCTGGGGGCGGGCCGTTGTCGTTTGTCTGGGTGGGGCACCGATGTTGTTGACCACCGACAGGGCCAATGAGTAAGTTGTAGCGTCTCGGCGAGAAGACGGCCTGTTGGAGAAAGGTTCCGCCGCTCGCCCTTGTCGGCCAGACCTTGCGCGTCAGCAGGCGGGGTGCTCGTCTCTTCGGAGGCGGGCACCTGGAAATTCCGGTGTCCACGCGAGAAGACACGCCCGGCGTTGAAAGGCCACGCCTCTCGCTTTTGTCGGCCATGCCTTGCATTCCCCCGGGCAGGGTGCCCGCCTTTTCGGAGGCGGGCACTTCCGATACTGGCGTCGTGGGACGGGGTTAAGTCTTCGGCTTCTCGGAGTTCGTATCACCCGGCGTCTCGCCCTTCGGAGTGGACAATTTCTGTTCTTCGGCCTTGGCGGCGTTGTCCAGTATCTTTGAGGTCAGGAGCAGGGCCGCCAGGGATTCCGGGGTGTCCCAATTCACATCCTCGTCCTTCAGCGTTCCGTTGAGCATTGGCGTTCTCCTTTGTATGTGGGGCGGGAGCACGGCGCGTGTCTCCTCTGCAATCGCCCTGGAAAAAGAAGTCCCTGCCGGGGCCTTTGAGCATCGGGCAGAGGTCATGATCCAGCCTGTCACCGCTTCCCTTCGCGCTCCTTCAGCCGGTCAAAGTCCAGCGACGACACTCCAGCGGTTTTTTGTCGGGGCGACAACGCCCGCCAGATGAGGGCGACAACACCGACGACAACGACAATAACCGAGGCGACAAAACGGGCCAAGGCGCGGATCATCAGACTTCCTCGAACAGGTCTTTCACCCTCACATCCAGCGCGCTGGCGATGGCCTCAAGGGTTTCCATACGACATTGACGGAATTCGTTCCCTCGCAGGCGCTTGATTGTACGTTCAGCCAGGTTCGCGTCTGTCGCCAAACCCTGGATGGTGACGCCTTGCTCCTCCATTATTTCCCTGAGCCTTCCTACAATCACGCCTGTCCTTCTGGCCCAACCTCTTCGTACAAGTCCTTCGTTTTCACCTTCAGCGCCCCGGCGATGACCGCCAGGGTTTCGAGCGCACAGCGAGAGATCATCGCCCCACGGGCACGGTTGACGGTCTGCATGGAAAGCCCCGTCCTTGAGATCAATTCGCGCATGGTGACGCCCTGGCTCTCCATGGTTTCCTTGACTCTGCTCGTTATCATGTCCGTCTCCTTTGCTCTCATATATCAAATCAAACCTTGCCCCGTCTGCTGCGATAAAGTAGAGCAGACCCGTCAGGAAGAGTCCAATTGAAACGGCCCTGGAAGGTGCAACGAACACCCGCCAGGGCCTAACCACAACCCATGAAGGAGCATGAATCATGGCTGACAGTGAAGTAACGACGAAGGCTGAGACTGACAAGGCGGTTGGCGCTCAAATGGATCTTCTGAAGGCTTGGGACATCTTGCGTTTTCTGTCTAAGTCGGTGTCTGATGGAAATATATTTGAGAGCGGCGAAATTGAGGGGCTTGGATTCCTCCTGGAGCACTGCGGCAATTTGCTGTGGCCTGCAATAGACGCCTTGGCCTCTCTCCCTAAGGAGGTACGCCATGCATAACCCCTCAATTAATCCTCAGGACGTGAGCGGCCCCGTCCTGGAGGTTCATGGACGCGGGTGCCGCTTTGGAGCGTCTGGCGGAGCTTCTGACGCGAAACGATAATGCCGAGGATCGTGGGTTGGCCTTCACACTACGCTGTATCTCTGGGCGCATCATGTCCGCCGCAGGCGTCCTGGACGGCTGAACGGACTTCGGGGGATCGAATGAACGCGGCCCGTCTCCTTCACTTGGGGGCGGGCCGTTGCCGTTATGACTGCTAGATAAAACTAGAGGTTCAACGGCTGGCATCGAAGTGGGAAAACTGCTGGTAGTGGTCCGGGAAGCATGGGGACGGTGCCGTTGTCGTCGGGGCGGCACCGATGTTGTTGACCACCGGCAGGACCAGTGAGTAAGTTTGTTGCGTCTCGGCTGGCAGACACGCTTGGGGTCGAGCGGGGACTGACGCCAGCCGCCCCGTCCTGCCCGCGAATTCCCCCAGGTAGGGTGCCCGTCTCTTTGGGGGCGGGCACTCGGGTTTTTCGTCTCGGCGAGAAGACGCGTCCGAGGTCGAAAGGGTCCGCGTCTCGCTACTGGCTCGCCCTTGCTTTCCTTCAGACGGGGTGCCCGGTTCCACCTTGGAGCCGGGCACTTGTCTTGTGGATCATGCCGAATATGGAGGGCGGCCATGAGTGTTGCCGCCTTTGCCTACCGAGCAAGACGTGCATTCATGGAAAGATAATCTTTAGATAGGTCTACGTGTCTGTCCAAAATGCAGCGGAGAAAAACGCAATCAAAACTAGCGCGATGATGGCACAGACACATTTTTCGACGGGATAATCGTGAAAGATCTTGCCGCAAGTAGGACAATCATTCCTGTTAAGACCATAAAATCTGCAATCAGGACAGTCTTTCATGGGGGACAACCTTAATTCAGTAAGAACAATCCCAGAATGATAGTTCCAGCCAGGGATATAAAAAAAGCAACATCCCAGATGCGATCTTTTTTGAGTTGCTCCTCAAACTGACCGACAATCTGTTCACAGTCGGCAAGAACTTGGCGGGAGTTCCATTGGCGCGTCATACGGCCTTGCCTTGCCAATGCTGACAAACGGGTAGCGGCACGCGAAATCCCCTGACGATGTGCAGCACTTGCCCGATATCTAGGAATAACGGCCCATCGAAACAGGGCCGGGTTGTGCCCGTTAGAGCAAATTTACAGACTCCGACTACGGCCCATTCAACGTGCATCCACTTGGGTTCGTGTCGACAGGTGAGACAAACAGCGTGATGAGAAAACATCTCGACATATTATCAGTACTGAAGGACTGATCAAGGTAGGAGTCCACGTATCGTTTGTGCGGGGATTGAAGGAAAGACGCCTGACTAACCCACGCCTTCTACATATTTATCGTATTTGTATTGAGTAGTCGGGAATTGAGTGGCCGACCAATCCCCCCATGTATTTCCCCGAGAGCCCTGCGAACTCCTTGGGTGGCACCCGCAAGAACAGGATCACGCAGATCATACGCATGGGCTCCCCCACAGGCTCTTGTTGGGAAGCCGGTTCATTCTCGGCGGTTGACGGTTCCACGGAGATTGCGGGAGGGTCAGGGCCGGTGAAAAGGCGTCATTGTCGCACCTCTGAATCAGGGGCTTCGACAGGGCTTTCCCGACGTTTCTCCCGCTCTCTGTAGATGTCTAGTGCTTTGGCGACCAGCATCAACGCGGCCACGGACTCTGAGCTGCCCCAATCCACGTCATGGCGGGTGATGCCGGGAATGATGTCCCTATCTTTGGTCGGGGCAGACGCCCTGCCTTCCCATAGACTCAACTGGCGGGTGGTGGTCGTGTTTGTGTGTGGTTTGAGCATGGTGGCCCTCCTCCTGCGCATGATCAATCAGACACGGGAAGAGGGCAAGGTGGTGAAGCAAGAATGAACGTGTTGGGATAATCCAAGTGGCTCCAACCATCAGTCGCCTCAAATAATGCTTACATGCCCGCTCTCTTCGATCCTCTCCGCGCCCTTCGCTCCATGCACGTTGAAGTCTTCCTTCGGGATGGCCAGGGGTTCCTACGCTTCGACAGGAAGCACACGAACGTCCACAAGGACGAAGCCTGGGGGATAGCTGCCAAACACGGCTGGCTCATTCGGATGCAGTTGGAGAATGGTGGCGCGTCGGTGCAGAAGCTCGTGGCCTACTGAAGTGTATATAGCTTTTGACGACTCAAATTGTTTTGCACTAGAACGAGCTAAAAAAATGTGAGGTTAGCCGATGACTTGCAACTCAGAACAGCAAAGCAAAGAAAAAAACATAAGAAATCAGAACTGTTCACTCCAAAGTTTCTGGACTCCCTCAGGGGCGCGTTAAAAGCTGCTCCCCAAAAAGCGCCCTCAAGATTGACGAAAAAAGACATCGTTATGGCTTTGAAAGATGAGATATTTGATCTCGTTGAACGAGGGTATTCTTATGGAAATATCTGTGATATTTTAGGCGATAAAAATTTTAAAATTAGCCCGATTGTAACCCTCCCCTAGAATAGGACCAGCGAAAAGTTGAGATTTCTGGCAAAGCAGCCCCACGGAGGGAGCGATGCGGAAATCTCGTTTTTCTGAAAGCCAGATTGTCAGGATTCTCAAGGATGCCGAGGCGGGCCGATCCATCTCGGACCTGTGCCGCGAGAACGGCATCAGCTCGACGACGTTCTACAAGTGGAAGACCAAGTTCGGCGGCATGGAGGCGTCTGACGTTCGCCGTTTGAAGGAACTTGAGGCTGAGCATAGTCGCCTGAAGCAGATGTACGCCGACCTGAGCCTGGAAAACCGGGCCTTGAAGGATGTGATCGCAAAAAAGTTGTAAGGCCAGACGACAAGCGCGACCTGGTCACCTACGTCCGCATCGAGCACGGGCTGAGCCTTCGCAGAGCCTGCCATGCCTTCGGCTTGAGCAGGACCGTGTACTGCTACCAGCCCAAGGCATCGGAAGACGGCCTGGTGATCGAAACGCTGGTCAGTCTGGCCGAACGATTCCCGCGATTCGGCTTCGGCAAGCTGTTCCCCTTGGTTCGCAGGCAACAGCCGACTTGGAACCACAAGCGGGTGTACCGCGTGTATTGCGAGCTGAAACTGAATCTGCGCCGGAAAGGCAAGAAACGCCTGCCGTCGCGGCATCCTGAGAAGCTGGCCGTGCCTGCGGCAGCCAACGTGTGCTGGTCTGTGGACTTCATGAGCGACGTGCTGATGAGCGGGCAACGATTTCGCACGTTCAACGTGCTCGACGACTTCAACCGGGAGGCACTGGCTATCGAGGTGGACACCACTCTGCCGGCCGCCAGGGTCGTCCGGGTGTTGGACCGGGTGACGGCCTGGAGAGGCTGCCCGGCGAAGCTCAGGATGGACAACGGCCCCGAGCTTATTTCAGTAGCCCTGGCGGACTGGGCGGAACAACGTGGTGTGGTGTTGGAATTCATCCAGCCCGGCAAGCCAACGCAGAACTCGTACATCGAGAGATTCAACCGCACCTTCAGACACGAGGTGCTGGATTTCTACGTGTTCAGCAGGCTGAGCGAAGTCAGGGAGATCGTGGAGGACTGGGTGAAGCAGTACAATGAACAGAGGCCCCATGAGTCGCTCGGAGATCTCACGCCCTCCGAGTACCTCGTCTTCAACTCACCGGAGGTCTCAACTTTCGACTGGCACTAACCAGGGGAGGTTTACACGATAAGCTTAAGGAAGTACTTGCGTGAGATTGATCCATCAATTCAAGTGTGTAAGGCCGTTAAGAAGACGGAATTGGCACCTGTAGCTGTAGAGGTTGATGTGATAGATGCGGAGTTCGTTACGGTCGAGAAGGAAATCAAAAGTGAAGGGTCATTTTTGAGGAACCTTGTCGGATTTCCGAGTTTAAAACTAAACGACTATGAGTAAATTGGACATGAAATAGACCTGCGCCGGGGCGTCCTTGAGGATGAGATCGGCGGCGTGGGCGGGGAGGGCCAGGGCAGAGGAGTAGGAGGAAGGCAGTTGCGATGTGGTTCATGTTCGTGGGGTACATGGGGAGAGGGTTGGGAGCAAGATGTGAGGACGAAGGGCGCAGCTTCTGGAGTTCAATGCGCTGGGCCGGAGTGGTCGCGGCTTCGCATGGTGAAAAACTACACCAGGATAACCTGAACGCTAGCATGAACCTTATTTTCAACCCAATCGAAAAAACAGCACTTCGGACCTCATGTCTCATTCGGTGATGGACGATGTATGGAGATTTTGCAGGAGGATATCTGAAGTGCCGGGGTAATTAGGGGTTGACACTCTTCCGTGTCATACACATTCATACACAGTGATTACAGGGGCTTAAACAGTGCTCTCCAACATCGCGGTCAACCCAAGGTTCACCAGGAGGTTGACCAGGGTTGTTGCGCCACTTGGAGCTGAAAGAAGCGTCATCTCGCTGGAAATATAGGTAACGAATGAGTTGTGTCCGGCACGGCTGGTCAGGCAGTCGTTGGTGACCTGGACATCGTGGATGAAATTTGCTTTGGTGAATTTGTGCTTGGACCTCCAGCCCTCCACCAGAGGGGTGAAATGAATCTAGTCGCCGACTTACTGGAATTATAAACAAAAACAAAATGATACACTAACACCAACGTAGTGCCAGGCTGGTAAATCGCACAGATGAGGACTCACTCAGGCCGCCGTGACTCTGCTGGCTCAGGCCATTTCCCTACCGCGCATGGCCGCAGTTGCCTGACTAGTCGCCTCCCAAGGCGCAGCTTCCTGTGAGCATCGTCAGACTGGACACCGAGTAAATCAATGTGCACCGAGAATCCATCCGCACTCCATGCGATTGCCGAACAGTATTTCAGCCAGCACCTAACTCGCAAGCTGCATCTTGGTTGCGGAAATAACATACTCCCGGATTGGCTCAACAGCGATGTGGTTCCGTGCAGCGACAATGTATTGCAGCTGAATGTCACCCAATGCTTTCCGTTTGCCGACGAATCGTTCGACTACATTTTCAGCGAGCATCTTATTGAACATATCACCTACGAGCAAGGATTGCACAAGCTCACACAATGTCACAGGCTTTTGAAGCCTGGAGGTAAGCTCCGCGTCTCGACGCCGAATCTGGAGTTCCTGATAAATTTGTTCAGACGCGACAGGACCAAGCGGGAGAATGATTACATCCGGTGGTCGATGCAAACCTTCTTCCCGAGGGTAGACATATCCGATCCAACCTTCGTATTGAACAACTTCGTAAGAAATTGGGGACACATCTTTGTCTACACGCCGCGAATTTTGGTTCATTCCCTGCAAACAGCTGGCTTTGCGAAAGTTTGCTCATGGCCATTGAACCAAAGCGGCGACACACACCTGCAAAACCTGGAAAATGAACAAAGACTGCCTCGCGGGTTTCTTGAACTTGAAACATTCACCTTGGAAGCAAGCAAGTAAGTTGCGCCCCAGACTGGATGCCGCCCAGAATCGACTCTCGAACATAGATTGGCTCCGGTTCATAGGGCCAGCGGGCGGCGAAAATAAGGTGGACGTGGTTATGCCGCTATCTGTCCGAAGGATCGGGGCCACTTCTGTCCCTCCTTCAATTTTAAAAAAAGTGCCTAAATAGTCTCCATGGACTGCCGAGGATGTAATTGTTTTTTGCAGTGTAGCAGTACTGCTTGCCACAGGATTTGATCCAGGGAAGCTTTGTGAAGCCTTGGTAGCCGTAGTCGAATCGGTTGCCTCGAGGCAGAAAGGCGATCGGATGGTCGAACAGGTCGGCACAGGGGAGGGTCAAGCCAGTCGGGTCGATCACACAGTGGCGCGAGCTGGCCTGACAAGGGATGCGGCGCGGATAGTCTGGAAAGTTGCCGAGCGCGCGAAAAAACGCAGGATCATCCTTAAGGACGAGGGCTTTGGGGCCGGTTTTCTCCCGTTCAAGCCAGCCGAGGAATTCCTGGAATTGCTCGGCGGTTGGCGTGTACTGCCTTCCGTTGTTCAGAAGCCGGTCATCGGCGTGGTGGGCAAAGGCCAGCGTGAAACTAACTTGAACGCCACAGTCGAAGGCCAGACGCAACACCTCGTCAAGTTGATTCGGTTCGATGGACCTGCTGTTGAGGATGGTATGGATCGTCACCCGTGGGCGCGTGGGTTCCATGCGTGCGAGGGTTTCCAACCCTTCCACCGCCTTGTCGAAGGTTCCGATGCCCCGCAACGCTTCATGTGACTGCCTGCCTCCGTCGATGCCTATCGCTATTGCACCTGCCAGTTTTCCGATCTTGACCCGTTGCGGCAGAAGAACGCCGTTGGTGTTCAAGACGGTCTTCATGCCTATGTTATTTGCCGAAGTGAGTAGCTGTTCCAGGTCTTCCCGAACGAGCGGTTCGCCTCCTGAATAGCCCCAAACCGTGGTTCCGTGTTTCCTGAAGTCCCGCTGCATATTGATGCAATCCGCAGTGGACATCTCATTTGCGGCGGGTAGTCTTTTCATGCAGCACATGTCACAGTCTAGATTGCACCGATATGTCACATGATGCGTGACCATGAATGGTGTCTTTAGCCCAAGAGCCATTGCAATCGGCGACATGATGCGCTTCACGGCTTGCACACCTTGCACGGGCGGTAGCCCGACTTCTCGGCCTCCTCGCGACTCTTGAACATAACAGTGCAGGCCTTGCAGTCGAAGAACCGGCAGGATTGGTGATGGAAGATGTGCGACTGGACGTTGCCGTGGTATACGCCCTGCTGCTGGGCGGGGGCGTTGTCGGGCACGATGAGCGCCCCGGCCAGGATGACCAGGGACAAGAGGGCGTGAAGGGCAGCTGGGCGGATCATGGGCATCGTCGGCTCCGGTGTCGGTCAACGTCTTGCGCTTATATGTCCGAGGTGGCGTGGGTAGCAAGGTGGAGAATCCCGAAGAATTCGGACCCTCACGGAGTCATCTCTCTTCGAGGCAGTTTTTCCCGAAGGCGGCCTCCAGAAGCATCTCAACATCGGCCTGTTCCTTCAGACTCTTGATCGCTTCGGGAGAAACCATGCAAACAAGCTTGGCGAATTCCTCTTTGCTCATATTGGCCTTCTTCCATGGCTTGGCCGAGTCGTATTGACGACGGCTGATACCGAGGATGGCCCAGGGCTTCTCAAGGAGAGTCTTTTCGGTGTCAGCTTTCATGTTGAATCGCCCTATGTGCCAAGCCCCGATGTGTCTTTTGGGCATGGCGGCCACCCTGATTGATCGCACGCATTTGTTCCTCAATCACGCTGACCTCGCGCTCAATCCTCACACGCTCTAGGTTCTACAGAGGAGCCATGAGCGCGTACCGCGAAGGTGAAAGGTTGTTCCGTCCCTGCTCCACCAATATCGTTTTCTGGCGAATGCTGTGCGGGGGAGCATTATAACATTTTCTCTTGTCGCTGAAATCTGGGTGGATGGAAAGGTAGGGGAACTGGAAGAGGTATGAAGGCAGCACTGTTGAAGGTGAAATTCGTGCTGGTAGAACCTGGACATCTGGGCAGGCTGCCCCCCGTAGAACCTTCCCTTCCCCTACCCGCCCTGCTACCCTGAAGGCATGTCAGAATACCTGTGGCTGCTGTCCGTAGCCGTTGCCCTCGCCATCGGCGCGGTTATTGCGTGGCTCGTCCTGGCCCGCCCCAGAGGGCGAGACTCTGTTCGCGTGGACTTCGATCACCACAAGGGCAGAGAGATGGGCGAACGCTTCATCAACAAGGAAAGATAGGCCCGCAAGTCATTGAGGCCTCAAGGCCACTCAATGCTCCTCGGAATGCCCCCGATGCGCTTCCCGGTTCTCCCGGTAGAGCCTCGCCAGCACCTTGTCCCTGACGATAAGCACGTTCTCCGCGTTGCGCTCCTCGGCCGCCTTGGTGAAGTTGAAACTACCTGTGATTGCCGTTTCCCCATCAAGGACCATCACCTTGTTGTGCGCGATGGCGTGGGCGGCGTCGATGGACACTGGGATGCCCGCATTCTTCAGGTAGGTGGCCCCGGTGTACTTCTCGCCGCGCTGGCTCTTGTCGAGGATCGCCTGAACCTTCACGCCTCGGTCGTGGGCCTTCTTCAGCGCCTCTGCGGGGCGGACGTGAAGCTGTAGGCTTGAACCAGAATCGTGGACTTGGCACTGCCGATGGTCAGCACGATGGCGTCCTGCCCCCCGCCACGAGGGGAGAAGTAGACCTGCGCCGGGGCGTCCTTCAGAACAAGGTCGGCGGCATGGACGGGGACGGTCAGAAAAAGGAACAGGAATAGGGCGGATGCAATGCGGTTCATGTCCATCGGTTACATTGAGAGAGAGCTGGGGGCAAGATGGAGGAGCCAGACAGCATTGCTAAAGTTGACCGATACGCCAAAGAGCAAGCTAGGCAAAAATAGACATTGAGTCGCTGACGGCAGGAATGGACAAGGGGAGGGCGAATGCCGCTCCCGCAATTCCAAGCCGTGTATTTATGGCCCACAGGATGGCCCATAGGAAAAATTTGCAAGAAAAAATGGGCCACGATTTTCACCGTAACCCATTGTTTTCTTTGGTCGGGGCGGCGAGATTTGAACTCACGGCCCCCTGCGCCCAAGGCAGGTGCGCTACCAGGCTGCGCTACGCCCCGACATGAACTCCCAACCCTAGTGGATTATGCGGGGCATGGCAAGCACGGCTCCGGCTGGCGGGTCAGCCCCCGGATTCGGCGTAGTTGGCCACGGACACCATGAAGTACCGCAGCGGCATGTCCTCCGAAGGTGAGAGCGGGGTGATGGTCACATTGAGCGTCGCCGCGTATCCGTCCATGCCCACTTCGGCGCAGATGGTCTGTCCGGGCCGGGGCGGCCAGCCATCCTGGCTGTTCCTGATCCTGCACCGTGTTCCTTCCAGCGGTTCCTGGCCTGCGCCCAGCATCCTGGCGATGAGGCGGTTGGCCGACAGGACGCGCAAGTCTTCGTCCAGCATGGCCAGCCCGTGCGGCCCGTGCGTGAACGCCTCTTTCCATTCGCGGTTGAGCTGCAATATCCGGCGCTTGAACTCCTCGTTTTCGGTCACGTCGATGATGAGCGAGTGCAGCACGTTGCGTCCGCCGTGCTTCATGAGCGACGTGCGCGTCTCCACGTCGCGGAGGTCTCCGTTGGCCAGCCTGTGCCGGAAACGGAACAGGGTTTTGTCGAGCGCGCGGGCTTCCCGCAGTTTCTCGGCCAGCTCATCGGGAGGCAGGACGTTGATGTCGCCGATGGTTTTGCTGCGGATTTCGTGGCTGGAGTACCCGTAAAAGGCGCAGGCAGCCGGGTTGGCGTCCAGGATGGCCCCGGACTCCGCGTCGATGAGCAGCTGGACCGTGCAATTGGTCATGAAGAGGTTCTTGTAGCGCGATTCCGAGTCACGCATGGCCAGCTCGGAGGCCTTGGCGTCGGTGATGTCCAGCCACGATCCGACGATCTCCCGGGGCTTGCCGTCCTCGTCGCGCACCAGGCGCAGGTCGTCGCGGATGAAGCGCCACCCGCCGTTGCCGTGGCGGAAACGGAACTCCTGCGTCAGGTGGCCCTGCTCGAAAAGAAGCGGCAAGCGCTCAAACAGGCGTTCCCTTTCGCCGGGATACAGGTTTGCGAACCAGTAGTCCGAAGAGCCGATGAAGGATTGCGGCGCGTGCCCGAACAGGCTCTGCATGTTGTCTGAAATGTACGTGGCTGCGTAGCCCCCGCCCGCTTCGCAGGAATAGAGCATGGCCGGGCCAGTGGCCAGCAGGTGTTCGAGCCGTTGGCGCACCAGGCGGAGCTCTTCCTCCACCTGCTTGCGCCCTGAGATGTCCAGGGCAACGTGGATCGCGCCCTTGATGCGTCCGTCGGAGGCGAGCACGGGGTTGCAGCGGGTGAGGAAAGCCCGTCCGTTGGGAGCGGTCACCTCACCCTCCAGGGATTCGCCAGTCTGCAAGACTGCGGGCATGAGGCAACCGTTGCAGGGCGCGTCCAGGCCGTGCGCGGCCTCGTAGCATGGCCTGCCAACGCAGGATGGCGCGTCGTTCAAGACGGAATCGGCGGATGCCGTGGAAAACCAGACCAAGCGCATGTCCTGGTCCACGCATTTCACGGTGAGGCCGGGCAGGCTTTTGAGGATGGCGTCCTTTTCCAGGAGCGCCTCGAACACGGCCTGCGCGTTCTGCGCTGCGGGGGCTTGGGCGGGACTGGCGGTTGCCAGGCCGGGGCTGCGGAACTGGAACAGCTCCACGGGGGCGGTCCCCAGGGCGTTGCACAGCTTTTCGATGCACTCGAAGGAGGGCGACACCAGCCCCCGCTCCATGCGGCTCAGGTGCCTGTCCGAAATCCCCACCCGCTGCGCGAGTTGCAGCTGCGTCAGGCCGCGGCCAAGCCGCAGGGTCCTGAGGCGTGCCCCAAAGTGCTTTTTCACGTCAGGCTCTCCCTCTGGCATTGAGTCAACGCTCCAAACGGCCCGGAAAGACGCCATCCTGATAGATCAATGTTGAAAACAATCCCACCAACACCCTCTTGGCTGACATTGCCGAGGTTTGCAACCTTCGCTTTTCATGCAGGGCAGCCTGGGATACATACGATTCATGCACGGACACCCACTGCTTTCGGCGCTTTTGGGCCAATTGGAATCCCTGGAGCGCTCCGCCAGGGAAATGCGCGTGCCGCTTCTGGCCGGGCAGGCCGAGGCCTTGCGTCAGTCCGTGCTGGGTGTGGTTGGGGAGCGCGCGGCCCTGGAGGACGCAGCCGCCGTGGCCATGGCCAAGACCAGGCGCCTGAAGCAGGCCTACGAGGAAAACCGCAGGCGCTACGAGAACACCCTGCGCGCCTTCGACCGTTTCCGTCAGGCCTTCGAGATTCTGGAATCCCTGCGCGCCCTCGATGATCTGGCCGACGTCCTGGAGGCGCTGCGCAAGTTGTTCCGGGTGGACTCCATGTTGCTGTTCATGGATGCCGACGATTACGGACAATATCTCCCCGAGGTGATCTCCTGCGTTCCCCAGGACGTTTTGCGCGCCATGGCCGAGCCGGTGCTGGCCGCCGGGGGCAGGAGCTACGTGGGGCCGGTGGCCGCCGCGCCGCGCGGCCTGCTGACTCCCGCCCAGGCCAAGCGTTTCGGCTCCTGTTTCGCCTATCCCCTGGAAGACCGCTTCCATGAGGGGCGCTGGGCCGGCCTGCTCCTGGTGCTGGACGCAAGCCCGGAGCGCTACAGCCCGGAGATGGCCACCGACTACATGGAGCACTTCAGCGACGCCCTGCGCAGCGCCGTGGTGGGCGCGGTGGACCGCCTCAAGGCCGAGGAACTGCGCGAGGACGTGGAGCGCATCACCCGGCACGACCTGAAGTCTCCGTTGACGGCCATCCTGACCCTGCCGCAGTTCCTGCTGGAGTCCGACAACCTCACGGAGCGCCAGCGGGAGATGCTGCGCATGATGCTGGAGTCCGGGCGGCGCATGCAGTCCATGATCACGCTGTCCTTGTCGCTCTACCGCATGGAGCAGGGCGTGTACGCCCTGGCCCCGGAGCCCCTGGACCTCGCGGCGCTGGTGCGGGCCATCTGGAACGAATCTGGCGGACCGTACCGCTCGGCGCACATGGAGCTTGAGCTTGTGGCCGACGAGGACCCTTTCCCGGCGCTTGGGGAGGAGCTCCTGTGCTACACCATGCTGGCCAACCTGATCAAAAACGCCCTGGAGGCGTCCAAGCCGGGCGAGGGAGTTACGGTGCGCCTGCGGCGCGAGCCGGGCCGGGTTGTGGTGGAGGTGCGAAACGGCAGGGACGTGCCCGAGGACATCCGGGCGAGTTTTTTCGAGAAGTACGCCACCTGCGGCAAGGCGGGCGGCACGGGGCTTGGTACGTACACCGCCCGGCTGATCGCCGAGGTGCACGGCGGGGACATCGCCCTGGAAACCGGCCAGGGCGAGGGCACCCTGGTCCGGGTGCGCCTGCCTATGCCCGCCTGAACAGGCGCGAAGTACGCACTACCTGCCGCCGGTCAGCACCGAATAGACTGGCGGCGCGAACCGCCTGAGAGCCCAGCCCATGGCGTAGGTGATAGCCACCGTGGCTACGCCCAGCAGCAGGGCGTAGCCCAGTTGCGAAGCCGACCCGGACCCCACCAGCCCCCTCGTCCAGGTGGCCAGATAGGACAGCACCGGCTCGTGCAGCAGGTAAACGAAGAAGATGGACGGCGCGAGCTTCAGCAGCATGCGGCTCTCGCCCAGCCGGAGAAGTCCCGACAGCTGCCAGACCGCCACGCTCCCGATCAGTATGCTCATGCGCCAGAGCGGAAAGCGCCACGCGGTCTCGATTCCCCCCACCTGGATGGTGGAGCTCAGCCCGATGAGCGCGGCCCAGGCCAGCAGCACCGGCAGGCGAAGACCCTGCCAACCGTCCAGGTCAGCCCGTTTCACGGCAAGCAGCCCGCCCAGGTAGAAGAAGAATGCTCCGCCGAAGTCTATGGGAATGCTCTCCTGCAGGATGAAGTTCCAGCACAGCCAGAAGCCGCACAGGCCAAGGTACGGCGCGCGCCGCAGCATGAACCCGAAGGCCGGGGCCAGCAGGAAGAACACGAACAGGTCCCGCAGGAACCACAGCGGATAGATGAGCGGCAGGCCGTTCAAGCCCAGAAGCAGGCTGAACACGCCGCGTTCGCGCAGGTATGTGGTGCCCCCGATGCCGGGAATGCCCCCGGCGATCGTCAGGTAGGCGATCCAGAAACCGTTCACCAGCAGGAAGGGCAGGAAGATGCTCCTGAAGCGCTTGAACGCCAGGCGCGGGTATTCTGCCAGGTTGCCGTCGTAGCGCAGGAAGAGCAGGTAGCCGGACATGGCGAAGTAGAGCGGCACGGCGGTCTGGAAGATGTGGCGGCAGAACACGTTGAAAAGGGCGTGTGCCAGGGGCGCTTCGGCGGCCATGTTGAACAGCACGCCCTTCTCCGAGTGGATGCCCACCACGCAGAGCATGAGCAGCGCGCGAAGCGCGGTCAGGCGGCGCGAGGTGGGGGCGTCGATCAGCGGGGTACTCATGAACGTCTGCGTCTTCTTGATGGAGGGCGCGGGGAGGCCGGACGGCGTCCCGGGCTGTCCCCTGAGGCGTTTATTTGGGAGCTTCGCCGCCCTCGGCCTGGGCTCCGGTCAGGCCGAAGCGGCGCTGGCGCGAGGCGTAGGCTTCAAGGGCGAGGTCCAGCTGGGCGTCGTCGAAGTCCGGCCAGGGCACGTCGGTGAAGTAGTACTCGGCGTAGGCGCTCTGCCAGAGCAGGTAGTTGCTGATGCGCACCTCGCCGCTGGTGCGGACCACTAGGTCGGGGTCGGGCTGGCCCGCCGTGAACAGCTCCGCGCTGAAGCGCTCCTCGGTGACGTCCTTGGCGGCCACCCCCTGCTCGATGAGCCGCTTGCAGGCCCGCAGGATCTCGCCGCGCCCCGAGTAGTTCAGCGCGAGGTTCAGCGTCATGGACGAGCACTTCTCGGTCTTTCGCATCACGTGCCCCAGCACCTGGCGCACCGCGAAGGGAAAATCCTCCAGCTCGCCAAGCACCCTCAGGCGGATGTCCTGGTCCATGAGGGACTTGAGCTCGTTGTTGAGAAAGCGCACCAGCAGGTCGAACAGGGTGCGGATTTCGTCCTGGGGGCGTCCCCAGTTCTCCTTGGAGAAGGTGTAGAGCGTCAGGTGGGCGATGCCCAGCTCCCGGCAGCGGGTGACCAAACGCTTGGCGGTCTCTGTTCCGGCCTTGTGGCCTTCGCTGCGGCCGAGTCCTCGCGCCTGGGCCCAACGGCCGTTGCCGTCCATGATGACGGCCAGATGGCGGGGGAGCGGGCGGGTTGTTTCTGGCATCTGGGTTTCCTGTCGGTCGTAAGAGCGTCGGCCCCCAGGGCGGAAGCGTCCAGGGGGCCAGAGATACATTGCAGGCGCGGTCACCACGCCCGCTGAGGGAGCAGCCTTCAATCCCCCCAGTTCCGGCAAGGGCTTCGCGGGGGAGTGCGCGCGTGCGGACTCATGCGCGAAGCCGACAGCCGGGTCCAGGGGGAGGCTTCTCCCCCTGGCCGCCGGAGGCGTCTTCGACTAGATTTCCATGATCTCTTTTTCTTTCTTGGCGAAGGTCTGGTCCATCTTGGCCACGAAGGCGTCGGTGGTCTTCTGGATGTCGGCTTCGCCCTTGCGCAGGTCATCCTCGGAGATGGCCTTGTCCTTCTGAAGCTTCTTGAGGGCGTCGTTGGCGTCGCGGCGGATGTTGCGCACGGCCACCTTGGCTTCCTCGGTGTACTTCTTGCCCACCTTCACCAGCTCCTTGCGGCGGTCCTCGGTGAGGGGCGGCAGGGCGATGCGGATGATCTTGCCGTCGTTGACCGGGGTGAGGCCCAGGTCAGACTTCAGGATGGCCTTCTCCACCAGTCCGAAGGCCGCGCGGTCCCAGGGCTGGATGGTGATGGTGCGGCTGTCCGGGGTGGACACGGAGGCGATCTGATCCACGGGAGTGGGCGTGCCGTAATAGTCCACCTTCAGGCCGTCCAGCAGGGAGATGGAGGCCCTGCCGGTGCGCAGGTGGGAGAATTCCTTTTCAAGGGCGGCCACGGCCTTTTCCATGCGGGTCTTGGCGTCAGCAAGCACGCTGTCCATGCTTCTCTCTCCTTATTCCACGATGGTCCGGGCGCGGTCGCCGGTGACCACCAGCTTCAAGTTGCCGGGAACGAACATGTTGAAGACCACGATGGGCATGTTGTTGTCCATGGCCAGGGACACGGCGGTGGTGTCCATGACCCGGAGCTGTTTCTCCAGCACTTCCATGTAGGTCAGCTTGTTGAACATCACGGCGTCATCATACTTCTTGGGGTCCTTGTCGTAAATGCCGTTGACCTTGGTTCCCTTGATGATGACCTGGCTTTTGAGCTCCATGGCGCGCAGCGCGGCGGCGGTGTCCGTGGTGAAGTAGGGGTTGCCGGTGCCTGCGGCGCAGATGACCACGCGTCCCTTTTCCAGATGGCGGATTGCGCGGCGGCGGATGTAGGGCTCGCAGACCTCCTGCATGGTGATGGCCGAGAGCACGCGGGTGGACAGGCCCATCTTCTCCAGGGCGTCCTGCACGGCCACGGCGTTCATGACGGTGGCCAGCATGCCCATGTAGTCGGCGCTGGCGCGGTCCATGCCCGAGGCCGAGGCGGACATGCCCCGGAAGATGTTGCCCCCGCCGATGACCATGGCCAGCTCCACGCCGAGCGAGGCGGCTTCCACGATCTCCTTGCAGAAGGCGATGACGGTGTCGGGGTCGATGCCGAATCCCTTGGGACCGGCCAGGGCCTCGCCCGAGAGTTTCAGAAGAACGCGCTTGAAACGAAGGTTTTCCATATGAATCAGGTCCTGGAAAGGTGGAGGCCGTAAACCTCCACACCCCCGCCAGGGCGCTGCCCTGGACCTGCCGGGGGAGATGTGTCGTGCGGATCGAAACGTGCGGCCCGGCCCGTGCGGATTGGTTCCGGGAGCCTGCCGCAGCAGGTCGGTAATACGGCACCGTGCCTGCGAAAGTTGTTCATGCTAAGCCGTGACGGGAACCGCCGTCAATTTCTTTGGAAATAAAGGCGCGAGGGGAACCCTGGCGGGGAGGTGCTCCCCTCGCGGCGGCGTCGTGGTCAGAAAAAAACGGGCCTTTCGGCCCGTTTTTTATTTTTAGGCTTCTTCGCCCAGCTGCATGCGGACGAAGCGGCCCACCTGGATGTTTTCACCCAGGGTGGCCACCAGGTCGTTCAGGAGGGTCTGGATGGTGAGCTTGTCGTCCTTGATGAACGCCTGCTCCATCAGACAGACTTCCTTGTAGAACTTCTTGATGCGGCCTTCGACGATCTTCTCGGCGATGTTGTCGGGCTTGCCTTCGGCCTTGGTCTGGGCCATGAAGATGGCCTTTTCCTTCTCCAGCACGTCGGCGGGAATGCCCTCAGGGGAGACGCACAGGGGGTTGGTCGCGGCGACCTGCATGGCCACGTTGCGCGCAAACTCCTGGAACTTGTCGCTGCGGGCGACGAAGTCGGTCTCGCACTTGATCTCCACCAGGACGGCGATCTTGCCGTTGGAGTGGATGTAGGAACCGATGACGCCTTCGGAGGTGGCGCGTCCGGCCTTCTTGGCGGCCTTGGAAAGACCCTTCTCGCGCAGCCAGGCAACGGCCTTCTCGCAGTCGCCGCCGCAGGCTTCCAGGGCTTTCTTGCAATCCATCATTCCGGCGCTGGTCTTGTCGCGCAGGTCCTTGACCGCGCTGGCGCTGATCTGAGCCATGATACTAAACCTCCTCGGTCCCGGCCGCTTCGGTCTCGACGGCGGCTTCGGGCTTCTCTTCGATCTTTTCCATTTCGGCCAGGTCGGCTTCGTCGCGAGCGCCAGCGCCCTGGTCCTTGCGGGCGGCTTCGCCCTCGAGGCAGGCGTCGGCCACGCAGGTCACGAAGAGCTTGATGGCGCGGATGGCGTCGTCGTTGCCGGGGATGATGTAGTCGATCACGTCGGGGTCGCAGTTGGTGTCCACAACGGCCACCACGGGGATGCCGAGCTTGCGGCATTCCTGCACGGCGATCTCTTCGCGCTTGGGGTCGATGATGAACGCGGCCGAGGGCACTCCGTCCATGTTCTTGATGCCGCCCAGGGTGGCGTTCAGCTTGGTGACTTCGCGGCCGTACATGGCCAGCTCTTTCTTGTGGTAGCGCTTGGTGATGGTGCCGTCGGCGAAACCGGACTCAAGCTTCTTCAGGCGGTCGATGGAGCCGCGGATGGTCTGGAAGTTGGTGAGCATGCCGCCCATCCAGCGGTGGGTGACGAAGTACTGGCCGCAGCGTTCGGCTTCCTTCTTCACGGCTTCCTGCGCCTGGCGCTTGGTGCCGACGAAGATGATGTTGCCGCCCTTGGCGACGGTGTCGACCAGGAAGTCGTGAGCCTTCTGGAACAGCTTAACGGTCTGCTGCAGGTCGATGATATGGATGCCGTTGCGCGCGCCGAAGATGAAGGGGCGCATTTTGGGGTTCCAACGGCGGGTCTGGTGTCCGAAGTGGACGCCAGTTTCCAGAAGCTGTTTCATTGTGACGTAGGCCATGGGGCTCTCCTTGGGTTTTTTCCTCCACGCCGGGGTCCGTCCTCCGGCCCTTGCGGGCACCCGTGGGGGGTGTATTCCGGCGTGTGTGAAGTTGGGAAGCGGAGTTAGCTACAACGTCCGCTCCCTTTTGGCAAGTGGGATGTCCGGTGCGGGCGGGGGTTTTTTTCGTGGTGCAAATGGGGTAGGTCTCGCGCATCATGGACTCCTGCGTTCACCAGAGGCCCCCTGTCGCGCCCCGGCTTGCCGGAGCGCTCCTGCTTGCCGCCGGATTCGGGTTGGCATGGCTGGCCTGCGCGGCGCTGCCGCAGCTGCACTACGCCGAGAGCTACCCGCTGTTTCGCCGCCAGCAGCTCCCGGCCTCCGCCTATTTCGACCCGGCCCGCGCGGCCGAGCCAAGGCACGCCTTCGTGGGGGCCAGCTACATCATAAACGCCTGGGTGGACAACGACCTGGACGCCAAGGGCTGGCCCGCCCTGGAGGACCCTTCAAGTTCCTACGCTGCCACGGCCCGGCTGGCCGCGCAGCGCGAGTTCGACGCGCCCGGCCAGGGCTTCTACGACATGGGCCGCCTGGGAGCCGGGTTCCTGGAGCACCTCTGGTACGTGAACCAGGCGCTCAAGGCCCCGAACCTGAAGACGGTCGTATACGCCACGGGCCACACCAACCTGACCCATTTCACCGAGACCCCCTGGACCGACGTGGAGCGCTCCTGCCTGGAGACGGCCTACATCCTGGAGCAGTGGAAGCTGCGCTATCCGGCGGCTGGCCCGGCCATCGACGAGTACGCGGCGCTGCTTAAAGCCTCCCCGGCCTACGCCAGGGCGCTTGAGCGCTTCGGAGCGGACTGGCGCTCCCGCCTGGACGTGAGGGAGGTGTTCCTGACGGACACGCCCCGTCAGGCCCTGGCCAACGCGGTGCAGAGCGGCAGCCACTATCGCTCTGCGGCGGGCGTCCGGGGCAATCCGCACCTGGCCGTGAACAAACCGGCCGAGCTTCGCGACGCGCTTATCTGGAACACATCGCTTCTGGCGCGCTACGGCGAAGAGTCGCGCCAGCGCCGCACCCTGTCGCTCCTGGACCAGAACGCGGCAGTCCTGGGCGACCTCCGCCTGGACGCGCCCGTGCTACTGAACCCCTCCCGCAACCCCTTCGACGGCCCGGAGGCCGCAGCCAACCGCGCCTGGACCCGCATGGTGGGCGAAGTGCTGCGCGAGGCCGGGGTCAGGCTGGTGTGGTTCTTCCCTCCCGAGGTGAGCATCACCCCGCAGGACTACCAGCGCCACTACCGGCCCGGCTTCGTGGACGCCGTGCGGGACATCCTCTTGCCCATGGGGCACGTGGTCAGCGACCACGTACTGGACCATGGGCTCAACCAGCGCGAATTCATCATGGAGTCGGACTCGCCCCCGCATCAGACCGGATACAAGCCGGGCTCCGTGGGCAAGCTCAAGGCCGTGCGGCTGCTGCTGGCGGACATGACCCGCGCCGGGGCCTTTCCCGGCAGGCTGGCCCCCGGTCCGGAGACGCTCTCGGGGAGCCCTGGGGCGCTTGGGTCCTGCTGGCCGGGCGAGGCGCGCCTGCCTGTGATCCCTTTCTGCGTGCGGGACTTCTCCCTGCGCGGCTCAGGCGGCTGCCTGCCCTGGCCGAAACCCGTAACGGGAGACGTGCGATGAAACTGTCCGACGCTGCGCTGTCGCTGCTGGCGGGGGCGCTGGTGTTCTGCGCGCTCTCGCTGCTCATAAATCCTGAGGTCACCGGGGTGCGCATCGCCTGGGGGACCTTCTACGGAGCATTCTAGCCATGTCGCAAAAAAACATGGACGATTTGACGGCCTTCATCGGCCAGACGTTGCGGTCCGGGACGCTCGGTCCCGACGCGGGCATGGGCCGCACCAGGGGGTGGGACTCCCTGGCGCACGTGAACCTGATACTGGCCCTGGAGACCTGGGCCGGTGTTCCCGTGCCGCCCGAGCTCATGGGCGAGCTGACCACGGTCGAGGCGCTGGCTTCCTGGCTGCGCGCCCAGGGAGTGCTTGCCCAGTGAGCCTGCCTTCCGATCTTTCGCTTCTGCATGAGACGGTATGGCACTGGGCCGAGCGCACCCCCGAAGCGCCCGCCGTGGTGGGGTCGCGCGGGGCGCTCAGCTATTCGGCCCTGGCCCTTCAGGCCGGGCGCGTGGCACGCGTGCTTCAGGACCTGGGATTTTCGCGCGGGGCGAGGGCTGCGCTCCTCATGGACGGCTCCGTGGAGTGCTGTGTGGGCATGCTGGCCTGCCTGCGCGCGGGGGGCTGCTACCTGCCGCTTGGCGTAGGCAACCCGCCAGCCCGTCTGGCTGCGGTCATCCGCGACGCCGAACCCGAGGCGGTGATGACCGTCAGCGCCCTGGTTCCGCTGCTGGTCCAGGCCTTGGAGCTGGCCGGGGTCTGCCCCAAGGCGGTGATCGTGCTGGACGGTCCGCCCGAACCGGGCGAAGGGGGCGCGCCCGCCCTGGCGTGCCGGATGCTCGTCCCGACGGATTTCGCCCATGCGCCAGCGCCCAGGCCGTGTCCGTCCATCGGGGCGGATCTGGCCTACATCCTGTACACCTCCGGCTCCACGGGGGTGCCCAAGGGCGTGATGGTGCGCCACGACAACGTGCGGGCCTATCTGGGCTGGATGGCGCGCCACTTCGGGATCAGTCCGGCCGACCGGTTCTCGGGCCACGCCAGCCCCACCTTCGACATCTCCGTACACGACATCTTCGGGGCCTTTTTCAACGGCGCGTCGGTGCATCCGCTGGAAACTCCGGCCCAGAAGGCCTTTCCCGGCCCGTTCATAGCCTCGCGCGGCATCACCTGCTGGAACTCGGTGCCTTCCGTGATCGCCATGATGGTGCGCTCCCGGCAGCTGACGCCGGGGGCCTTCCCCAGCCTGCGTCTGGCGGTGTTCGCGGGCGAGCCTCTCGCGCCCGGCCTGGCCAAGGCCTGGCTGGACGCCCTGCCGCACTGCGAGCTGTACAACAACTACGGCCCCACCGAGACCACCATCGTGGTCACGGCCCACAAGGTGACGCAGGTGGACCTGGGCAAACCCGTGCCCATCGGCAGGCCGACCTCTCCCACCGAGTGCCTGATTCTGTCGCCGGGGAGCATGCTGCCCGCCGGGCCGGGGCTGCCGGGCAGGCTGTTCGTGCGGGGCGCGCAGGTGAGCGCCGGGTACTGGCGCAGGCCGGAGCTGACGCACAAGGCCTTCGTGCCGAACCCGCTTCAGCCCGACATCAACGACATTCTCTACGATACCGGCGATCTGGCCTTTCGCGACGAATCCGGCGTGATCCATTACGTGGGCCGCGCGGACAATCAGGTGAAGATACGGGGACACCGGATCGAGCTTGGCGACGTGGAAGCCGCACTGGCAAGCTTGCCGGGCGTGGTGGAGGCGGCGGTGCTGGCGGTGGCGGGGCGGGACGAGGCGGAGCTGGCGGCCTGCGTCTCCGGGCCTGCCGCAGACGTGTCCGACGCGGAGAACGCCCTGCTGTTGGCGCTCTCCGAGGCGCTCCCGGCCTACATGCTGCCGCATCAGGTTTATTTCTTCGACGAACTCCCCAAGAACGGCAACGGCAAGACGGACAAAAAAGCCCTGGTTTTGCATGTCGAGGCGCTCATGCGGGAGCAGACATAACGTCTGATACACTCCGGCAACCGGCGCGAAGCGGAAAGGGTGTCCAGAGGGCGAAGCCCTCTGGCCGCCGGAGGCCTTCTTCAACGGTGCCTCCCCGCTCCCCGAATATAACAACGCAACCAGAGACGCACTCTCCGCAGCATGCTCAACTACTATTCCGAACTCACCTTCTACGCGCTGATCATCCCGGCGCTCATCGCTTATCGCCTGATCTCCCCGCGCCTGTCGCCGGGGTGGCGCGCCGCCGCGCTCTCTCTCGTCTCTCTGCCGTTCCTGGCGCTCCTGTCCGGCGGGCGCACCTTCCTGCCGCTGCTCCTTGCCAGCGTGGCGCTCCTGTATGTCGGCGTCCGGCGCGTGCGGGCCGGGGGGCGCGTGTGGCCGTGGGGGGTGCTGTGGGTGGCGCTCCTGGTGCTGGCCAAGCACCCGGTGTACGTGTCCTGGCTGCCGCTTGTCGAAGAAGGCGGCGCGCGCATCTCCGGCTGGGGCTGGATGGGCTTCTCCTACTTCGTGTTCCGGGCCATCGACGCCCTGTTCCAGGCCCGCCGCAAGGACCTGGCCTTCGGCCTGCCCGAGACCGCCGCGCTGGGCCTGTACTTCGCGCCCTACGTGTCCGGCCCGGTCAACCGCGTGGCCACCCTGGCCAAGGACCTCTCCGCGCCGGACGCGCCGCTCGATTTCCAGCGGACGCGCGCCGCCATTATCCGCATGAGCCTTGGCGTCATCAAGATCCTGCTGCTCTCCAAGTGGGCCTATTTCTCAAGCGTGGCCGCGCCGGAATTCCTGGACGCGCGCCTGCCGGGGCTCTTCGGGCTGGCGCTTGGGGCCTGGGCCTACTACCTGTTCATCTATTTCGACTTCTCCGGCTACACGGACGTGGCCGTGGGCCTGTCCGGGCTGTTCGGGGTGCGCCTGCCCGAGAACTTCAACAGGCCCTTTCTGGCCGCCAACATCCAGGAGTTCTGGAACCGCTGGCACATGAGCCTCTCCACCTGGTTTCGCGACTACCTGTTCTTCCCGTCGCTCAAGTCGCTGCGCATGCGGCTTCCGTGGCTCAACCCCCAGGCCGCGCAGGCCGGGGCGCTGTTCGTCACGTTCCTCTCCATGGGAGCCTGGCACGGCGACGGCCTCAACTGGGTGGTGTACGGGCTGTTCCACGGCTCATCCATGGCCCTGTGGTCGCTGAAACGCTGGCTGGAGGATTCCCACGCGCCGGAATTCTTCAGCGCTTTGCGTGAGAACGCGGCGTATGTCTGGCTCTGCCGCGCCTTCACCTTCAACTATATCAGCTTCGGGCTGCTGCTCATGCTGGACTTCAAGACCCTCGCGCTGCTTCTGGCGGGTTGATGCAGGAAGAGCTGGGCTCCGCCCAGACCGGCAGGGCGCTGCCCCTGCACCCCGGCGGGCTCCGCCCTGCACCCGCCAGGGGGAGAAGCCTCCCCCTGGACCCGGCTTTCCGCTTCGCGTCGTGTGCGGTTAGCTTGTGCTAGTTATTGCACAAGTTGGTGCAGTTGCACTGCACACAAAAGTCCCTGTTGCTCTTTCTCGCTGGATGGTGCTTAGTATTACGAGGTTTTACCCGATGGCACGGCAAATGCTACCAATACGGTAGCATTTAAACCCAAGGGAGCATCTCCATGAGCAAGACATCTCGTATTTTCCAGACCTTCGGCGGCATCACCCTGGCCTTCCTCGTAGGCGTCGCGGCCATCGCCGCCCAGGACAAGGCCACGAGCCATTCCGGCGGAGGCGACCACCCGCAGGCCGCCAAGACCGATCCCGCTACGCCCGCCGCTCCGGGAGCCGCTCCCGCAGCAGCACCCGTGACCTACGCGCCGGGCCTGCCGGGCTGGATCAAGCACCTGCCCGCCGACAAGCAGGAAATCGCCCGCAAGATCTGGCTGACCGACGGGCGCGTCATCCACGCCAGCAAGGAAATGGTCACGGCCAAGCGCCACGAACTGGACGCCCTCCTGACCCTGCCGACATCCGACGACAAGGCCATCGCTGCCCAGGTGAAGGAAATCGCCACCTGGGAAGAGAAGCTGCTCCAGGCCGAGATTTCGCTTCGCCGCAAGCTGGAGAAGGAAGGCATCCCCACCTGGGGCAACTTCGACCACGGCAAGCACAACATGATGATGGGCAAGGGTGGCATGGGCGGCATGATGGGCATGATGGGCGGCAAGGACAAGGACGGCGATGCCTCCAAGGCAGGCGGCCACTCTGGACATTAAGTCACAGGTATTGAATACCATGGAATGGCTCTCCTGGATGAGGTTCATGAGATATTTGAACGCATCCGGAGGGAGCCAACCGGGGCAGTGTCCCATGTCCCGCCGGGCTCCGACCGGACCCGGCGGGACTTCGTCCCGAACCCTGCCAGGGCTCTGCCCTGGACCCTCAACGGGCTTCGCGTAACGTGCAGGTACTGAGTGCTCAGCAGGAGGTCGCGTGACAGGCATCACCGGGATCATCAGGAAGTGGCTGGCGGGATTAAACGCGGACGGTGACCGGGCTTTGCCCGGACGCCGTCTGTTTCTGGCTTTGTCCGCGCTCGCTCCGCTTGGCGTGGCGGCCCCGGCCCTGGCCAAGCTGGATGGGCATGACGGGCATGCGGCGCAACCAGGGAAGGCTGGAGCGCCGGGAGGACATGGCGGACACGGGGGACATGCCGGGACGCTGTATCCCTGGCGCGACCCCAAAATTGCAATCACGCCGCCCCCGCCGCTGACCGGCAAGGGCACCGGCGTGGTGCAGTCGCCGCACATCCCCTCGCTCGGCTACGAGATGGACGGGCAGGTCAAGGTCTTCCGCCTCACCGCCCAGCCCGTGGAGCGCCTGCTCCTGGACGGCCCGCCCGCACCCGGCTCCCTCTGGGACCGCTGGCACAAGGCCAAGGGGGCCATGCACGGCATGGACGTCCCCAAGAAGGTCAAGATCTGGGGCTTCAACGGCTCCGTGCCCGGCCCCACCATCGAGCTCATCCAGGGCGACCGGGTGCGCATCATCGTCAAAAACGAGTTGCCTGAACCCACCAGCGTCCACTGGCACGGCCTGGAAGTCCCCAACGACCAGGACGGCGTGGGCGGCCTCACCCAGCCGCCCATCAGGCCCGGCCAGACCTACACCTACGAATTCACGGTGCACCAGGTGGGCACCTTCATGTACCACTCCTCCTTCAACGAGAAGAAGCAGGTGGGCATGGGGCTTGGCGGCTTCTTCATCGTCCACCCCTCGGACGGCTCGCGCCGCGTGGATCGAGACATCGCCATCCTGCTGCAGGAGTGGCACTTCCTGCCCGGCAACGAATACGTGGACGTGACCTCCACAGACCCCAACTGGTTCACCATGAACGGCAAGGCCGCGCCCTCCACGGACGTGCTCACCGCCGCCGTGGGCGAGACCGTGCGCCTGCGCTTCGCCAACCTCTCCAACATGCACGCCCACCCCATCCACCTGCACGGCGTCACCTGGCGCGTCACCGGCACCGAGGGCGGCCCCATCCCGGAGTCCGCCCAGTGGCCCGGCAACACCGTGAACGTTTCCCCCGGCGCGGTGCGCGACGTGGAATTCACCTTCACCCATCCGGGCTACTGGCACATGCACTGCCACAAGCTGCACCACGTGGTGAACGCCCACGCGCCCGTCCCCATGGGGGTCATGCCCATGGGCGGCATGACCATGCTCTTCGACGTGCGCCCAGCCGGGGCGTCCGCGCCTCCTGCGCACGGCGGCGCGCACGCGCCTGCGGCCACCAAGCCTGACACATCACACGGCGGGCACGCCCCAGCCCCGCCGCAGCCGGATCACGGACAATCGGGCCACGGCCAGACAGGAGGACAATAGCATGCGCCGCGCACCCATACTCCTCTGCCTCCTCCTGGTGACCGCCGGTTGCGCCAAAGTGCAGCCCGAGACCGACTTCGGCAAGGTGTCCGACATCGCCCAGGCCCGCCACGACACCCGCCCCCTCTGGGTGCAGACG
The DNA here is from genome assembly GCF_000429325.1 of Fundidesulfovibrio putealis DSM 16056. Lineage (NCBI taxonomy): Bacteria > Pseudomonadati > Thermodesulfobacteriota > Desulfovibrionia > Desulfovibrionales > Desulfovibrionaceae > Fundidesulfovibrio > Fundidesulfovibrio putealis. The sequence goes on from NZ_AUBQ01000005.1 coordinate 217,629, forward strand.
CCCGAGGACGAGGCTTTCGTGAATTCCGAGGTCCAGGCCATCCTGGCGCGCGGCGTCACCATGCAGGACGCCGTCCGCCTGACCCTCATCAACAACCCCGGCGTGCAGGCCCGCTTCGAAGAGATCGGCGTCGGCAAGGCCGAACTCGTCCAGGCCCGGCTGCCGCGAAACCCCTCCGTGGCCGCGCTGTTCGGCTTCCCGCTCTTCTCGGGCGGGCCGCTGGCCAGCCTCGCCGCCCAGGCCATGATCTCCGTCTCCGACCTCGCCGAGATCAAGGACCGCACCGCCAAGGCCCAGGCCGAACTGGAACGTGAAGTGCTCACCGTGGGGCGCGACGCCATGATCGCCGCCCGCGACGCGAAACTCGCCTGGCTGGAGCTGGCCTACGCCAAGCGCAGCGTCTCCCTGGCCTCGGACGTGGCCGCCCAGGCGAAGAAACTCACCGACTCCTCCAAGCAATACCGCAGCTTCGGTCTGACCGACGAAGGCCGCATGGCCGCCCTGGAAGCCGCATCGGCCAAGGCTCTGCTGGAGGTGGCCGAGCTCAAGTCCCGCGCCGCCATCGCCAAGGCGCGGCTTGCTCGCCTGATGGGCGTCACTGCCCCCTTCGACATCACCGGCCCGGTGCCCGAAAAATCCCTGCCACTGCCGGACCCCGCCAAGGCCGCCGAATACGCCGTGGCCAACAACCTGAACGTCCAGGCCGCCGCCTATCTCATCCAGGCCGCCCGGAGCGGCAAGGAGCTGGAAAAAGTCCGCTGGCTCAAGGATTTCGAAGTCGGCGCGGGCTACGATTACGACATCGAGGGCAACCGCACCCTCGGGCCGGGCGCGTCCCTCGAGCTGCCCATCTTCGACCAGAACCAGGCCCAGCGCGCCAAGGCAGTCTATCGCCTGCGCCAGGCCGAACGGCTCCATCAGGATGCCAGGGCCGAAGCTGTCGAAGAGGTCCAGCGCGCCCTGGAAGACGCGGGACTCGCCAAGCAGACCGCAGACGCCCTATCGACTGGCGTCATCCCGCCTGCCGAACGCGCCGCCGCCTGGGCTGGCAAGTACGCCCAGGCCATGCAGCTCTCGGAGCTGGACGCGCTGACGGCAAAACTGGAGCTGCTGCATGCGCGCCTCAAGTTTGATCAGGCGCTCATGCAGGAGCAGGCCGCGCTGGTGCGGCTGGAATATGCGCTGGGTGGGCCGCTGAAGGCGGAGTGATGAAGAGATAGAGCTTGGGCTCCGCCCAGACCCGGCAGGGCGCTGCCCTGCACCCGCCAGGGGGAGAAGCCTCCCCCTGGACCCGGCTATTGGCTTCGCGTCGTGTGCAGGCGGGAATAGTCGGAAAAGCGCCTTTGGAGGAGGGGTTCATTCAACCTGGAAGCGGTCGTCAACGCTGTCCTCGTCATTTCCGCGTTCGATTTCTTCCAGGATGTCATCAAGTTCCACGGCTAGGTCTTCAAGGCGTGAACCATAGTTATCAAGATCTTCCGCGCCTTCCGCTTCGATGTCGTCGTGGACTTCACGGATAAAGTTGACCGCTTTTTCAAGCTTCTTCTTGAGGATTGCCTTCATCTGGAGTCTCCTGTGGTGAGAGTCAGGTGGTACGGGAGCTTGTGATTGACAGAGACCTTGTCATCAGCATCGGTTTCAATTTTACAACATATTCGGAAAAAGTCGAACACGGCAATGCGTTTTGGTCGATCCCCGTCTCAAAAAAGCTTTTCGCTTCACATCGTGGGGGGGGATGGCAGGGGGCTGGGTGCTGTCCCGTCCGTGTCCTGGCGGGCGGGCTAGAACCGATGTGAAGACGATTCGTCGCCCGCCCGCCAGAACCCGACCGTGACAGCACCCAGCCCCCTGCACGCAAGTTCGATCTGCCTCAGCGAGACGTGGGGCAGGACGAAGACGCAGATGGTCCGTCGGGAGTATTCGAGGCAGTACATCCCGGCTATCTGACATCGTTGGGAACAATGATTTCAAGAATAAAAAAGCCCCGAAACGCGGCTTTGCGCGTTTCGGGGCATTCTTGCGAGTTCTCTGAACAGTAACGATGCTGCCCGCGAAGCGGATGCAGGGTCCAGGGGGATCATCCCCCTGGCGGGTCCAGGGCAGAGCCCTGGGGGGGGGCAGGGGCTGCGCCCCAGCATTGCTCTACAACGAGATAAACAGCGGCACGACCACCGGGTCGCGATCCAGCACTTTCCGGAAGAATCGCCGCAGGGCGGAGCGGATGCGTTCCTTGAGCTTGTCGGGGTTGCCGGGCGGTACGGAGTCGATGGTGTCCAGAATGATGCACTTGGCGTCTTCCAGCACGTGGGAGTAGTGCTGCTCGAACACGAAGCCTTTGGAGATCAGGTTGGGTCCGATCATGATCTGCCCGGTCTTCTCGTCCACCACGAGCATTACCACCACCATGCCTTCGCCCGCCAGGAGCTGGCGTTCCTTGAGCACGGTCTGTCCCACGTCGCCCACGCCCTTGCCGTCCACGTAGACCTGCTCCACCAGGATGGGGTCTTCCAGTCGGATGCCGCCCTCGCCCCGGAAGGTGATGGGCTGGCCGTCCTCGATGATGAGGGCGCGCTCGGGGGTGACGCCGTGCTCCAGGGCCAGCCTGCGGTGCTTGACCAGATGGCGGTATTCGCCGTGCACGGGGATGAAGAATTTGGGCCGCACGGTGCCGAGCATGATGGACAGCTCTTCCTTGTGGGCGTGGCCGGAGGCGTGGATGGCCTGCACGCGGTCGTAGAGCACCTCGGCGCCCAGGCGGTAGAGCTTGTCGATGAGCTTGTAGATGGCGCGGATGTTTCCGGGGATGAAGCGCGAGCTCATGAGCACCAGATCGCCTGCCTGCACGCGCATCTGGCGGTGGTCGCCTGCGGCGAGGCGCGAGAGGGCGGAGAGCGGTTCGCCCTGGGAGCCGGTGACCAGAAGAACGCACTTTTCCAGCGGCAGGCCGGGCATTTCGTCGAGCGAGGCCCAGACACCGGGGGGCATGCGCAGATAGCCGAGGTCCCGCGCCAGTTCGATGTTGCTGGCGAGGCTTCTGCCGGACACGGCCACGCGCTTGCCTGTCTCGTGGGCGAGATCGAAGATCTCCTGCATGCGCTGGATGTGGCTGGAGAAGAGCGTGACGATGATGCGTCCGGTGGCCTTGCGGAAAATTTCGCCCAGGGACTGCTTGATCTCCATCTCGGTGAGCGCGAAGCCTTCGCGCTCCACGTTGGTGGAGTCGGAGAGCATGCACAGGATGCCGGGGTCGGAGAAGGCGCTGAAGGCGTCCAGGTCGGTGAGGTGTCCGTCCAGGGGGTAGCGGTCGATCTTGAAGTCGCCGGTGTGGACGATGCGGCCCACCGGGGTCTCGATGCCCAGGCCGTAGCTGTGCACGATGGAGTGGCACACCTGGAAGAAATTGAAGGCGAAGGGGCCGATCTCCACGCGGTCGTTCTTCTGGACGGGGCGCAGGTCGGCTGTTTTCAGCAGATCGTGCTCTTCGAGCTTCTTGGCCACCAGGGCCAGGGTGAAGGGCGAGCCGTAGATGGGCGCGTCCACGTAGGGGAGCAGCCAGGGCAGCGCGCCGATGTGGTCCTCGTGTCCGTGGGTGAGGATGATGGCCTTGAGCTGGTGCTTGCGGGCCAGCACGAAATCGAAGCGGGGGATGACCACGTCCACGCCGAAGAGGTAGTCTTCGGGGAACATGAGGCCGCAATCCACCATGACCATGGAGTCGCCGCTTGAGATGCACAGGCAGTTCATGCCGATCTCGCCCAGGCCTCCCAGTGGGAAGAGGGTTACGTCGTCCGGCATGACCGTCGCTCCTGATAGGCTGTTTCCATGTGTTCCTTGAGCCAGAGTCTGAAGTCCTCGCGCTGTTTCAGGGTGTACCGCTCGGAGGGATCGAAGGGCGCGAGGGCTTCGATGTGCACCACTCCGGGGTTGGGAATCCAGGACCCGCGCGGCAGCACCTCGTAGGAGCCGGTCATGATGACCGGCGCCACGGGGCGGTTGCACTTGAGCGCCATGATCATGCCGCCGATCTTGAAGTCGCCCAGGTGTTCGGGGGTGTCGCTGCGGGTCCCCTCGGGAAAGATGAGCACGGAGATGCCGCGTTCCGCTGCGGCCACGGCGTCGTCGATGGACTTCATGGCCTTGCGCGAGTTTTCCCGCAGGATGGAAATGTGCCCGGTGCGCACCATGGCCGGGCCGAACAGGGGAATCCTGAACAAGGCCTCCTTGGCCACGAAGCGCACGTTCCAGTGCTTGCCGAGCGCCGCCAGGATCAGCGGGATGTCGAACTGGCTCTGGTGGTTGGCCAGGAACACGTAGGGCGTGGACGGGTCCAGCCTGGAGGTGTCCACCTTGATGCGCACCCCGGATATCCACAGGCCCAGCCTGGCCCATTGGCACTGACACCAATGGGCCACGCTGGCGTTCTTCCCGATCCCGGCCGTGAGCCAGCATGCGGCGCTGACGCCAACGGTCAGGAGCGGGAAGAACAGAACGAACAGGATCTTGTGCAGAATGGCCATCTGGCGCGTGCTATTCGGCTTCCTCGGTCTCGTGGTCATGGTCGCATCCGCAGGCGGATTCGATGGTCACGACGATCTGGGTGGCGTCGAGCAGAGCGCCGGAGATGTCCTTCAGCTGGGTGCTGGTAAGGGTTTCGGCGTCCAGCATTTCAGCGGCCTTGAACACGACGCGCATGGCGTTTTCCAGGAGCAGGTCCTGGGGGTCGATCTCGAATTCTTCTTCCACGTGACTCTCCTGAGTATTGTATAGGGAATGAACGTCAACAAGGGGTGTGTAGCGTCCCGGGCGGGAAAAATCTAGGCCTCGGGGGCAAGATGGCGCACGATGATCTCCAGATCCTGCGGGCGCGACTTTGCCCCGAGCGACACGGAGTGCCCGTGCACCCGGAAGGCGCCGTCCGTTGCCTCGACGTATCCGGCGGACAGGACGCTCGAGTAGGGGACCAGCTCGCGCATCTCGCCGTGGCTTATGCGGCTGGGGAACAGGATGGGCGCCGGGTGCCCGGCGAAATCCTCGAAGATGATGTATTTCATGGCAGCCTCTCTTCTGAGGGTAGGCTTTTTCCAGAAGATTGTCGACGGGTGTAACTTGCGGCAGTGGTTCATGGCTCATGATTTGAACAGTTGTTCATTTTTCTGGTGTGGGATCAGGTAGGGAAAGGGAGTTTCCGGAGGGGAGATGATATAAATCTGCCATGCGGTGCTTGTTTGTTGACTGGTGTGTGACGAATGGCTACGGAGAGTGCTGGCGTGACGCATGGTGCGATGCGTTGGAAGCGATCCGTTTTTCCAGGTGCTGTTTGGTTAGCGCTGCAAAATGCTAGGGGGGCACGTGGACGCATCGATCTTTCAGGGCCTTGGGCCAAGGATGCAGGTCCATGAACTCGGCATGATGCGCAGCGAGATAGCTGCTGCTCATGGCGTGCTGCTGGATGCTGTTCCGGTGGCGCTCGCGGTGTTGAACGAGTTCTGGCAGGTGCTCTTCACCAATGCACGGTTCAATGCGCTGCTGGATCTGCGGGAGCCATTGTCCATCCTGGGTCTGCGCCTGGGAGAGATGAGCGGCTGCGCCAACGCCGGGACGTCGCTCAGCGGGTGCGGCACGTCTCTTTCCTGTCCCCAATGCTCTGTCTTCAAGATCGCCTACCGCGCGGACCGCGACGCGGGGGCGAGCGTCTCCATGGTCCTTCCGGTGGTCGGCGCGGTCACGGTCGACGTGGGCATGGGGCTGGGCACGCCCGTGGGCGTCCCTCTTCGGGTCTGCTCCTTCTCTCCTGCCTGAACGCTTTCAGGTCCGCAGGCCGTCCTTGGCCCTGTTTTCTGCTTCGGGCCCTGCTTTAGTGCGGAATATGCCTGTATCCATCTTTACAAACTGCGGAACGTGATGTAATTACATCAGGCTTTTGCAGTGAGTATTTCAATTTCCCTTTTGATATAGAGAACTTACAATGAGCTACGTTCCGATGAACCTGCGCCGCCTGGTGGCCGATGTGCTGCCCAAGGGCTTCGAGGTCGCCAAGACCGGCGAAGAAGAGCCCTCCGGCGGCTACGAATATTTCTACGTGCTGGACCCGGCCCGCCGCCGCCGCACCTTCTCCCACGCCAGCCCCACCCTGGACGAGCTGTACGGCGAGATCCGCAAGCTGGCCGTGGAAGTGCGCCGCCTGGACTACTGGAAGCGCAAGTCCGAGATCACCGACGCCGACATCGACGCCCTGGTGGAGAGCGTGTGCACCAACATGCCCAAGTTCAAGGGCCAGCGCTGGGGCTACGCCCAGTCCGACATGGCCACGCCCTGCTGCGGCACGGAGATCCCCGCCGGAAAGTGGTGGATTCACGAGGACGCCGGGATGCTGGGCCAGTTCGCTCCCATCGCCCAGAACGCGGGCTCGCCCGACGTGGTGTTCATGGACGCCGCCGACTTCGCCCGCTACCTGATCGAGCGCAAGGAGTCGCGCTTCGAGCGCTCCGTGCGCCAGTAGCGCGGGCGTCAGACCAAAGAGCCTTCAAGCGCCGGGCGGCCATGCCGACCGGCGCTTTTTTATGGCCGCCCGCTGCCCTTGCGGCCTCGCCCCCTTCCTTGTATGGTCCGCGCGTTTTGGAGGCTGTCATGCGCACACTCGTCTCGACGCTTTGCATATTCCTGCTGGCCTGCTCGGGCCTGGCTTTCGCCCAGGCGCAGCCCAAGCCCTACAAGATCGCCATCCTGGAGTTCGACCCTGTCACATCGGAGGCGGTCAAGGACAACCTGGGACGCGTCACGGCGGAGTTTCTCATCACTGCCGCTGTGAATTCCGGTTCGTTTGGCGTGGTGGAACGTGCCGCCATAAAGAAGGTGCTGGATGAAATGCAGTTCGGCCAGGGCTCCAACGCGCCGGGCAGCGTGGCCCAGGCCATCGGAACCATGGTGGGCGCGCAGGGCGTGCTGACCGGGTCCGTGGCCAAGAACGGCAACTCGGTGCGCCTGGACGCCCGGCTGGTGGACGTGGCCAGCGGCAGCATCGTGGCCGCGCGCAACGCCTACGCCAAGGGCGACCTGCGCTCCATCGCCACTGCGTCAGAACTTCTGGTGAGTCAGTTGGAGGGCGATCTGTCGCGCCTGACGCCTGCCGCGCCCAAGCCCGAATCAAAGCCCGAAGAGAAGCCTGCGGCCCCCCAGACCGTTCAGCCTGAGATTAAAGCACAGGAAAATCAACCTGTTATCTCAGAAGATAAACAGCCCGCCCAGTAGACTTCCGTGCTCTGATATGTTTCTGCAACGTACTGTTGCGCCCTGTGTCGCCACTGCAACAGGGACGCTTCAATATGTTGTAATGCAAATGAAAGGAAAAAATGGGTTGCATGGGTTTGCCGTGTTGCGCTAGGGATTTTCCGACCCGCACGAGGTGAACGCATCCTGCCCTCCAGGATGACCGGTTTCCACGCAACAGGCCGCACCCAGGTCTGTCCCCCGTGGACCGGGACAAGCTGACAACCGGCGACCAGCCGATATGGAGATCGACGGAATGCGCAGATGGACGGTGTTCGTAGCCGCCTTGGTAGTGCTCAGCATGCTCTTGCCGGGCGATTTCTCGCTGGCCAAGTCCACCCAGACCGAGCAGTCCGGAAAGAAGACCGCCGCGAAGGTGGAGTCTTCGGCCAAATCTTCCGCCAAGAAAGACGGCGGGCAGTCGTCAAAGTCCACACGCAACGCCAAGGCCGAATCCAAGAAGGATGTGGCGAACCAGTCTTCCAAGACTGGAGCCAAGGCCGAGGGCAAGGCCGGGACAAAGTCTGCGGGCAAGTCCGAGGCCAAGTCCGGCGAAAAGGCTGCCGACACCGCCAAGTCGAAGTCGGCGTCCAAGGGGAAGAAGCGCGCTGCGGGTGAGGCCAGGGAGTCCAGGCAGGCAAAGGCCGCTCCCCCGGCGCTTCCGGATTCCTACAAGGGCGAATTCGGCGTGGACACCAAGGCCGCACTGGTCATGGACATGCAGACCGGGCGCGTGCTCTTCGCGCAGGAGCCCGACATGCCCATCCCCCCTGCCTCGCTCACCAAGGTGCTCACCCTGTTCCTCATCAATGAACGCCTGCGCGAGGGCACCCTGAAGCTCGACGAGTCCATCCCCGTCAGCCAGGAAGCCAGCCACGCGGGCGGCTCCACCATGCGCCTGAAGACCGGAGAGTCCGTCACCCTGGACGACCTCATCAAGGGCATCGCCATCGCCTCCGCCAACGACGGCTGCGTGGCCGTGGCCGAATACCTGGGCAAGGGCGACACCCACCCCTTCGTGGAAGCCATGAACCGCAAGGCCAAAGAGATCGGCATGGCCAACTCCCAGTTCTTCAATCCCAACGGCCTGCCCGCCGAAGGGCAGGTCACCACCGCCCGCGACATGGCCGTGCTGGCCCAGACCTACCTGAAGACCTTCCCCGAGACCCTGTCCATCCACTCCATGACCGAGTTCACCCGCAACAACCGCGTCCGGCACAACTCCAACTCCCTTTTGGGCAAGGTGGAGGGCGTGGACGGGCTGAAGACCGGCTTCGTGTGCGCTTCCGGGTTCAACATCGTGGTCACGGCCAAGCGCGGCGATACCCGTCTGGTTGCTGTGGTGCTCGGGGCCAAGAACCGCCGCATCCGCGAGCGCGAGGCCACCCGTCTGGTGGAGGAAGGCTTCAAGATCGTCGCCGCCGAAAAGAGCGGTTCGCATCAGCAGGTGGCCATGCATGGCAAGGACCCGATGCCCCACTAGACTTGCGGCCTGCTTGCACGTACTCCGGGCGTCCGGCCACAGGGCCGGACGCCCGTTTTTTTGAGGTTCAGCAATGTTAAGCACAAATCCCGCCACCGGCCAGGAGATCGCCCGGTACGAGTGGCACACCCCCGCCCAGGTCGAGGACATCCTCGCCGTCAACCAGACAGCGCTTCGCTGCTGGCGCAATTTCCGCATTCCGGAGCGCGGCGCGTGCCTGCACAAGGCCGCCGACATCCTGGCTGCGCGCACCACCGAGCTGGCCGCGCTCATAACCGCCGAGATGGGAAAGCCCGCAGGCGAGGCCCTGGCCGAGATGAAGCGCTGCGTGAACGTCTGCCGCTTCTACGCCGACCACACCGAAGAGATGCTGCGCCCGGAGAAGCCCGCCGGAGCCCCCGAGGACGCAAGCATCGTGTTCGATCCCCTGGGCGCGGTGCTGGCCATCATGCCCTGGAACTTCCCCTTCTGGCAGGTGCTGCGCTGCGCCGCCCCGGTGCTCATGGCCGGGAACTCCTTCCTGCTCAAGCACGCCCCGTCGGTCACCGGCTGCGCTTTGGCCGTGGAGGAGATCTTCTCGCAGTGCGGCATGCCCGCTGACCTCATGCGCACGCTCGTCCTGCCCGACGAGCGCGTGGCAGCCGTGATCGAGGACCGGCGCGTGCGCGCCGTGAGCCTCACCGGCTCCTGCCGGGCCGGGGCCGCCGTGGCCGCCGCAGCCGGTGGCGCGCTCAAGAAGGCCGTGTTGGAGCTTGGAGGGTCCGACCCGTTCATCGTGCTGGCCGACGCGGATATCACCCTGGCCGCAACCTCTGCCGTGGGCGCGCGCTTCTACAACGCCGGACAGACCTGCGTTTCCGCCAAGCGCTTCCTGGTGGCGCGTCCTGTGGTGAACGAATTCATAGAGCGCATGGCCCACGGGGTGAGCCTGCTCAAGATGGGCGATCCCACCCGGCCAGAGGTGCGCATCGGCCCCATGGCCCGCGACGACCTGCGCCGCAACCTGGAGCGACAGGTCAGCGAGTCCGTGGCCATGGGCGCGCGCGTGGTGCTGGAGGGCGGGCCTGAGCCCGGGCCGGGGTTCTATTTCAGGCCGGTGATCCTGGCTGACGTGCGCCCCGGCATGCCCGTGTTCGAGGAAGAAGTGTTCGGCCCGGTGGCCAGCATCACCACGGTGCACGACGCCGAGGAGGCCCTGCGCCTGGCCAACCGCACCCGCTTCGGCCTTGGGGCCAGCGTCTGGAGCCGCAACGCCGCCCTGGCGCGCAAGCTGGCCGGGCTCATCGAAGCCGGGACCGTGGCCGTGAACGCCCTGGTGAAGTCCGACCCCAGGCTGCCGTTCGGCGGCGTGAAGGACTCGGGCTTCGGGCGCGAGCTTGGACGCCAGGGGCTCCTGGAGTTCGTCAACGCCAAGGTGCTGCGCCTGCCGTAAGCCCCGTTTCTACTTCAGGGCCTTGTGCTTGAGCGTGAAGAAGGACACGGCCTGGGCCAGATCGGCGGCGCGCTCTTCCAGCTCCTTGGAGGTGGAGGCCATCTCCTCGGCAGCGGCCGCGTTGGTCTGGGTCACCTGATCCAGCTGGCGCATGGACAGGTTGATCTGGTCCGCCCCGGAGCGCTGCTCCGCGCAGGCGGACGAGATGTCCCGGACCAGCTGGGACGTCTTCTGGATGTCGGGCAAAAGTCCGGAAAGCGAGTGCTCGGCCTCCTCGGCCACGGCCACGCTTTCGCTGGAGAGGGTCCCGATTTCCGCCGCCGCCAGACGGCTGCGTTCGGCCAGCTTGCGCACCTCAGCCGCCACCACGGAAAAGCCCTTGCCGTGCTCCCCGGCCCGCGCGGCCTCGATGGCTGCGTTCAGGGCCAGCAGGTTGGTCTGGCGCGCGATGTCCTCGATGATGAGGATCCCCTCGGAGATCTTGCGCATGGCCTGGGAGGCCTGCGACACCGACTCCCCGCCCTTGCGCGATTCTGCGGCCACACGCTCGGCAAGCTGCCCGGTCAGCCGGGCGTTGTCCGCCGTGTTGGCGATGGTCGCGCTCATCTGTTCCAGCGTGGCCGAGACTTCCTCCATTGAGGCAGCCTGCTCGGCAGCCCCCTGGGACAGGGCCAGGGCGGCGCTGCTGGTCTGGCGGCTGCCTGCGGCCACCGCGCTGGAGCTCTCCTGGATGTTCTCCACCACGCCGTGCAGGGTGTCCACCATGGAACCCAGCGAGTTGGTGAGCTGGGCGATCTCGTCGCCGCCGTCCGAATGGGCGCTCTCGGTCAGGTCGCCCTTGGAGAGGGCCTGGGCCAGCTGCGCTCCCCGCGTGAGCGGCGCGGTGAAAAGGCGCGCGACCAGCACGCCGATGGCGGCCGCCACCGCAAGGCTCAAGGCCATGGCGGCGAGTGAGAGCCTGCGCATGTTTTCGCCGGTGGCCAGGGCCTCGTCCTTGGCTGCTGCGGTCTTTTCGGAGTTGTCTTTCAGGAGTGCCTCGAGCTTTTCCATGAAGGACAGCTGCTGCTTGTAGCTTTCCTGGAACACCTTGTGGACCATGGCGGCCTGGATGGCGTCGGCCTCGTCGGCGGACTTCAGCAGAAGCTCGAAGTTCTCGAACACGGCGTCCATGCTGGGTTTCAGTTTGCGGTATTCGGCCAAGGCCTCGTCATGGCGGGTCTGCGCGGCGAGTTCCTTGATGCGTCCGATGCCGGCGTGGAAGGCGTTGTGGTGCGGGATGGCCTGCGAGAGGACGTTCTGGATGCGCGTATTGGCCATGGTCTTGGCTTCGGCGGCCAGCCACTTGCCGAAGTTGCAGGCCGTGGGGTCCGAGCCGCCCTGGTAGGCCAGCCCCAGGTTCACGTAGTCCAGGGCCTGGGTGATGGCCTTGTAGTGGTCGCCCCGGAAGAGGTTGATGTTCTTGCGCAGCTCCATGGGGAAGGCGATGCCCGAGGCGTCCCACTGGTGCGAAAGATCAAGCGCCGAGTTGTTCACCGTGCGCCAGGTATCGATCTCTGCCAGCATGGCTTCCACGGCCTTGGTCTCCTCGGGGGAGTGGGGCAGGCGCTTGTATTCGTCCATGTTGGACTTGTAGCGCTCGCGCCCCTTTTCGATGGCCTCGTACTGCACGGCGCGGGTCTGGGGGCTCATGCCCGGGACCAGCAGGCCCCGCATGGCGGAGGTGATCTCCACCAGGTCCGCTTTCACGCGGCGCAGGCTGTCCAAGGCGGGCATCCGGGCCTGGCCGAAATCCATCACCGCCTTGTCCAACGCGTTGATCCCGTATAGCCCCATGATCCCGCCGGAGAGCGTGATGAGGGCTGTCGCCAGAAAGCCGAGGATCAGTTTCGTCTTGATGCCGTATGATTTCATAACATCACCCGGATGGCTTGGCTTGCCGAGCAAGGGCAAGCTGGTTTCGCGTGTATCCGTCCCAGCCTGAAACGCGGGAGTATGGAAATGTCCTGTCAGGCGAAACGTTTCCGGGGCATCGGGGGCATCCGGAAAAACCGTGCGGGTGCGCTCTTGACCTGGCAGGGTGCGAATATTGTTCGAAAAAGCACTAGCGAACATTCCTTAGAAACACAAAGTAAAAATGCGGCCACGCCCAAATGGGCATGGCCGCAGGGAGTTCGGGAGAAGGCTGGCGGCGCGTTCTTAGTGAACGGAGTTGGCGGTGTTCGCCGCCGGCGGCGGGGTGCTCTGGAGCTTCTCGATGAAGGCTTTCACCTGGTCCATCTGCTTCCAGTTGACGAACATCTCCAGCCAGTCGTCGTAGCTCAGGTCGTGGGCGTCCAGGTAGCTCTCGTGCCCCTTGAGCCACAGCGACAACAGGTGCATCTCGATCTTGAAGGGCTTGGAGTCCATGGCCTTGGTGACCACGCCGGGGGCGTACTTGGGGCCGTCCAGCAGGCGGCACACGAACGCGCCCACGTTCTTGCAGGATTCCTCATAGGTGAGCACCGTGCCGTTGGTCTCTTCCAGCATGGGAACCAGCTCGGCGTGGGTCTCGCGGATTTTCTCCATGACCTCGGCCGGGATGTCCAGCACGGTCTGTCCGTCCTTGTCCTTGGCGAAATAGAACCGTGCCCAGTGCTCCAGGATGAAGACCCGGATGATGTCGCGGGCCAGGGTGGATTCGTCGTCCAACATATGAAAGCTCCTTCTCAGGTTTCGTTTTCTGTTCTGTGGCAGCGCACGAAGTGTCCGGGCGCTGCCTCGCGCCAGGGCGGCGCTGCGGCGTCGCAGTCCGGCCCGGCCTGCGGGCAGCGCGGCGCCAGGGGGCAGGGTCCGGCGTGACGCTTAAGCGCGTCGTGGGCCTTAACGTCCTGCGCATGGGCCTTGGCCCTGGGGTCGGGCGCGGGAATGGCCGCCAGGAGCATGCGCGTGTAGGGGTGCAGGGGCTTTTCGTACAGGCTGCGGGCCGGAGCAAGTTCCATGAGCCGCCCCGCGTACATCACGGCCACCCGGTCGCTCAGGTGGCTGACCACGGCCAGATCGTGCGAAATGAAAAGATAGGTCAAACCCAGGCGGTTTTTCAAGTCTTCCAGGATGTTTATCACCTGGGCCTGGATGGACACGTCAAGCGCGGACACCGGCTCGTCGCAGATCACCAGCCTGGGGTTGAGCGCCAGGGCGCGCGCGATGGCGGCGCGCTGGCGCTGGCCGCCGGAGAACTGGTGCGGGTAGCGCGCGGCGTGGGCAGCCGTCAGGCCCACCATGTCCAGAAGCTCCAGCACGCGCTTGTGGCGCGAGGCCTTGTCGCCAACGTTCCGGGCGATCAGCCCCTCGGCCACGGACTCGGCCACGGTCATGCGTGGATCGAGCGAGGAGAACGGGTCCTGGAAGACCATCTGGACCATCTCCGGCATCTGGCCCGGAAGTTCGTCGTCTGCCCACAGGTCGCGCCCGTCCATGAGGATGTTGCCGCTGGTGGGCGGTTCCAGGCGGACGGCCAGCCGGGCCAGCGTCGATTTGCCGCAGCCCGATTCGCCGACCAGGCCAACGGTCTCGCCGTGGGCCACGGTGAGGTCCACCCCGGCCACTGCTTCCATCTCGTGGACCGCGCCGAACACGCCCCGGCGGGTGCGATACACCTTGCGCACGTCGCGAAATTCCAGGCAGGTGCTCATGACCGGCCCTCCTGCCCCGGATCGCCATAGAGCCAGCAGCGCACCTCGCGCCCCTCATCCGGCCTGAACGTCGGCGGGGCGAGCTTGGCGCAGGGCTCGAAGGCCTTGGGGCAGCGCGGGTGGAAGTGGCATCCCGTGGGCAGCGCGGTCAGCGGCGGCACGGCGCCCGGCACCGGTGTCAGCCTGCGCCGCTCCGGCCCGAGCTTGGGCAGCGAGGCCAGAAGCCCCTGCGAATACGGGTGCAGCGGTCCGTCGAACAGTTTGTCCACCGGGGACAGCTCCACCAGCCGTCCGGCGTACATCACGCCCACGCGCTGGCAGGTCTGGGCCACCACGCCCAGGTTGTGCGTGATGAGCAGCATGGCCAGCCCACGCCCGGAATCCGGCGCGGCGAGCGCGGCTAGAAGCTCCAGGATCTGCTTCTGTATGGTCACGTCCAGGGCCGTGGTGGGTTCGTCCGCGATCAAAAGCTTCGGCCCGCAGGCCAGGGCCATGGCGATCATCACCCGCTGGCGCATGCCGCCGGAAAGTTCATGCGGATAGGCCGTGAGGGTGCGCGCAGGGTTGGGCAAACCCACCTGGGCCAGCAGGTCCTCGCAGGCGGCGCGGGCTTGCGACGTGGAGAGCTTCTTGTGCAGAATGAGCGGTTCGGCCACCTGCGCGCCCACGCGCATCACCGGATTGAGCGAGGTCATGGGCTCCTGGAAGATCATGCCGATCTTGGCCCCGCGCACGGCGCGCAGTTCCTCGGCAGGCATGGTTGCCAGATCGCACCCCTCGAACAGGGCGCGCCCCCCGGCGTGGCGTCCGGGCGGCGGCACAAGCCCCAGGATGGACAACGACAGCACGGTCTTGCCGCAGCCCGACTCGCCCACCAGCCCCAGCGTCTCGCCCTGGTCCAGGGTGAAGCTGACGGCGTCCACGGCGGGAGCCGGGCCTTCGGAGGTGTCGAAGGCCGTGCTGAAGGCGTCCAGTTGCAGCAGGTGGTGGTCCATTTTTCCCTTGTGAGCCAAGCGTCCGGCCCGTAGACGTAAGGCTTTCGCAAGGCGATGGCAAGGAGGCCGGAAAAGGTGTCGAACGTAGCGGTTATCGGCGGAGGTTTGGCCGGGTGCGAGTGCGCCATGGCTCTGGCGCGCGCGGGGCGTGCGGTGACGGTCTTCGAGATGAAGCCTCATCGCATGAGTCCGGCGCACCTGAGCCCCCAACTGGGTGAGCTGGTGTGCTCCAACTCTCTTCGCTCCGACGAGGCGGACAGCGCCATCGGGCTTTTGAAGCGCGAGATGGAGAGCCTGGGCAGCCTTGTCATCCAGGCGGCGCGGGCCACCGCCGTGCCTGCGGGCAAGGCCCTGGCCGTGGATCGGGAGCTGTTTGCCGACTTCGTCACCAAGGCCATGGAGGCCGAACCGCTCATCACCGTGGAGCGGCGCGAGATAACCACCCTGGACGATCCGGCCCTGGCCGGGTTCGAGACCATCGTGGTGGCTGCCGGGCCGCTGGCCTCGCCGGAGCTGTCCGAGAGTCTGGCCCAGGCCATCGGCGCGGGCAGCCTGTATTTCTACGACGCCATCGCGCCCATCGTGTTCGCCCATTCCATCGACCGCGATAAGGTGTTCTCCCAGTCGCGCTGGGAGGAGGGCGAGGGCGACTACCTGAACTGCCCCATGGAAAAGGACGAGTACACGGCTTTCCATCAGGCGCTTCTGGACGGCGAGAAGGTCCAGCCGCGCGAGTTCGAGAAGGAGATCCACTTCGAGGGCTGCATGCCCGTGGAGGCCCTGGCCGAGCGCGGCTTCAAGACCCTGGTGTTCGGGCCGCTGAAACCCGTGGGCCTGACCGACCCGAAAACCGGCAGGAGGCCCTACGCCGTGGTGCAGCTGCGCCCCGAGAACGCGGAGCTTTCCACCTACAATCTGGTGGGTTTCCAGACCAAGCTGAAATACCCGGAGCAGGAGCGCGTTTTTCGCATGATTCCGGGCCTTGAGAAAGCCGAGTTCGCACGCCTGGGGTCCATCCACCGCAATACGTACGTGGACGCGCCCAAGGTGCTGACGGAGGGGCTGGAGGTGGCGGCGAAGCCGGGGGTGTTCCTGGCCGGGCAGATCACCGGAGTGGAGGGCTACGTGGAGAGCGCGGCCTGCGGCCTGTGGCTGGGGCATCATCTGGCTGCGGGCATGACCCCGCCGCCGGAAGAGACCGCGTTGGGGGCGCTGCTGGCGCACCTGAGACGACCGGTGAAGAAATTCCAGCCGTCCAACGTGAACTACGGGCTTACGCCTGAGCTCACCGAGCGCGCCAAGAAGGACAGCCGCAAGGCGCTGTACGCGGCGCGGGCCAGGAAGGCGTGGGAGGAGTGGATAGCCTTGAATTCTATTGGCATGCTGAAGGTGTGATATTTCTTACTTATTCCAACGATCGGCGAACAACTTGCAAATATTCATTCCATTGTTCAGTCGTTGCTTCGCTTTTTGCTAAGTTACACCCGAGATGCGTAATTTGTAGGTTTGAGAAATCATAAGATTTATTTTCGCTATCAATTCGATCTCTGGACATTTGTAGAAGGAAATTCGTGCCTTCAAGGGGTATGGGTGTTTCACAGAGGGCGCAACAGCCTGCTTGCTCCCGCCATCTTTGCATTAATAATTGAAATAGATCCGAAATATTCGGGCATCTGCGTGGAGGATAAACACCATTGCGATTTTCCCCGGCACGTTTTATGTCGGTAATAATTAAGTTTATAAGCCGTGAAAATTCTTTTTTAAGAGACTCGTCTGTTGTATTGAGGTCGAGGGCTGCCTGCGCTTCTTGGGTTAACTGAATGTCAACTGGTTCAATTACAAGCTCTAGCAGGCTCTGCATCTCGGCAGGTGACAGTTCAACACATCTTCCAAAATATTTTGGGTTTCCAAGCTGCCTGTATGTTTGTGGAATGACTTCGTGCGCTTTTGGATAATTAAGGACAGTAAAGGCTTTCTCAACTGGGAGAGACCATTCCCAGCGCCCAATCCCGTATTCCTCTACTGCATACCTCCATGAATCTTTCGGGACTATTGTTTTGGTTTCTAGGGGAGTGCGCGGTTCTGCTGAAATGACAGAAAGTATAGATTGTCTGTGGGCAGGGTCTTTTGTGTTGCTTCCGTTGCTTGTTCCGATGGAAATAACAAAATCTTTTCCTCTTCGGAAAACATTTGAAAACTTTTTTGCCGTTTCTTTTTGGGAAAATGATAAGGCCGGCCATTCATTGGACATGGGGCCAAATTCACTTTTCACATATATACGCGAGTCTGGTTGAATAATGTCCCGAATTTTCATGATTTTCCATATGCTGCTTGGTGTTGCTTGGTGAATATAAGTGTATGCTTTGTTCTACGTTTAGACAAGCATCTGCCGTCACCTTTAATCTGAAGAAACCCCGTCAGGCCGCGACATCTGTCTGACAACTCGGACTAGTCTACCCCTCCAGCGTCTCCGCAATCTCTTCAAGCATCTTCTCGGCCACTTCGACCGGGCGCTCGGCCCGGCTGATGGGCCTTCCCACCACCAGATGGTCCGCGCCGGATGCGATGGCCCGGGCCGGGGTCATCACCCGGTGCTGGTCGTCCTTCACGCCGTGGTCCGCCGGGCGGATGCCGGGCGTGACGATAAGAAAATCGTCGCCGTAGACGCGGCGCAAGAGCGCCGCCTCCCTGGCCGAGGCCACCACGCCGCCGCAGCCCGCCGCCAGGGCGATGCCAGCGCGCGCCTCCACCAGATCCTCGATGGTGCCCGGATACCCCAGCTCCGAAAGCTCGGTGTCGCCGTAGCTGGTCATCACCGTGACGCCCAGCACCGTCGTCTCCCCGGCCTGCGCCACAGCCGCGCTGCACACACTGCCCACGTGGGCGTGGATCGTCGCGAGGTTCACGCCGCGCTTGGCGGCCTCGCGCATGGCCATGCCCGTGGTGTTCGGGATGTCCAGGAACTTGAGATCCAGCATCACCTTGTGGCCCATGTCCCGCACGCGCTCCACCAGCCCGAACCCCTCGGCCAGAAACAGCTGAAGCCCGATCTTGTAGTACCCGATGGTTCCGCCCAGCTGCTCCACGAGCTTCAGGGCCTGCCCGGCGTCGTCCACGTCCAGGGCGAAAATGATGCGTTCATTCAGCGGAATGTCTTTCACGATCATACGGCGAATCCCAGCAGCGCGGCGAAGGACCGGCCCGCGCCACGATGCAGTTGTTTGTCCCAGATAAGGTTTTGCACGGCCCACCACTCCTCGGGCAGGCCAAGCTCCCGCAGGCGCTTCACCATGAGCTCAAGCGCCGTCCAGTCGGGGGCAGGCGAGGATGCCAGGGCCAGCGTCCGCGCTCCCACGCGCTCCATGAGTCCGGCGCGCTCATAGCCGCAGCCGGAACTCTGGCGCAAAAACGTCAGGAGCAGTTCGCGCCGTTTGGCCGGAAGGTCAAGCCCCCAGAGCCAACTCCAGGCAAGCGAAGCCCACATTCCCGCCCAGCGTGGGGCCAGGGTCATGGTGGCCTGGGCCTCCTGGATCTCCGTGACCAGATGGACGCCAAAGCGCATGCGCCCGGCGGCGCTCTCCCACACGGCGTCGCCCGCGCGGATGGCGAAGGCGTCGGCCAGGGCCTGACGCTTGTTCACGGGCAGGTCGCCCGGCAGAAAATGCGTTTGCTCTCCGGACAACGATCCCTGGACGGTCACAGCCGTACCCAGAGGGTCGTCCTGCCCGTTCCCGCCTGTTACGCCGTCACCGCCGCTTCCGGGCGGCGTCCACTGGTAGCGCACCGTGTCCACGCCGGATTCATGCGCCCATGAGATTGCAGCCGTCCCGCCCGAGGCACTCTCGGCAGTGACGGCCACGCTCACGCCGGGCCAGTCGGCCTGGGCGGTTTGCCCGGCTTCCGGCAGGCGCTCCTCGGCCCACAGGGTCAGGAGGGCCTGGGCAGTGAGCGAGGCTTCTGACTCTTTCCGCGGCAGGACCAGTTTGTGCCAGACCGCCTCGGCGTTGCCGTATTCGGGCAGGTTGGACTCGGCGCTGCGCAGGATGGGCATGATCTCGGCCTCGAAGCCGGACATGCCGGTGCGCTCGGCCAGCTCCATGGCCCGCAGCGCGAAGGTGAGGGCGTTCACCGGCTCGATGCGCGAGACCTCGTCGAAGAACCAGGCGCAGCTGGCCAGCGACGACAGCCCCCACTGCTGCATGGCCAGGAGCTTCCAGGCCACGGCCTGCTCGGCGGCGGAGAGCTTCTTGCGGAAGTGCTCCTTGGCGAAAGCGTCCTGGCTGGTGAGTCCGGCCAGCACCTTGCCGTAGGCGGTCAGGGCGGCGCGTGGGTCGGAGAAGCAGGACGCGCCGCGCTGGAAATAGTGCTGGTCGGCCATGTCCTTCATGCGTTGCAGGGCGTGGCGCAGCGGGCCGCGCCAGCGCTGGTGCCAGCCGGGATGCCCGCCGTCGGTGCAGCCGCAGTCGGAGCGCCAGCGCTCCACGCCGTGGGCGCAGCTCCAGGCCGAGGGCTCGTGCAGGCGCACCTGCATGACGGGCGGGTTGGCGGCCAGATGCGCGCCGAAGTTGGTGATGGTCAGCCCGTCGCGGCCCTGCCGGGCCTGATCCAGCACGAAGGCCAGGGCCATCTCGCCGAAGGTGAAGTGGTGGCCGTAGGTCTCGCCGTCGGTGGCCAGGGTCAGAAGGCCCGGCCCGGAGGCCTGGGAGAGCCTGCGCCAGAAGCCCTCGCCGTCGGCCAGCAGCCGCTCGAAGGCCACGGCCTGGGAGAGGGGGCCGTCGTAGAAGTACACGCTGATGGAGAGCCCCGAGGGCAGCTTCACCAGATACGGTCGGCGGATGTCCAGGGAGCCCTGGTCCACGGGTGTCCAGTGGCCGTTTTCCAGGGGGGCTACGGCCATGGCCTGCCTGGGGGCGAGCACGGTGAAGCTGATGCCGTTGGCCGCCAGCACCTCGAGCGTGGCGGTGTCCACGGCGGCCTCGGCCAGCCACATTCCCTCCGGGGCGCGGCCGAAGCGGGCCTGGAAGTCGTCCACGGCCCAGGACACCTCAAGCTCCTTGTCCAGCTGGGTGGCCAGGGGGAGGATCTGGTGATGGTACGCCTGGGCCATGGCGTTGCCGTGCCCCAGGCGTTTGATGCTGGCCCGGTCGGCCTCCACCATGAGGCGCACAGTGTCCGGGTCGGCGGCGGCCATCCAGCCAAGCAGCGTAGGCCCGGCGTTGAAGGACATCCACTCGTAGCAGTTCAACACCTCGACGATGCGCCCGGAGCCGTCCAGCCGCCTGGCCCGCGCCAGGGGCGCGTAGGACTCGCGGGTGATGCGCTGGTTCCAGTTGAGGCTGGGGGCGGCGCTGCCCTCGGGCAGGATGGCGGCCAGCCAGGGGTCCTCGCGCGGGGGCTGGTAGAAATGGCCGTGGATGCAGAGGTGTTTGTTCATGAAGTACCTGGTCCTTGGGGTGCGTGGCCGTGGAGGAGACGCCCTGACAGGAACCCGTTTTCGGTCCCGGCGTCAATGCTGTCGGTGGGAGCGGGCGTCAGCTCAGGCGCCGCCGCCAGGGCTTGCCCATGGCGCGCGCCAGCACTCCGGCCAGGTCGTCGTATTCCACGGGCTTGGCCAGGTAGTCGTCCATGCCTGCGGCCAGGAAGCGTTCGCGGTCTCCGGGCAGGGCGTGGGCGGTCAGGGCGATGATGGGGATGCTGGACTTCTCGCCCAGGGCCGGGGCGGCGCGGATGGCCCGTGTGGCCGTGATGCCGTCCATCTCGGGCATCTGGATGTCCATGAGCAGGCAGTCGAACTCTTCCTGGGCCAGGGCGCGCAGGGCGTCGGCCCCGTTCTCCACGATGGTGGCCCGGTAGCCCAGGCTCTCCAGCATGTCCATGGTCATGACGGTGTTGATGGGGTCGTCCTCGGCCAGCAGCACGCGCCCGCCGATTTTTGGTCCGGCTCCGGGGAATCCTGGGAGGGCGGCCACGGCCAGGGGGGCCTGGATTCCTGCGGGCGCGGCGTGCACCGGCATGGTGAAGGCCATGAGCGTGCCCTCGCCGGGGGCCGAGTCCACATCCAGCGAGCCTCCCCACAGCTCCACCAGCCGCTTGACGATGGCCAGCCCGAGTCCCGCGCCCTGATAGCGGCGGGTGTGGGAGCCATCGGCCTGGGTGAAGGGTTCGAAGACGCGGGCGAGCTTTTCCCTGTCGATGCCGATGCCGCTGTCCTCCACGGTGAACAAAAGGCGCGCCACGCCGTGCCGGTCGCGTTTGACAGACTCCACCCGGATGGCCACGGAGCCGTGCTCGGTGAACTTCACCGCGTTGCCCACCAGGTTGAACAGGGCCTGGCGCAGCCTGCCGCCGTCGCCGATGAGCGTGCGCGGAAGCGCGGGGTCCGATTCCATGATGAGCGCCACGGACTTGGCCTGGGCCTGGCGCGAGAACAGCTGGGAGATTTCCAGCAGGATGTCGCTCGGGGCGAAGGGCTCCAGGCCGCACTGCTGGCCGCCAGACTCCAGTGTGGAGAATTCCAGGATGTCGCCCAGGAGCGTCAGGAGCGAGCGGCCGCAATCCAGGGCGTTGCGGGTCCAGCCGGTCTGCCGTTCGTCCAGGGCGGACTTCTCCAGCAGCTGGAGCATGCCCAGCACGCCGTTCAGCGGGGTGCGGATCTCGTGGCTGACGTTGGCCAGGAATTCGCTCTTGGCGCGGCTGGCCTGTTCGGCGTTCTCCTTGGCCTCGATGAGTTCCCGTTCGCTTTCGCGCTGTTCGGTGACGTCGATGACCACGGCCAGAACCACCCGCTGCCCGGAAGGGTCCTCTGTGAGCAGCGCGTCCAGGAGCACCTGTCTGGTGAGCCCCCGCTGGGTGCGCAGCCGGCCCGAGACATGGCGCAGGGCGTTGCCCATCCAGACCTCTTCCAGGCGCTCCTGGTCGATCTCCAGGACTTCGGACGCGGGGATGGCCAGAAGCTCTTCGCGGGGCAGGCCCGTCAGGTCGCACAGCCTGCGGTTCACGTCGCTGAACCAGCCGTTGGGTGCCAGGGAGAACATCATCACCGGTGCTGCCTCGAACATCTGGCGGTACCACTTGCGCCCCATGCGCACCTGTCGTTCGCGCTCCTCGCACTCGTCCATCATGGCCCGGATGGCCCCGGCCAGATTGTTGAATTCCTGCACGCCCAGCATGCCGGGCCGCTCTCCGCGCTCCAGGGCCTTGGCGATGACTGCCACCGGGCGCGAGATGGCCCGCTGGGTGAAGAGCAGGAAGGCGCACAGAGCCAGGAGCAGAAGCCCCCCGGAGCCCAGATAGAGCGTGCGCACGCTGCTGGCCAGCTGGGCGTAGTCGGCGGCGTTTTCAGTGAGGATCACACGCCACCTCCAGAGCGGAAACTCGATCTGGTAGGTGTAGCGCTCCTCGTCGCCTCCGATGTCGGCCTTGACCGCCTTCTGGGGCTGCACGGGCAGGGACAGGAGCGCGGCGGGGGATTTCACGCCGTAAACAAGCAGCACCGTGCCGTCGGCGTCGGCCACCAGGCCGGGCGATTCGGTCAGGCGGAAGTGCTTTTCCAGGCGGCCCAGGGCCCTGGCCTTGCTGACGCGCACTTCGGTCGGGTCGGACATCTTTCCCGACTGGGCCAGGGTGTCGTAAGCGTTGCCAAGGATTTCGGCCACCTCGCGGGAGTAGCTCTTGAGGTCGCGCTCGGCGCGCTCTCCGGCGAAACGGGAGATGGAACTCAGGACGAAGAGGGTCAGGAAACCCCAGGCGAGGAGGACTCCGAGAACGATAGGCAGGCCCAGGCGAAAGGAGAGGCGGTTGAACACGGGCTACCTCGGCAGGACCGGCTTGGCGGTCTTCAACTCGTCGGGCCAGACGATTTCACGTTTGCCCTTCTGCCACTGCTCGGTGAGCGGAAACTGGCGCAGCTGCATGCCGCCCGCGTCCACCCCGAAGCGGCCCAGGATGGTGACCGTGTCCAGGGTGGCCAGCGTCTTCCTGAGGGATTCCCGGCCCTTGTCTCCACCCTTGGCGAGCGCGGTTTCCAGCAGCTGGCCGCTGGCGTAGGCGGACGCCGCCAGGACCTCCGGCTCCTGCGAGTAGGCGCTGCGGAAGGCGGCCACGAAACCGCTGCCGCCGGGATAGGCGGCGGCGATCCGCGCCTCCCAGGCCGTGGCGGTGAACACGCCGTTCATGTCGCGCGCGGAGAGTTCGTGCAGGTTGTGCTGGAACATAGTTGTTGATGCGTACACCGCTTTGGGTTTCCATGCCATGCTTTTCAATAAGCGGATCGTGCGGGTGCATCCTTCCTGGGTTCCCCACACCGTGACCACCTCGGCATCGGCGTGCCTGGCCTGCTCCAGCGCCTGGGCCACGTCCCGGACCTGGATCATCGATTCGCTGACCAGTCGCAGGCCGTAGCGCCTTATCCACTTGGCCGTGTTGGTCCGGACCCTCTCGCCCTGGGGATGGTCGACTATGATGAGGGCCATGCGCTCGTACCCGGCGCGGGCGATCAATTCGAAGAACCCGTCAGGCCATTCGGCCATGGGCGCGAGCACGCTGAAAACCAGCCCCTTGCCGTTCTTCCACAAGCTGTCCGAGGCGGGCATGGCGAAGAGGCACGGGGTCTGGGTGCGCTCCAGCACCGGAACCATGGCCAGGGCCAGGGAGTTGTCCGCCGGGCCGAGAATCACGTCAGCCTTTTTGTCGTCAATGAGGTCCGCATAGGCTTCTGCGGCCTTTTCCGGAGTGGAGGCGTCGTCGTGGAGCACCAGCTCGACCTGCCTGCCCTGGATTCCCCCACGCGCGTTCACGTCGCGTTGCCAGAGCCGGAGCCCCTTCTCATACATCTCTCCAGCCTGGGCGAGGCTGCCGCTCCGGCTGACCGACGCGCCAACCCTGAGGGGGCGTTCCGGCAAGGTGGCCTGGGCGGCCATCGCAAGGAGCGCCCCGAAGGCAAGAAGAAGTAATGCAAAAATGCGCACGTTCGTGGAACCTTCACAGGGAATTTACTGATACCATATCCGAATATCGCGACGAAGAACAAGAAGGAAAAGATGCAGCTTGCTGTGCGGAGAGAATATTTCCTTTATCGGATGTCATGGGCAGAGAGTTGCGTTGGCAGTGCGCCCGTGCGGGCTGCGACAGAATGCGCGCAAGCCGGACCAGCGTCCGGAAACCGGGAGCAGGCCCGGTGCCGATCGGTTTGCCGGGCAAGACGAGTGAGGGGGATGGTCTACGTCAGGCTCAAGGAGCAGCCAGCCTGCCGGACCTGGATCGGGCCAGGGGAATGCACCCGCACGCGGAGCGCGGATGACGAGGCGAGTCCTCTCAGCTTAAGGGGGCTCGCGATGCCCCGTGCGCGGGCGTGAGGCAGGAAAGTACAGGAAATGGGGGGACGACGCTGGCGGCGGACCTCAGCGGACCCAGAGCGCCACGCGGGTGGCCATCCAGTCCAGGGTCAGGGCGGGGTTCACCTGCCCCACCAGGGCTTCCTGGACGGTTTCCAGCAGGCGGTCCAGGCGGCGAAGCCCGGTCAAATCCAGGCGCGAGGCCAGAAACGTGCCCATGCTGGACGTGGGCCGCCCGGCCAGGATGTCGGCCAGCTCCTTGGAGAGCGCCAGCACCACCAGCATGGCCAGGGTGCGACCGCTCATGGGTTTGGGCTCGTCCGATGCTCCGAGCGAACTCTGGACGGCTTTCCTGGGCTTGGCCTTGCCCTTGGAGACCGCAGGCGCGCCGTCGTCGGCGGAAGCCGCCTTGGCCTTTGTCTTCGCGCCCACCTTGCCCAGAAAACCCTGGCCGGTGCGCCAGAAGCGCTCCAGTTCCCGGACCCACTGGGCCACTTCGTCCATGCCGCCCACCTGGCCCGTATGATCGGAAAACCCCGCCTCGGGCCAGGCCAGGGTCAGGGTCCAGGAGCGCGACACAAGCGTTGGCAGCAGGCGTTCGCGCTGCGGGGTGAGCAGCAGAAAGCAGTTGCCGGGGCGCGGCTCTTCCATGGATTTGAGCAGGGCGTTGGCCGCCTGGGGGGTGAGCCCCTGGGCCTCGGTGAGCACCACCACGCGCCATCCCGGCCCGCGCGGCGGTTCGCCGACCTTCTGGCGCACCTCGCGGATGTCGTCCACCTTGATGGACTGTTCCGCGCCGTCCAGAAAGAGCAGGTCGATGAACACCTTGTCCATGATCTGGGTGCAGGCGTCGCAGGAGCCGCAGGCGCCGGGCGCAACGCCGGAGACGTGCGTATCCGGGCCGCAGTTCAGGGCTGCCGCGTAATAGAGGGCGGCGGCTTCGCGCTCCGAAGCCGTGCCGCCCTCCAGAACGAGCACCTGGGGGGGATTTTGCGCCAGTTGGTCGAGCCGCCTCCGGGCAAGGTCCTGTCTGGGGCCGAGCCCGAAGAAAGTGGCGTTGGCCAAAATGGCTCCCTGGTGTGGGTAGATGGCTTGACGAGTGGTTTCATTGTCCCTGGAAGACGCATCCGTGTCTTCCAGGGACAATGGCGCTAGCTTCTGTAGATGGTCTGTTCGCGGTCCGGGCCAACGGAGACGATGCTCACCGGCGCGCCGGAGAGCTCCTCCAGGCGCAGGATGTAGTCCTTGGCGGCCTTGGGCAGCTCGTCCCAGGTGCGGCACTTGCTCACGTCCTCGGTCCAGCAGGGCATGGTCTCGTAGATGGGCTCCACGTGGGCCAGCGCGCCTTCGCGCTGGGGCGGGTAGAGAATCTCGGCGCCCTCGTAGCGGTAGGCCGTGCAGATCTTGATCTGGTCCAGGCCGCCCAGCACGTCCAGCTTGGTCAGGGCCAGGCCCGTGGTGCCGTTCAAGCGCACGGCCTCGCGCAGCAGCACCATGTCCTGCCAGCCGCAGCGGCGCTTGCGGCCCGTGGTCGCGCCGAACTCAGCGCCCACGCTCTGGAGGTGGTCGCCGTGCTTGCAGGAGAGCTCGGTGGGGAAGGGGCCGGAGCCCACGCGGGTGGTGTAGGCCTTCACCACGGAGACCACGGCGCCAAGCTCCCTGGGCGAGCAGCCCGACCCGGAGGCCGCGTTGCTGATCACGCACGAGGAGGAGGTGACGAAGGGGTAGGTGCCGTGGTCGATGTCCAGGTGGGTTCCCTGCGCGCCCTCGAACAAGACGCCCACGCCCGAGGCGTTGGCCTCCTGGATCATGGCGGACACGTCCGCGATGTAGGGCTTGATGCGCTCGGCCAGGGGCTTGAGGGCCGCCAGCACGTCGTCAGTCTTCAGGGGCTCCATGCCATAGAGGCCCGTGAACAGGGCGTTCTTCTCGCACAGGGCGTGTTCGATCTTGCGGGCCAGCAGCTCCTCGTCCAGAAAGTCGGCGGCGCGGATGCCCACGCGCGAGGCCTTGTCCTCGTAGCAAGGGCCGATGCCGCGCCCGGTGGTGCCGATCTTGGCTCCGGCCTTGGCCGACTCGCGGGCCGCGTCCAGGAGCTTGTGGTAGGGCATGATGATGTGTGTGCGGTAGCTCACGGCCAGACGGGCCGGGGACATGTCCACGCCCGTGGCGGCCAGTTTGTCCACCTCCATCAGGAATACTTCGGGGTCCAGGACCACGCCCGCGCCGATCACGCAGCGTTTGCCCTGGTGCAGGATGCCGGAGGGAATAAGGTGCAGGACGGTTTTCTCGCCGCCCACCACCAGGGTGTGCCCTGCGTTGTTTCCGCCGTGGAACCTGACGATCAGTCCGGCCTGCTCCGTCAGCAGGTCTACGATCTTGCCTTTACCCTCGTCGCCCCATTGGGCGCCGTGCACCACCAAGCCAGCCATTGAGCCTCCAAAATGGGTGGGGACGAAGCGCCGCGCGTCGTGCCCCGCCAGGGCTTCGGCCCTGGTTGCCCCGCAGGAAATCCGTCCCGCGACCCCCGGCAATTGAGGTTTGATCGGCGCGGCTCAGGCCGCACCGGAAGTTAGTCCTTTCACAAAAGGCTTTTTTGCGTAAAAAACCCCATCAGCGTTGTCAACGAAATACGGTGAGACGCATGCTGGAGGCTTACGCGCGATTATGGAATTTACAGTCTATCTAGCCCCGAAGGGCTTTACAAATGAATTGATCTACGAGCTGGGCGACGTGGCCGAGGTGGTGGACCGCCTGGTCTTCGCGCCCGGACCGCCGCGCCCCGTGGCCTGGGCCCAGAACATCTGGCTCAACCCGCAGCGCATACAGATCGAGTCCATCTCGGACGGGGCCAACAAATTGAAGGCCCTGCAACGCAACTGGTCCCTGTGGTCGGTGCGCCACAACCGCCGCGCCCGCCTGATCGAGGAGCAGCTGCCCGCCGTGCGCTCCAAGCCCGTGGCCATCGGCACGCCGCCGCCGCGCTCGCCGCTTGGGGCCTGGACGCTCCTGGAGCGCGACGTGATCGTGGCATCGCCGTCGTGCTCGAGCCCCTTCCCCCACGGGGAGGTGCAGTTCATGGAGAACAAGATCGACCCGCCCAACCGGGCCTATCTGAAACTCTGGGAGCTGTTCACGCTGCTTGAAGCCGCGCCCAAGGCCGAGAGCGTCTGCCTGGACCTGGGAGGCAGCCCCGGCGGCTGGACCTGGGTGCTGGCCAGCCTCGGCTGCAAGGTGCTCACCGTGGACAAGGCCCCGCTGGAGCCGCGCATCGAGAACATGCCGGGCGTTGATTACCGCATGCTCTCGGCCTTCGCCCTGGACCCGCGCGAGGTCGGCCCCGTGGACTGGCTCTTCTGCGACGTGGCCTGCTACCCGGACCGCCTGTGGCGGCTGGTGGACCGCTGGCGCACCTTCGGCAAGGTCCGCAACTTCGTGTGCACCCTGAAGTTCCAAGGCCCCACGGACCACGAGACCGCCGCCAAGTTCTGGGCCTTTCCCGGCTCGCGGCTGGTGCACCTGTTCAACAACAAGCACGAATTGACCTGGGTGCTTCTGGACAAGGAGGAATTCCCCAGCTTCGCGCCCGAGCAGCCGGACACCGGCGGGGCGGACGCCGCGAACCTGGGCGAGTTCGGCATGCCTGTCGATGAAGCGTGAGACATCAAGGCTGATGGATGACGTGCGGGATAAATCCCAAACGCAATGTTCGTTCTGAATTGCGTGCCGATGCGGCAATGAGGAGCGGACATGATTGATGATCTCTCCACGCCCCCGGCGGGCAGCTGTTCGGGCTGTCTCTCGGAGCATCTCACCTGCGAGCAGATGCTCCGGCTCTACGACATCCTGCTGGATAGCATGCAGTCCGGCTTCATGCTGCACGACCGGGACGCCCGCGTCCTGGTGTGCAACCGCAAGGCGGCGCTCATCCTCGGCCTCGAAAGGGCCTGTCTGGTCGGGAGCACCCCCGAGGCCCTGGCCGGGCGCATCTTCCGGGAGGACCGCACTCCCGTCGCCCCGGAGGATTTCCCGGTCAACGTGGTGCGCCGCACCGGGCGGGCGATGGAGGACGTCATCCTTGGGATCGGCTCCCCGGACGGGGGCATCCCCGTCTGGATTTCGGTGAACGCCGCGCCGGTTCTGCTCGTGGACGAGATCGACAAGATAGCCGTCTCCTTCATCGACGTGACCGCCATGAAAACGACCGTGGATTCGCTGCGGCGCAGCGAATCCAACCTGAAGAACATTCTGGAGCACACGCCGCTGGGCGTATGCGTCACGGACGAAATGGGCCATTTCGAGCAGGCCAACGACGCATACTGCAAATTCTACGGCTATTCCCGCCAGGAGCTGCTGGGCAGGCACTTCACCCTGGTTGTTCCGCCGGAACAGCGCGCCTTCATGTCCGACCTGCACGACCGCTTCATCAAGAGCGGGACTGAGATTCGCGGCGAATGGGACGTGGTGGCCAAGGACGGACAGGTGAAGACCATCATCGCCGACGCCGCCCGCATCGTGATGGACGCGAACAAGATGCGCAAGGTCACGTTCGTCATGGACATCACGGACAAGAAGCGTTTCGAGGAAGAACTGAAACAAACCAACGCCCAGCTTGAAGCCCAGAACCGCATGGACCCCCTCACCCGGCTGCACAACCGGAAATACGCCATGGAATGCCTGGAGACCCTGGCCGGGGAGTTCAAGCGCTACGGCAGCGATTTCTGCGCAGCCATGATCGACATCGACCACTTCAAAAAGGTCAACGACACCTTCGGGCACAGGACCGGGGATGAGGTGCTGGAGTGCGTGGCCCGGGAAATCACGGCGCTCTCTCGCGAGACGGACGTGGCGGTTCGCTTCGGCGGGGAGGAGTTCCTGCTGATCATGCCCCATACCTCCCTGCAGGGATCCATGGCGGCCCTGGAGAAGATCCGAGCCCGGATGGAGTCGCTGGCCATGACGCCGCACCGGATCAAGGTGACCGTCAGCGCGGGCGTGGCCCGGTACCGGGAGCAGGGGATTCTCGAATTCATCGAGGATGCGGACAAGGCCCTCTACCGCGCCAAGAACGCAGGCCGCAACCGGGTTCTCAGCGCGCCGGAGTGACGGCCAGGGCTCGATGCTTCATCTCGTGACGTGAAAACAGGCAGTGCCGAAACAGTGGAAGTCTCATGGAGCTTCCTGGCGGGATGAGATGGCCCAGGCTGGCAGCGTGAACGCCGAAACGCCGTCAAGAACCCGAAAACGTCCACCGGGCAGGCAACGCGTCGGCTATTCGCCCGCTCCCGGCTCGTCTTTGGATTTGAACGACAAAACCTTGCCCTTGGGCTTGGCGGGGCTCGCAGCCGCCGCGCCCGGCTGGCCGGAGCCAGCCGCTCCCGGAGCGTGTGACGCCGCGCTCCCGTGGCCCGGATTGGGCACGGCCTCGATCAGGCTCTTTGGGGGCGTCTCGCCCGGAGTGCGGCCCTCGGCCCAGTTCAGGTTGAAGAGCTGGTTCTTGAAGCGCACCGCCTGGATCATGGAGAGGATCAGGACAGCCTCCTCCCACCGTTTGGACGGCTCGAAACGCTTCACCTGCTCGGCGTAGCGTTCCCACATGCTCGTCAGCGACGCCTCGTCGTAGTTGTTCAGCTGTCTGGCCAGCTTCACCAGCACTTTTTCCACGGTCCCTCCACTGTTCGAGGCCAAGGCCTAACACGATTTCCCGGCGCGGCCAATGGCCGTTTGCCGCCCGGACCCGGTCATGCTATCAGGCCGCTTGCAGCAAGACCACCACGGGAGCATGCCATGAGCGACCTGAAAAAAATGTACACCACCATGCAGGGCGACCCCTTTCCCCAGGACATGACCATCACCCTGGGCGGGCAGACCCTCACCTTCAAGAAGCGCACCTGGACCATCGACGGCGAGGTGAAGGGCCTGCGCTACGGCGAGAACCCCGACCAGCCCGCCGCCGTCTACCAGCTGGTGGACAACGCCCTTGAGCTCGACGGCGTGACCTTCCGAGGCCCCGAACGCGGCATGGTGTCCGCGCTCACCGAGGAGCATCTGATCCAGTCCGGCAAGCACCCCGGCAAGACCAACCTCACCGACGTGGACAACGGCCTGAACATCCTCCAGTACCTCTCGGCCAAGCCCGCCGCCGTGATCCTCAAGCACAACAACCCCTGCGGAGCCGCCTGGACCAACGAAGGCCTGGCCGTGGCCTTCGAGCGCGCCAACCTCTCCGACCGCATCGCCGCGTTCGGCGGAGCCATCGTGGTGAACCGCACCATGGACAAGGCCACCGCCGAGCTGATCGTGGCCAACTACTTCGAGGTGGTCGCCGCGCCCGACTACGAGCCCGCCGCTCTGGACATACTCAAAACCAAGAAGAACCTGCGCATCATCGCCATCCCCGGCATCAATCGGCTGGCCGAGGGCATCGCAGAGCCTTTCCTGGACGTCAAATCCCTGTCCGACGGCGGCATGGTGCTCCAGTTCTCCTTCCGCAACCGCATCCTCAGCGCCGCCGACTTCCTGCCCGCACAAGGCTCCACGAAAGACGGCGCGGCCTTCATCGCCCGCGCCCCCAGCTCCCAGGAAGCCGACGACCTGCTCTTCGCCTGGGCCGTGGAAGCAGGCGTGACCTCCAACTCCGTCATCTTCGCCCGAAACGGCGCAACCGTGGGCATCGGCACCGGCGAGCAGGACCGCGTGGGCGTTGTGGAGCTGACCATCCACAAGGCCTACACCAAGTACGCAGACCTTCTGGCCTTCACGCGCCACAAGCTCTCCATTCACGAGCTGCGCGAAAAAGCCGCCGCCGACCCGGCGCTGGCCACGGCCCTGGCCGACATCGAGGCCCAGACCAAGGCCGACCGGGGCGGACTGCCCGGCAGCGTGCTGGTCTCCGACGGGTTCTTCCCCTTCCGCGACGGCGTGGATCTGGCCATCGCCCAGGGCGTCATCGCCATCGCGCAGCCCGGCGGCTCCATCCGCGACTGGGAAGTTGTCCAGGCCGTGAACGAAGCCACGCCCCAGGTGGCCATGGTCTTCACGGGGCAGCGTTCTTTTAGGCATTAACACCGGGCTCCGCCCGGACCCGGCAGGGCGCTGCCCTGCACCCGCCAGGGGGATGATCCCCCTGGACCCTCAGTGGGCTTCGCGTCTTAATCCGTCCATGATGACGAATTTCGACGCGAAGCTACTTAAAAGTTTTTGAAAGGAGGTCCAGGAGGAAAACTTTTTTCAAAAAGTTTTCCTCCTGGCCGCCGGAGGCGCTCTTCTCTTGACGACGACCAAACACCCGTCCATCCAACCCATCCCTACCGCAGGCTGCATCGTGGAGTTCCTCCAGGGCAACGAGCCGCACCTCGCCTGGGTTGAAGAGGCGTCCGGCGACAAGCTGCGCCTCTACACCCTGAACAAGCGCGAATCCAAGCTGTCCGCATCGCGCCTGCTGCCGTGGTCCGGGCCGCGCTACGACGGCCAGTTCAACCGCGAGGCCATTCTGGAAAAGCTGCGCGAGCACGCCAAGCGCCGCGAAGACATCTCCGCGTCCATCGATCCGCTGGAGGTGTGGGAGCTGGCCCAGGGCGAGGTGAACCAGGCATCCACCCTGTGGTTCGCGGGGCTGGCCTTCGAGACGCCGGACGTGGACCATCTGGCGGCCATGGGGCGTGCGCTTCTGGGCGTGAAGACGCATTTCAAGTTCCAGCCGCCCAATTTCGAGGTGCACGCGGCTGAGGTGGTGGAGCGCCGTCTGGCCGAACAGGAGCTGGCCCGCGAACGCGAGCTGGTGGTCACCGCCGGACAGACCTTCTTCCATGAGCTGTGGACCGCCTGGGCCTCGGGCAGGAGCAAGGACGTTGCCAGGCTGGAGTCGCACCTGGACCCGCAGGCGGCGAAAAAGCTCAAGGAACTGCTGCGCGGCCTGCTGGCCGATCCGGACAGCCAGGAGCTCGCGCCCCTGTGGGCGAACCTGCGCAAGGGGCTGCCCGAGCACCCCAACCAGCCGCTGATCCTGGCAATGGAGTGGGGCGTGGTGCCGCCGCACCACAACGCGCTGCTGGACCAGGCCGGATACGATGCCGGGGACGAATGGAGCGTGGCCTTCGCGGGGGAGATCGCGGCCCTGAAGCAAGATTTCGAGGCCAAGCGGGCCGAGCCCGAGCAGGTGGAGTACCTGAGCATCGACTCGCCCACCACCCGCGACATCGACGACGCCTTTCATGTGGAGAAGACTGGGGACGGCTGGCGCGTGGGCATGGCCCTGGCGCGCCCGACCCTGTCGCTTGATTTTGACGGTCCGCTTGGCCGGGCCATCTGGCAGCGGGCCACCAGCCTGTACCTGCCCGAATGCGTCAGCCACATGATGCCCGAGGAAATCGGCTGCGGTCTTTACAGCCTGACCGCCGGGCAGGACCGGCCCTCACTGATATTGGAGTGGACCCTGGACGAGGCGGGCGCTGTGAAAGAGTTCGCGCCCAGGATGGGCTGGGTGCGCGTGGCCGCGAACCTGACCTACGAGGGCGTGGAAGAGGCCCTGGAGCGGGGCAGCGCGCCGGACTCAGTCAGCGCGGCCTGCGAGCTGGCCGGGATGCTTCGCGCGGCGCGCATCGAGCGCGGGGCGGTGATAATCGACAGGCCGGAGCCCAAGATCACGCTTTCCGGGCCGCCCGAGGCGGTCCAGGTGGAGATCGGCCCGTCGGAGGACCACCCCAGGGCCCAGATGACCGTGAGCGAGCTCATGATCCTGGCCAACGCGTCCATGGCTCTATGGGCCGGTCAGCACGGGGTTGCGCTTCTGCACCGCGTGCAGGACATCTCCATCCCCCACGGCTGCGCCGGTGTCTGGACGCATCCCGTGGACATGCACCGGGTGGTGAAGCAGCTGGCCGGGGCTTCCATGGAAGTGCGCCCCATGCGCCACGCCAGCCTCGCGGCGGACGCTTACGCGCCGATCACTTCGCCGCTGCGCAGGCTCTCGGACCTGGTCAACCTGGCCCAGGTGCAGGCGTTTCTGGAGACGGGCGCGCCGCGCTACACCCGCGAGGAGCTGGTGGCCAAGCTGCCGGAGATCACCTCGCGCCTGGACGCGGTGGGGCAGGTGCAGCGCTACAGGCCGCGCTACTGGAAGCTGGTGTACATGCGCGAGCACTGCCGCGAGAAAGAGTTCGAAGCCGTGGCCCTGGAAGAGTGCGGGCAACTGGTCAGCCTGTCGATTCTCGATTTGCAGCTGTTCGTGCGCACCGGGCGCGAGGTGCTGGGATCGAACTTCCAGCCGGGGCAGCGCTACTGGCTGAAGCTCGGCCGGGTGGACCCGCTGACCAACGAATTCCGGGTGATGAGCGCGAGAGAGGCCGAGGAAAAGCCCGACGTGGGCGACTGGTTCCAGACGGACGATCAAGACAAAGACTAAGGAGCAGGCGGATATGCTGTTCGCGAAACTTCTCTGGCTTGGGCTGGCCTATCTGGCCGGGTCCTTCCCCTTCGGTCTGTTCATCGCCCAGGCGGCCTGCGGCATCGACCCCCGCGCCGCTGGCAGCAAAAACATCGGGGCCACCAACGTGGCGCGCCTGTGTGGAACGAAGCTCGGCGTGGCCACACTCCTCCTGGACGCACTCAAGGGCTTCGTGCCGGTGGCCGTGGCCTGGCAGATGTCGGATTCCGGCTGGTTCCCGGCCCTGACCGCCCTGGCTTGCGTGTGCGGCCACATGTTCCCGGTCTTCCTGCACTACAAGGGCGGCAAGGGCGTGGCCACCACCATCGGGGCCTTCCTGGCGCTTGCGCCGGGGGCGATTGTGGTCTCGGGCATCCTGTGCGCCGGAGCCATCGCGGCCACGGGGTTCGTGTCCGTGGGGTCGCTGCTGCTGGCGGCCAGCCTGCCCTTCACCGTGCTGTGGCTGGGCAAGTCCGGCATCGTGACGGTCACCCTGGTCATCGCCGGGCTGGTCATCTGGAAGCACAAGGAGAACATCTCCCGCCTGCTGACCGGCGAGGAGAAGCCCTGGAAGAAGAAAGCCGAGTAATGCGTCCGGTTTCAGGGGGAACGCCCGCCCAGGCGTGCCTGGCTTTCCTGGTCGCGCTGGGATTCGTGCTGCGCGTGTATAACCTGGGCGTGCCGTCCCAGTGGATGGACGAGATCCTCGTCCCGCTGAACGCCAGCCATCCCATGGAGTACATCCTGGAGCTTTCCAGGCGCATCGAGGTCCATTCCCCGTTCTTCTACATGATCGTAAAGGCCCTGCTGGCGGCGGATTCGGGGGATTTCCTCCTGCGCCTGCCGTCGGCGCTGGCCGGTGCGGCCACGATCTGGGTGGTGTTCCAGCTTGGCAGGGAGCTGCATGGTGACCGGCTCGGGCTCTATGCGGCGGCGTTGATCGCGTTGAACACGCACCATCTGTACCTCTCCCGCTACATCCGCCCCTATGGGCTTACGGTCTTCCTGTTCAGCCTGACGCTTCTGCTGATGCTTCGTGCGGAGAAATCCGGGAGGCGGGGCCTGCTGGCCTGGCTGCTGGTTGCCGACGCGTTCATGGTGCTGCTGCACAACCTGGGGGTGCTGGTGCTGGCGGCGCAGGCGTTCTACCTGATTGTCCGCCGGGCTGCGGGGAGGAGTCCGCTGAGCTGGCTGGCGGTTGCGGGGTTTTCGGCCTGCACGGCGGCCCTGGGCGCGGGCGCGTGGTTCTTCTTCATGCGCAGCAGCATCGTGGGGGAATTTCTGGCGCAGCCCATGCCTTTGGGCGACTCCCTGGCCGTGGTGGGCGAGAACTTCCTGCGCAACCTGTTCTCGTTCGACGCCCCCTGGGTCTGGGGCGGTTTCGCGCTGTGGTTCCTGGCGGGGCTGATGCTCCTGTGGCGCGCCGATGCCTGGAGCGGCTTCATCGTCGCGCTGTTCGTATTCCTCCCGCCGCTGGCCCTGGTGGGCGCGGGCATGACCTGGAACCTGTGGCCCAGGCACCTGAGCCACGTGATTCCACTGGCGGCGCTGGCCATGGCCGCGCTTCCGGCCTCCCTGCGCCTGACCGGATCGCGTCATGCCCTGTTGGCCGCATCATTGGGGATGGCCGGGGGCGTGGTGTTCCTGTGGCCCGCCCATGACCGCTTCTACGAGGTCGACAGCTACCGCGACCGGGTGATCGGCACCAATTACAAGCTCCTGGCCCGGGAAGTCCCCTCCGGCATGGGGCCTGCGGACGCGCTGGTGGTCACCAACGACTATTTCCGCAACGGCCTGAACTGGTACGCAGACCGTGGACCGCAGCCCAACCGGTTCCGTTCCCAGACCATCACCCCACAGGACCGGGCAATCCGGCTGCACGTGCTGGCCAACCTGCACTACGGGTACTTCGCCAAGGGCTGGCAGGACTTCGAGGAGCGCCACAGACCCGAGAGCGTGCGCCGCCTGGAGGAGAACGTCCGGCTGTTCACGCTGCCCGTGGAGCGCGACCCGGTCTTCACGGTGCGCGAACGCTCACGCCCAGTGGCCGTGCCCATGGACCTTGCGGGATTCTACCGCAGCGTGGGCGCTCTTCGCGACGCGGTATTCTTCCAGGACGCGCGCGGGCCGTTCGCCATGGCCACCCGCAACAACTCCGAGGCGATGCTGGAATACGTGTTCGCCAACGAAACGGGCGGCGCTCCGGGTACAATCGTCCTGAACCTGTTCTACCGCAACACAGGCAAGGGCAACCACCTGACGGTGGAGACTGCCTTTGACGGCGAAGCGCCCGCGCCGCACCCCATATCCATGGGGCCGGACCCGAGGAGCCAGGCGGGCATTGTGCTGGAGCGCGCCGCGCCGTTTTCCAGGCTGACCGTGCGGGTGAAGATGGTCTGCGCGCCGCTTACGCCCAGGTTTCCCGGCGGCAACTACGAGACCCTGCGTTTCGAGGGGCTGGAGGCGTCCTTCTGCGGCTCGCCGGACGCCCCGGCAACGCCGGGCTGCCTGGAGGCCATGGCCGAGCGCCGACGCGACAACGCCCTGCGCAATTTTCTGGCCGAGCGGTTCCTGGCTGCAAGCACAGTGAAGCAGAAGATTGACTCCGTCTCGCCTTTGCTGCGCAACGTCCCGGATGAGCAAATGCCAGGTTGGAGCAGGCTTGAATCAACCTCGCCGGACACTGCGGCCAGCCTTGTGGCCGAACTCCAGCCAGGCAGGGAACTGCTCGCCGTCTACCCCCGCGTGGGCGGCGGGTCCGCTGTGGCCCTGTATCAACTGGGGCCGGACGGCAGACGCGAGGAACTCCTGGCGCTGCGTGGCCGCGAAAGCGCCTGGACGCCTGTGTCGGGCCAGTATCCCATCCGCCTGGATCCGTCGCTTCGGGTCGGCGGGGCCTACCGCGTCGAGGCCGTGCTGGTGGGCAGGTGGGCCCAGCTCTGGAATAATAACGGAACTATTTTCTTCGAGCAGTAGAGCGGTTACGCCTGGGTCGCCCCGGCGTGGCCGCTCTTCAAATTGACATGCCCTCAGGGAGGGCCTAAATCATCGCATCGCCCCGGAAAACGGAAGACGGTGCAAATCCGTCGCAGGCGCGCTGCTGTAACCGGCACTCACGGGCGGCAGGCCACTGGATGGAGAGACCATCCGGGAAGGCCTCCGCGCACATCCGGCCGGAAGTCAGAAGACGTTCCTGGGGAGTTTCGGCCTGACCCCGCGAATGGGTCATGGTTCCCGCAAACTGATCGTGGCCTCGCCGCAGTCCGCCTTCTGGCGACGTGAGCGCGGCGTCCACGACGCGTCGAAAGCCGAGCCTGGGCGCAGGCGGCTCTCGATGCCCTTCTCCGTCGTTTCCCGCGCCGAACCCTTTGCATTTTTTCGTAATTGATAAATCCAGGCCGTTTGAGCAGTTGCATATTCAGTTAGGGAAGTTGCTGATATGTTGAACTATTATTTTCTTTTTTGCGGAAACGCCTTCTGCTAGGAGCATATCGTAACCACGATGCACACGCACACCCCCACCATCCCAGCCATCTCACTCGGTCACGGCGTCCACGCAGCCCCGGTCCCCCCGCTGGAGCGCTCCCCCGGACAGGACCCGGCCAGGATCAGGGCGGTGACGTCTTTCACGCTCAGCGACTGGGCCGGAAAGGCCTGCGCCGTGGTGTACCTGGGCGGCTGCAACCTGCGCTGCCCCACCTGCCACAACGCCACCCTGGCCTTCACCCCCGAGCTCCATCCCCCCTTGGAGACCGGAGCGGTGCTGGCATCGCTTGCGGCCCGCAAGCCCTGGCTGGACGGGGTGGTGGTCTGCGGCGGCGAGCCCACGCTGGACTCCGGCCTCGCTGATCTGGTGGAGAAACTCTT
Source organism: Fundidesulfovibrio putealis DSM 16056 (assembly GCF_000429325.1). Taxonomy (NCBI): domain Bacteria; kingdom Pseudomonadati; phylum Thermodesulfobacteriota; class Desulfovibrionia; order Desulfovibrionales; family Desulfovibrionaceae; genus Fundidesulfovibrio; species Fundidesulfovibrio putealis. Next base: position 255,099 of record NZ_AUBQ01000005.1, read on the forward strand.
CGCGCTGGGGTTCGCCGTGAAGGTGGACACCAACGGCCTGCGGCCCGAGGCCGTGGCCGCCGTGCTGGCGCGCTGCCCGGACACGGTCTTTGCCGTGGACGTGAAAGGCCCCTGGCACATGTATCCCGAGCTCACCGGCGGGGGCGTTTCCTCCCAGGCTGCGCGCGAGCGCCTGGAGATGGTCTTCGCCATGGCCCGCAAGCATCCGCAATCATTCTTATTCCGTATCACCCTGGTCCCCGGTCTGACGCCGGAAGACGTCCAGGCGGCCAGGGACTCCCTGCCCGCCGGTTTCGTCCTGAAAGAACAAACGTATATGCCCCCCGCCTCAAGTTAAGGAGATCCCATGCCCCTTCAGATACAGAAACGCGACGGCTGCCTGGAAACCTGGTCCCTGGAGCGCATCGCCCAGGCCATCCTCAAGGCTTTGAAAGCCAGCGGCATCCAGGACCCCATCCTGGCCAAGCGCGTTGCCCGCAAGGTCGAGGAGAAACTCGAAGGGGTGGACGTGCCCCGCCAGGAGCACGTGCAGGACATGGTGGAGCGCGTGCTCATGGAGTCGCGCCTGTACGAGGTGGCCAAGCGCTTCGTGATCTACCGCGAGAAGCGCCGCACCCTGCGTGAGCAGAAGGCCGCGTACCTGGACATCAAGGACACCATCGACACCTACCTCTCCAAGGCCGACTGGCGCGTGTCCGAGAACGCCAACATGGCCCACTCCTTCCAGGGGCTCATGCTGCACCTCTCCGGCACGGTGCAGGCCCGCTACGCCCTGGAGAAGTACCCCGAGGAAGTCCGCGCCGCGCACGACCACGGCTATTTCCACATCCACGACCTGTCCTTCGGCCTCGCCGGATACTGCGCGGGCTGGAGCCTGCGCGACCTCCTGCTGGAAGGCTTCAACCTGGAGGGGCGCTCCTCGGCCGGACCGGCCAAGCACTTCGATTCGGCGCTCGGCCAGATGGTCAACTTCCTGGGCACGCTCCAGAACGAGTGGGCCGGCGCCCAGGCCTTCAACAACGTGGACACCTACCTCGCGCCGTTCATCCGGCACGACGGGCTGGATTACCAGCACGTGCGCCAGGCCGTGCAGAAGTTCGTGTTCAACCTGAACACCACCTCGCGCTGGGGCGGCCAGACCCCCTTCACCAACCTGAGCTTCGACCTGACCGCGCCCAAGCACATCGCCAAGGAGGCCGCCATCATCGGCGGCGCATTCCAGGACCAGAACTACGGCGAGTTCCAGGCCGAGATGGACATGTTCAACCAGGCCTTCCTGGAAGTGATGGCCGAGGGCGACTACTACGGCCAGATCTTCTCGTTCCCCATCCCCACCTACAACGTCACGGAAGATTTCCCCTGGGATTCGCCCATCGGGACGCGCCTGCTGGAGCTGACCGCCAAGTACGGCGCGCCCTACTTCCAGAACTTCATCAGCTCCGACCTCTCGCCTGAAGACGTGCGCTCCATGTGCTGCCGCCTGCAGATGGACCTGCGCGAGCTGCGCAAGAAGGTCGGCGGCCTGTTCGGCGCGGGCGACCTGACCGGCTCCATCGGCGTGGTCACCCTGAACCTGCCCAAGCTCGCCTATCTGGCCCAGGGAGAGGAAGACTTCCTGGACCTGCTCACCGAGTACGCCACCCTGGCCAAGGACGGGCTGGAGTTCAAACGCAAGCTCATCCAGGGCCACCTCGATCGCGGCATGTTCCCCTATTCCTCGCGCTACCTGAAGAACGGCTTCAAGGGCCACTTCTCCACCATCGGGCTGGTGGGCGGCCATGAGGCCTGCCTGAACATCCTGGGCAAGGGCATCGAGACCGACGCGGGCGTGCGCTTCATGACCCGCACCCTGAACCACCTGCGCGACGTCACCACCCGCTTCCAGGAAGAGACCGGACACCTCTACAACCTGGAAGCCACCCCCGCCGAGGGCACCAGCTACCGCCTGGCCAAGATCGACAAGGGCCTCTACGCGGACATCCAGGCCTCCGGCGACGACGTGCCGTACTACACCAACTCCACCAACCTGCCCGTGGGCTTGAGCGAGGACGTGATCGCCGCCCTGGAGCACCAGAACAAGCTCCAGCCGCTGTACACCGGCGGCACCGTGTTTCATACGTTCCTGGGCGAGGCCGTGGCCGACACCGAGGCCCTGAAGAACTTCATCATCAAGGCCTTCAAAATGACCAAGATCCCGTACCTGTCCATCACCCCGACGTTCAGCGTGTGCAAGGACCACGGATACATGTCCGGCGCGCACCCGGAATGCACCACCTGCGGCGCGGACTCCGAGGTGTTTACCAGGATCGTCGGGTACTACCGCCCGGTGTCGCGCTGGAACAAGGGGAAGAAGGCGGAGTACGCTGACAGGGTCACGTATATGGGTGTTTGTGGGTGTGAGCCGGGGCAGTTGTAGAAGCTGCATAAAGTCAAAGGGGGCTTCGGCCCCCTTTCTTTTTGGCCTTTAGAGACATTTGTCGGCATCATACAACCCTTGCGGCATCTCCAGGAGAATTCTTGTGAAGCCCTTTCGACTCTCCCTTGCCGCGCTGCTGGCCGCCGCAACGGCCATCTTCCTGACCCCGCAGGCCGCACAGGCCAATGCGGGCGTGCCTATGATTTTCCTGACGCTGCCCGGCATGACGCTCGCGCTGGCTCCGGTCATCCTGCTGGAGATGCTGGTTCTCTCGTCGCGGCTGGGAATTTCGCGGGGGAGCGCCCTGAAGGTCTCGTGTGCGGCCAATGCGTTCACCACATTCGTCGGATTCCCGTTGACCTGGCTGGCCCTGCTTGTCCTGGAGATGGTCACGGGAGGTGGCAACGCATACGGCCTAAGGGACACGCTACACAAGATCCTCGCCGTGACTTGGCAGGCGCCGTGGATGATTCCCTACGAGGATAACCACAGCCTGGAGTGGATGGTTCCGGCTGCGGGCATGTGGCTGCTGATTCCCAGCTTCTTCACGTCCTGGTGGCTGGAACTGCGCGTTGCGGCGAGGATGCTCCCGGACGTGCCACGCGCGTGGGTGAAATCCGCCGTGCTGCGGGCGAACCTGTTGACCTACGCCCTGCTGGAGGCGCTGGTCCTCGGGTATTTCCTGTATGTTGTTCTCTGGGTGCTGTAGCATGGCCAGCCCGGTTGATTCCGCTGCAAGGGCCGTCATCCTCACCATCGGCCACTCGAACCACCCGTTCGAGCATTTCCTCGGCCTGCTGCGCCGTCACGCCATCACCGCCGTGGCGGACGTCCGTTCGCGTCCCTACACCAAATACGCCAAGCACTTCTGTCGCGAACCTCTGGAGCGGCTGCTACGCGCCCAATCCATTCCCTACGTGTTTCTGGGCGACCTGATCGGCGGCAAGCCAGACGACCCTGCGCTCCTCGGCCCGGACGGCAAGCCCGATTACGCCCTGATCGCCGCAACTCCCGCCTTCGCCACCGGCATCGAACGCCTTATCACCGGCGCATCAACCCACGTCATCGCCCTCATGTGCGGGGAGGAAGATCCCTCCTGCTGCCACCGGCATCACCTGATCGCCCCGGCGCTCAGCGCGCGCGGCCTCAGCGTACGCCACATTCGCGGCGATGGCCGCATCGAGGACGACGACGCGCTGCGGCGCGCGTCAGAGTCACAAGCCGGGCCGCAACAGCTGCTTTTGCTTTAGACCGCTCGTCCCCCCAGGAGCACACTCCTTCCCTGCGCATGAAAAGGCGAGGCACCCGTGGCCTTGGCCTCTCATCTGTTGTACGGTCCAGGCACCATCCTGTGCGGACTCTCCAGGATCTCACGAGGAGGCGACAATGGCGCGATCATTTTCGGACAGGGCCGCCGGGGCCGTGGTGGGGGCGTTCATCGGTGACGCCCTGGGACTGGGGCCGCACTGGTACTACGACCTCGCGGCCATGCGCCGCGACTACGGCGACTGGATCGACGGCTATACCGATCCCAAGCCGGATCGCTATCACGGAGGCCTCAAGGCGGGCGACCTGTCGCAGACCGGGCTCATCACCCTGGAGCTGCTGGAATCCGTGGCCGGGCACGGCGGATACGACCAGGACGACTTCACCCGGCGCATGGACCGGAACATTCTGTCCCGCACGGACGGCACAGCCTACAGCGGCCCTGGCGGCTACACCAGCATCTCCATCCGGGAACTCCACGAGGCGCGGGTCACGAAAGGGCTCGGCTGGAACGAGACGGGCGGTTACGCGGACACCACCGAGGCGGCGGAGCGGTCGGTGATCCTGGCGGTGCGCTATGCCCGGCTTCCCTCCCAGGCGGCGGCCCTTATCGCGGACCACGTCCGCCTCACCCAGATAGACCCCTTCGTGGCCTCGCAGTCCGTGGCCTACAACGTGATCGTGTCGGCCCTGGTGCGCGGTGACTCTTTTAATCGGGAGCTTGGAAAGACCCTGTGGAACATGGTGACCGAGGGCGAGCTGCCCTTCACGCGCTCGGTGCTGGCCGAGGACCGGGGCACGCGCCCGCAGGGCTTCCGCCCACCCAGCGACCGACTGTATTTCCCGGACGCGCTGATCTTCCCGTTCCACGTATGGGAGGCCGCGCAGGACCCGGACGTGCGCATCGAACCGGCCTGGAAGGCGTCGCTGGTGTACGGCATGCCCTGCGCCATCAACTGCCAGCTTCCGGCAGCCTACTACCTGGCCGCGCGCTTCCCGGGCGATTTCGAATCGGCGGTGCTGCACGCGCTGAACGGCGGCGGCAACAACATGTCGCGGGCCATGCTGACCGGTGCGCTTGTGGGGGCGCAGGTGGGTCTGTCGGGCATCCCGGAGCGCTTTATCCAAGGCCTCACGTTGCGCGGAGCTATCGTGGACCTCGCCCGGAAGATCGCGGCCCAGGCCGACGAGTAGCCGGACGCCGCCCCTCCTGACCCCAAAAAAAAGGCAGGAAGCGCGGCCTTGCGCGCTTCCTGCCCTGATCACTTGAGATGTAACAACTCGCTATGCGAAGCTATAAAGGATTCCAAAGGAACTTGTTCCTTTGGCCGCCGGAGGCATATTCTCTTCTCCCCTCCAGCTCCTCTTCCCTCTCTTGAAAAAATCTACAGCTTGGCCAGCATCTCCAATTCCTGCTCGTGCTCTTTCACCCACACGAACAGATCCTGCATCACGTCTCTGGCGGTCTTCTTGGGCTCCCAGCCGAACGTCTCCCGCACCTTCGTCGTGTCCGTCAGGTAGATCGCCATGTCGGCGGGGCGGTTCTCGGGGTCGCGGATGACCTCGATGCGGTTGCCGGTGATCTCCTCGCAGAGCATGGTGGTCTCAAGAAGCGAGAGGCTCACTTCCAGGCCGCCGCCCACGTTGAAGATGCCGCCGTCGGCCTTGCCCCAGTCGGCCAGCTGAAGCTCCAGCAGGTCGAAGAGGTCGGCGGGGTGGAACAGGTCGCGCACCTGTTTGCCCATACCGCCGAAGCCGATGTATTTGAGCTTGCGCTTGAAATAGTGGGCCTGCATCCACAGGGAGAACACGCCCTGGTCCACCTTGCCGAACTGCCACGGCCCGGCGATCACGCCGCAGCGGTTCACCACGCCGCGCACGCCGTACATGGCGCGGTACTCCTCCAGCACGAACTCCGAGCAGAGCTTGGTCGCCCCGTACATGGACTTGGCCCCGTAGATGGGGAAGCGTTCGGTGACGCCCTGGGGGGACCAGCCCTCGGGGCCTTGTTCCGTGGCCCAGACGAAGCGGGTGTCGCCCTCGGCGATGGGCACGGCGTTCAGGGGATCGTAGGCGTAGACGCGGCTGGTGGAGAGGAACACCACGTCGGCCTTGTGCTTGCGGCAGACTTCCAGGCAGTTGATGGTGCCCACGAGGTTGGTGTTCACCAGATACTCAGGGCTGCCGCCGAACCCGGCCAGCACGGAGGGCTCGGCGGAGCATTCCAGCAACAGGTCGATCTTGACCTCGAACTGCAGGTCCTCGGGGTTGCGGATGTCGCCGTGGACGAACTTGATGCCGGCCTCGGCCAGACGCGACAGGTTGAACTCGGAACCCCGGCGCTTCAGGTTGTCCAGGACGATGATGTCCTGCTTGGGATAGCGGGCCTTGTAGGCCATGGCCAGGTTGGAGCCGACGAATCCGGCTCCGCCGGTGACGAGTATCGCGCCGTCGTATTTTTTCATTATGGATCTCCGGCGTCCGACCGATGCTGAAATCAGGTCCGCACGCGTGGTGTTTTGAAGAACGCTGGTTGCCTACCAGGGGGCGCGGCGAAAGGGAAGTGCCGCGACGGACCTCAGGCCCGCTCGGTGCGCACCAGCTGCGCCAGGGCCAGGGAGATGGCTCCCAGCACCGCACCGGCCAGGAAGGGGATGCGGTAGTCGATGGTCCAGAGCAGCCCCCCCATCACCGGGATGAACACCGCCGCGATGTGGTTGATGGTGAAGCCCACGGCGGAGGAGGGGGCGATGTCCGGCTTATCGGCGATCTTTTGCAGGAAGGTGCGGATGCACACCACGAAGTTGAAGGCCAGCTGGTCGATGATGAACACGGCCCCGGCCAGGATGGGCGAGTCGGTGAAGGCGTAGGTGACGAACACCAGGATCACCACCACGTATTCCAGGCTCATGAGGGCGCGCTCGCCGAAGCGGTTGACCATGCGCCCGATGATGGGGTTGGCCGCCCAGGCCACCACGTTGTTGACCACGAACAGGGCGCTCATGGTGGTCAGCGAGAACTCGAATTTCTTGACCAGCAGATAGGCCGCGAACACCATGAAGATCTGTCGGCGCGCTCCGGACAAGAACGTCAGCGCGTAGTAGAGCCAGTAGCGCTTGCGAAGGATCATCTTCTTGTGCTGGGGCGGCATGGACTTGTCTGAGGGGTCCTGGAAGATGGCCCACAGGCCCATGAGGATGACGGCCCCGCCGATAAGCATGAAGAGCGTGGAATATTCCAGACGGCTGGCCAGCAGGAAGATCGCCCCGCCCACGGCGATGTTGGCGATGGCCGAGGCCGCTCGCAGGCGGCCGAGCACCACCGGTGCCATGTCCAGGCTGAAGTATTGCAGCGAGAGCGACTGGTTCAGCGGCTCGAAGTAGTGAAAGCCCGTGGACATGATGAGCGTGGTGAACACGATGCCCCAGAAGCTGGGCAGGAATCCGGTGATGCTGATGCCAAGGCCAAGCACCAGGATGGCCAGGGCGGCGGCGCGGTGCTCGGTCATGATGAGCAGCAGGTAGATGACCAGCAGCGACAAAAAGCCCGGAACCTCGCGGATGGACTGGGCCAGGCCCATGTCGAAGGCGGAGAATCCGGCGGTCTCCACGGCGAAGTTGTTGATGAGCGTCACCCATCCCTGCATGCCGACTTGCGAGGCGATGGTGGTGACGAGCAGGAACAGATACATGCGGCGCTGCGTTTCGGACATGGGGAATTCCTGGCGGATGGTATCCGGGATGCGGACTCTGCCAGAAACCATCGGGTTGGTCGAGAAGGGCAACGGGTACTTCGCTTGGCAAATAAAGTGGGCGGGAGTATGTCAGCATTGTCCTGTAACGCGCACCATATGGAGTGCCACGTATGACATTTGTGTGTCAAAACTCAAGCAAGTTCTTTTGCCTGGGAGATCTGTCCAGAGTAATATATGTAAACCTGTTTAGGAATGAATCCTTAAGGATAAGTCGCCATGCCGTCGTTGGATATGAGAACCATTGGCATCATCGCCCTGGTGCTGCATGCGGCCCTGGCCCTGGTGATGCTCCAGATCTACCTCACACGCAAAACCTATCCGGGGTTTCGCAGCTGGACCATCGGCCAAGCCTGCTGGGTGGCGGCGTCCTTTTTCTTCTATTTCCGGCCCATGTTGGGCGAAATGGTCTCCATCGTGGCCTCCAACGCCCTCTATATGGTATTCAGCCTGCTCATCTACAACGGGTTGGCACGGTTCTACGGCTTCGACCCCCACCTGCGAAAGCTCGCGTTGAACATCGGCGTGGCCGTCGTATCCCTGGGGTTTATCTACTGGTACCGGCTAGGCGTCGATAACGTGAACATGAGGATATTCTTCCAGTCCCTGGGGCTTGGGTTCATCGGCCTGAGAGGGGCGCTCGACCCGCTGCTGGTGGCGCAGGGGCGCAGATACCAGATCCAGACGGTCATCTCGGGAGCTCTTGCGCTGGTCTCGGTGCTCGTGATCATCCGGGGCGTGCTGGCGCTGTCGGCACCGATGTACACGGACATGGTCAATCAGGATGGCTTGCTGAGGACCGTGCTTATCGTCTCGCTGTTCTCCATGGTCATCGAAGTGTGCGGCTTCATCACCCTCATGCACGCGCGCGTGGAGGACGAACTGCTGGACACCCAGGCGCGCCTTCAGGAGCTGGCCGACACCGACTCCCTGACCGGGCTGGTGAACCGCCGCAAGTTCACGGAGCTCGTCGCCCACGACATCGGTCTGGCCAGGCGTCACGGACACGCCTTGAGTCTGATCCTCTTCGACCTGGACCACTTCAAGCAGATAAACGACGTGTACGGACACGCGGCAGGGGACGCCGTGCTGGCGGAGGTGGCCCGAAAATGCCTGGAGACCGTGCGCCAGACCGACATCGTGGCCCGCTGGGGCGGCGAGGAGTTCGCGGTGCTTATGCCCGAAACGGACCAGGAGGGCGCGCGGCTCATGGCCAGACGCCTGCGGGAAATCCTTCGGGAGCTGCGCCCCCTGGATGACCAGGCAGTCCGGACCACGGCCAGCTTCGGCGTGGCAGAGCTTGGCGGGGACGGGAGCGGCGAGAGCTTCGAGAGGTTGGCCGCACGTGCGGACGCGTGCCTGTACCGCGCCAAGCGGGAAGGGCGCGACCGGGTGTGCGTCAGCGCCTAGATGGCGCGGCGCGTGGAAGTGGCCCCAGGCCAGACAGGCAAAGCGTCTCTCGCGTCAGGCGCGCAGGCGGGGCGTTCGGGCAACCAGACCGCTTCGGCGGGTTATCGTCTGATTTGCCGGGCCGTCTTGGCATAATTGCCGGATGGGGGTACTCGTATCCCATCCATGTCCATCCAAGAACATCGGTTCCCCTGGCAGGACGCCACTCCGCAGCGCTCCCGCACCTGGTGGCCGGAAGCAGTCGCCTTCCTGGCCCTGCTGGCGGCCTATCGCTGCTGGAGCCAGATTGCGCCCCTGCAGCAGGGGCGCGATTTCATCACCTACATGTCCTATTTCGTCCAGCTCTTCAGGCCCGAGCCGGTGGATCACCTGCTCATGCTCTTCAGGACACCGGGCGCGCCATTGTTTTTCGGCACGCTGGACGCGGTGGGCGGTCCGGAACTGGTGGACGCGTCGCTGAACGCCCTTTTCGCATTAAGCCTGACCTGTCTGTTCCGGGCGGTCCGACTGGCCTGGAACACTCTGGCCGCCACGCTCGTGCTCTGCCTGCTGGCGCTGCTGCCGTCCTACAACTGGGCCTGGCACACGGTGGCCAGCGAGAGCCTGTCCTGCGCGGGCGTGGCCTTCCTGGCCGCTGCCTGCATCGGCGCATTCCGGCAGCAGACCCCGGCGCGTTGGGCCATCCTTGGTGTTCTGGCCTTCTCGTTGTCCATGATCAGGCCCTCCGGGCAGCTCTTTGCGCTGCTGTCCCTGGGGGCGCTCTCCCTGGTTGGCGTGAGCTTCAAAGTCCGGTTCAGGCTTCTGGCGGCCATGCTCGTGCCCTTTGCGCTTCTGACCACGGCCTGGATGACGCACAACGCGGTGCGCTACGGCGAGTTCACCGTGGCGCGGGGCGGTGCGGCCATCATCCCCGCCTACCGGGTGTTCCTGTGGGATCGCATCATGCGCCCGGACAACGGCCCGGCCTCGAGGGCGCTGGCCGAGGCCGTGGCCCGCGACCTGCTGCCCCGCAAGGAATACCGCGACAAACAGGTGGACCTGGATCTGTTCTTCACCGCCGGGGACAGCTTCATGTTCGCGGACCTCATCCCCCTCTGCGACCGCGCCTGGGGCTGGGACAGCAACTACGCCACGCTGCGCAGGGCCGCGCTGGAGGCCGTGTATTCCTCTCCCGGCGTGTACTTCTCGGGGCTTGCGGACACGCTGTGGCTGGTGTTCTCATCCAGCGAGCACGACATCTTCGCCAAATCCCGCAGGCGCTGGCCCGAGCCCCCGACCATTGCCGAGCATAAGCGGCGCATCGGCCTGCACGAACCGGCGCTGCCCGGAAACGTGGAGATTCTGTCCTCGTCCAGCGAGTACTGGCTGGCTTCGGGGTCCGGGCGGTTCCCGCATCGTGATGCTGATTTCCTGGACGTGAAGGCCTTGGAGAAACAGTACCTGGAGAGATACCCGGCGCTGCTGGAGGCGCTTGGGGACAGGCCCTGGGCCATGAAGCTGTGGGTGACGCTGGCGCGGGCGTCGTCGTGGTTCTACGTGCTGCCGCTTCTGGGGCTCTTGTGCTTTCTGGAACCGAGCCCCAGGTGCGCGGCGGTGCGGTGGCTCTTCGCAGTGAGCGCGGCAATCCTGGTGGTCACCTACATGGGCACGGACGCGGTGATCCAGTTCCGCAACCCCTTCGATCCCGTCTTCGTTCTGTCCGGCGTGGCCGGAGTGGCGACGCTCAGGAGACTTTTCCCAGCAGCTCGTCGCGGTTGAAGAGGCCCGGAAAGAACTTCACCCACAGGGCCACCACCACGAGCGTGCCCACCCCGCCGAGCACCACGGCCCCCACGGAGCCAAGCAGCGCGGCGGCCACGCCCGATTCGAAATCCCCCAGCTGATTGGACGTGCCGATGAACACCGAGTTCACGGCGCTCACCCGGCCGCGTAGCTCGTCAGGCGTATCCAGCTGCACCAGCGTGGAGCGCACCACCACGCTGACCATGTCGCTGGCGCCCAGCACGGCCAGGGCCGCGCAGGACAGCGCGAAGTTCTCGGACAGGCCGAACACGATGGTGGCCAGCCCGAACACGGCCACGGCCCCGTACATCTTCCTGCCCACACCGCGCTTGAGCGGGCGGCGCACCAGAAACAGCGACATGCACAGCGCTCCGACAGACGGCGCGGCCCGCAGGATGCCCAGGCCCCACGGTCCCGTGGCCAGGATGTCCTTGGCGAATACGGGGAGCAGCGCCGTGGCTCCGCCCAAAAGCACCGAGAAGAGGTCCATGGAGATGGCTCCCAGGATGTCCGGGCGCTTGCGGATGTACTCGATGCCACCCATGACCGAGCGCCAGGAGGCCGGTTCCTTGCGCTGGGTGACGGCTGGTTTGGGAATTCCCGCAGCCAGGAAGGCCGCCAGCAGGCAGGCCAGGCCGCTGGCCGCGTACACCGCGCCGGGCCCGGCCATGTACAGGAGCCCGCCTGCGGCGGGGCCGAGAATGACGGCAGTGCGCCAGACCGAGGCGCTCCAGGCCAGCATCCTGGGGAACTGCGCAGGCTCCACGAGGCCCGGCAGCAACGCCTGGAGGGATGGGGTCTCGAAGGCACGCGCCGTGCCGATCATGAACACACAGCCGAAGATGCCGTACAGACCGAGTGCGCCCGTGACGCTGCCCACGGCCAGGGTCAGGGCCATGAGGCCCTGGAGCAGCTGGCAGACGCTGGCGATGGTCTTGCGGTCCACGCGGTCGGCCACGTGGCCGGCCACGAGCGTGAGCAGAAACTGCGGCAGGAACTCCACCAGCCCGACCAAACCGAGGTTGAAGACGCTTCCGGTGAGTTCGTAGACCTGCCAGCCGATGGCCACGGCGGACATGTGGTAGGCGAAGCCGGAGGCGCTCCGGGAGAGCCAGAAGCGCGTGAAGGCGGTGTTGGCGAAGATGTCTGATTTCAGCAGGGACATTGGTTCGTCCTTCTATGCATTTCCGGCGCGCGCCGGAACGGTCGAAGGCCGTGACGTTGCGCCAATCGGGGGAAAGGTCAAGCGTGTGCTGATTCGCTTCGCCATCAAACATAAAAACGGGGGCCGTTCGGCCCCCGTTTTACGTCAATCGTATCGCATCATCCCGCGAAGCGGAGAGGGTGTCCAGAGGGCGTAGCCCTTTGGCCGCCGGAGGCATATTCATCCTCCGCCTTTCTCCCTTCTTCTCGGATGCTATCTCAACTCCAACCTAGCAGCTGCCGCCAGCCGCGCCTTCCTTCACCACGTCCTGCTGCACTTCGTAGATCTCGCGCAGAATCTTGGGAACGTCGTAGGTCATCTTCCAGTTGGGGTAGTGCTCCTCGAACTTCTTCAATCCAGAAACCCACCAGATGTGGTCGCCGATGCGGTTGGTCTCGTCGTATTCGTAGTTCATCTTCTTGCCGGTGATGCCTTCGCACATGTCGATGGCTTCGGCCATGGAGCAGTTCGAGTAGCGGCCGCCGCCGATGTTGTACACTTCGGCCACGCGGGGCTTCTCGAAGAAGTGCCACAGGGAGTTGACCAGGTCGTAGCTGTGGATGTTGTCGCGGACCTGTTTGCCCTTGTAGCCGTAGATGAAGTACTTCTTGCCGGTGATGCAGCAGCGCATGAGGTAGGACAGGAACCCGTGCAGCTTGGTGCCGGAGTGGGCGGGGCCGGTGAGGCAGCCGCCGCGGAACACGCCGGTGTTCAGGCCGAAGTAGCGGCCGTATTCCTGCACCATCACGTCCGCCGCCACCTTGGACGCGCCGAAAAGGCTGTGCTTGGTCTGGTCGATGGACATGGTCTCATCGATGCCGCCTTCCCACTTGTGGCCCTTTTCGATCTCGAAGCGCTTGTCCAGCTCCACCAGGGGCAGGTAGTTGGGCGTGTCGCCGTAGACCTTGTTGGTGGAGGTGAAGATGAACACGCCCTGGGGGCAGTGCTGGCGGAAGTTCTCCATCATGACCATGGTGCCGTTGGCGTTGACGGTGAAGTCCATGTAGGGGTCCGAGGCGGCCCAGTCGTGCGAGGGCTGGGCTGCGCAGTGGATCACGGCCTTGATGGACGAGCCGTAGCGCGCGTAGATCTTGCTGATGGCGTCGTGGTCGCGGATGTCGGCGTCGTAGTGGGTGTAGTTCTTGAGGTCCTGCTCCAGGCGGTTGCGGTTCCACTCGGTGGAGGCGTCCTCGCCGAAGAAGGTCTTGCGCAGGTTGTTGTCGATGCCGACGATGTCGAAACCCTTTTCAGCGAAAAAGCGGACGGTTTCGGAACCGATCAGACCGGCCGAGCCGGTAACAATGGCGACTGACATGAAGTAGCTCCTTGAAGAGAAGTTGGGGGCGCTGCCCCCAAACCCCCGGCAGGGCGTTGCCCTGCACCCACCAGGGGGATGATCCCCCTGGACCCTCAACGGGGTGGGTTGTTATCGTTTGAATTTATCCAGTACGAACATAAAGCCGACTAAAAACCGTAGGAAATACATCCCGAAAGCCAGGCGCGGATGGGAGAGGAGCCTCTTCCAGCGGCCTGATTCCAGAAAGACGCCGAAAAATCTGTAGGGCAGCCCGAACTGGCGCTTGATGTCTGGGTCGTTCGCGGGCCATTTGGCGATGTAGGCCTCGAAAGAGCCGCCGTAGTAGGTCTTCTTGGTGAGGTAGCGCCAGAGGTCGAAGGCGGCCTCGTTATGGAAGAGCAGCGGAGTGTCGTCCTGGGCGAGGCGCTCGTATCCGGTGAGGGCCGGGACCATGCCGTGGCCCGCCGGGCTGGTGGATGCAGCGCAGCCGCAACCGGCAGAACAGGCCTTGGGTGACGGGGCGTCGGGCAGCACGGACACATAGGCGTCCACCCGGTCGAAATCGTAGGTGCTCAGAACGCCCACGGGGCCGTGGTCGCGCATGTGGCGGTCGAAGTCCCAGTCTTCCGGGCCGGTGAGGCTCTCGTCGAAGCCGCCGGTGGCGGCGAAGGCCTCGCGGGTGAAGATGCGCACGCAGTCGATGACCGTGCCGTCGTAGAAGCTGCGCTCGAAGCGGCGCACCGAGGGGAAGAAGCCCTTGCCCAGCACGATCTCCGGTATGTAGAGCGCGCAGAGCCGCTCGCGGCGCATCTTGACGACGCAGCTGCCGATCACGGAGGAGGAGAGGATCATGTCCGCGTCCAGGAACATGAACAGATCGCCTGTCGCCTGGGCGAAGCCGAAGTTGCGCTGTGCGCTGCGCTCGGGGCCTTTGTCGAAGACCTTGTCGGTATAGCGCGAAGCGATGGCAACGGTGTCGTCCGTGGACTTGTTGTCCACGACGATGATCTCGATCAACTCCGGCGGGTAGCCCTGGGCCTTGATGGAGTCCAGGCAATTGCCGATGTTGCGGGATTCGTTGCGGGTGGTGACGACGACCGAGACGCGCTCAGAATTCATGACTCGTGCATATCTCCAATGAAACGGCCAAACCCCCTCTCTCGGGGGTCCGGGGGAAATCATTTGACTCGGGCCGTCCTGGCCCTCGCCCTTCGGGCGCTGCTGCGCAGCGTCCAATTGCGCTATCCTGCGCAATTGTCCCCCGGCGGGTGCAGGGCAGCGCCCTGCCGGGGTCCGGGGCAGAGCCCCGGCGGGGTGTGGGGCGGAGCCCCACCTAACTATTTCTTACACTCCGCGCAGCCCTTCCTGTTGTTCAACAGGTGGCCGATAAGCTTCCCGCCAGCGCGATAGAAGAAGGCGATATCGTCCCAGCTTCTGATGGAGAGAATCTTGCGCAGCAGGAAGGCCGGGGTCAGGGCGGCCTTATACAGTTCGTTCTTGAATTGCAACACGTCTTCGTTGGAGATGGGCGATTTCCACACGCTCTGGCGCATGTCGTAGTCTTCCCAGTTCTCCGTGGTCAGCCAGCCTTCCTTCTTGGCCTCGGCGAACAGCGGCGTGCCGGGGTAGGGCACCACGATGGTGGCCTGGAGCGTGTCCAGATAGCCCTGGGTGAACATGCGCTTGGCGAACTCGATGGTGGAGCGGGCGTCGGCCATGGTCTCCCAGGGATAACCCACCATGGTGGTGATGTGCGGGGCCAGTCCGGCCTTCTTGCACATGCGCAGCGTCTCCTCGATCTGGGCGACCTTGATGCCCTTCACCAGCCGGTCCAGGGTGGACTGCACCACGGACTCAAGGCCGATGAGGATGAAGCGGAAGTTAGCGGCCTTCAGGAGGTTCCACTGCTCCTGCGACAATGCGCCCACGCGCATGTTGCAGCCCATGACCACCTTCTTGTGCAGGCCGCGCCGGATCATGCCGTTGCAGAAGTCTTCGAGCCACTTGCCCTTGGGGAAGCAGCCGGAATCGTCGAAGATTTCCTTCACGCCCATGGCCACGAGCTTCTCGATCTCGTCCAGGTGGCGCTCAACGGACACGGTGCGGTAGTTGCGGCCCGGATACAGGGTGGTCCAGGAGCAGAAGGTGCACTTGCCCCACCAGCAGTCGCGCCCTGCGTAGACGTAGGTGCCGGGGGTGTATTTGAAGTTGCCGTTCTTGTAGGCGTAGAGCTCCCACTTGGTGAGCGTGCGGTCGATGTAGGGCAGCTTGTCCAGGTCGTGTTCCAGCGAAGCCGGACCGGTGTCTTTTATCTCGCCGTTCTCGCGGTACCAGATGCCGCCGGGCATTTCGGGCGACTTGCCGGAGAGGAAATCGGCCAGATCGGCCAGCATGAAGTCGAAGTCTCCGCCCGCGATGACGAAATCCACCGGGCAGTTCTCCATGGTCTCGCGGGGCAGGGCGGTGACGTGGTCGCCCATGAGCACGAGCTTGCTGTCAGGCAGGGCGCGCTTCAGCTCCTCCACGATCTTCCAGTGGCGCTTGATGACCGGAGTCTTGGACTCCATGGCGATGAGCTCGGGCTTCTCGCGCAGGATCCGGGCCATCCAGTCGGCGTAGGACAGCTCTTCGGCGATGCCGTCGTCCCAGAAGACCTGGTGCCCGCGCGACTGGCAGAGGCTGGCCGCGTAGGAGGGCACCATGGGATAGATGTAGGTGGGGTTGGTGAACCACTGGAACTGACGGTTCTGGGACAAAAGCGCGACGCCCTTGGACGATTCCAGGGGCGGATAGGACACGGATAGTTTCATTTATCTGCCGAGTGTGCTCTTTAAATCGGTTGAGAACCAGCCGCGCAGGAAGCGCCAGCCGTACCAGATATGGGTGAGGACGATGTAGGGCACGGCGGCCAGGGTCACGTCCAGGGGTTCGTGGCGCAGGATGTTGGCCGCAGCCAGAACCAGGGCCGCGCCGTAGAGATACAGGCCCGCCGAGTATACGGAGCAGGGCAGGATGAAGAAGCCCAGCACCAGAAACAGCAGCCAGAACGTGGGCATGAAATAGGGCAGGCGGCGCGAGGTGTCGGGGTAGTTGCGCGCGAAGTGGCCCCGGTGCGCGCCGTAGTTGCCGATCTGGCGCAGGTGCTTGCACAGGCCTTCGCGCCTGTGGTGCCACACCAGCATCTCCGGCAGATAGAGGATCTTGCCGCCGGTCTTGGCGACAAGGTCCATGCAGAACTTGGTGTCCTCGCCGGGCCAGTAGGCGTTGTCGAAGCCGCCCGTCTCCAGGAAGGCGTCGCGACGCACCAGGAGGTTCACGGTGGGCCAGTCGTCCACGAAGCGGCGCGGGGGCAGCGGCAGGTAGCGCTGGGGGAAGCCGCCCGAGAAGCGCGACAGGAACACCGCGCCCGAAGCCCTGGCCCAGAAGGGGTCGGAGGCCGGGGTCTGGGCCGGTCCGCCCACGGCCACCACGCCGGGCTCGCGCTCGAAGGCCTGGAGCGCGTAGGTCAGCCAGTAGGGCTCGGGGTAGGCGTCGTCGTCGATGAAGGCCAGATACTGGCCGGAGGCGAACTCCGCGCCCTTGTCGCGCTTGATGGCCGGGCTCACCGCGCCGGTGGGCAGGATGCTCACCGAGGGGTGCGCGTACACGCCCACGGGGTTGGGCATGGCCGCGTCAGGCAGCAGGATGACCTCGTAGCGGGTCTCCTTGAGCTCGAAGATGTGCCGCAGGCATTCCTCGACCAGGAGGCCCGGTTCCTTGAAGGGGATGATGATGGAAAACAGGGGGGTGTCGGCCATGGTCTACTCCCAGCGTCCCGCGCGTTCGCGGATGATGTACAGCGGCCTTTGCACCACTTCGGTGTGGATGTGCCCGATGTAGAGCGACACCATGCCCAGTCCGCAGAGCACGATGCCGATGAGGAAGGTGTTGAACACGGTGAAGAAGGCCATGGGGGTGTAGTTGGCCCCCCAGATCAGGTTGCCGATCATCATGAAGGCCAGGCACAGGAGCGACACGCCGATGATGGTCAACCCCAGATAGCCCGTGAAGCGCAGCGGCAAGAGCGAGAAAGAGGTGAAGCTGTTCACAGCCAGGTTGAACAGTTTCTTGAAGGAATAGCCCACTTGCCCGGTGTCGCGCGCAGGGGCCACGAAGGGGATGTAGGTCTTCCTGAAGCCCATCCAGTCGATGAGGCCCCGGAACATGCGGGTGCGCTCGGTGAACTTCAGGAGCGTGCGGACCACCTTCTTGTCCAGCAGCCGGAAGTCCGTGCTGGAGGGCGGGATGTCCAGGTCGGAGAAGCGGGTCATGACCCAGTAGAAGGCCCTGGAGCCCAGCTTCTTCATGGGCGAGTAGTCGGCCACGGCCTCGCGCACGGTGGCCACCATCTCGTAGCCCTCCTCCCACTTGGCGGTGAGGGTGGGGATGAGCTCCGGCGGGTGCTGGAGGTCCGCGTCGATGCAGATGACCGCGTCCACGTCAGGGCAGAGCTCCACGCCTGCGGTCAGGGCCATCTCCTTGCCGAAGTTGCGCGAGAGCATGAGCCCCTTGACCCGCTCGTCGCGCGCGGCGATCTCCTGGATCTTCTCCCAGGAGTCGTCGGGGCTTCCATCGTCCACCATGATGATCTGCCAGCCGTAGGGCAGCGATTCGAGGACATCCTTGAGGCGGGCGTAAAGGGCGTCGAGTCCCCGGGCTTCGTTGAAGACAGGGACCACGACGGCCAGGTTCTTGCGGGTGGATTCAGGCATGGACGCATATCGAGAGCGGACCCGCTGAAAAAAAGCATGACGCGGTCCGGTCGGGCCGCGCCCCTGTGGACGACGCCGGGCATCGTCGCGGGCTTTTTCGGGGGCGTTCTTCTCGAACTCTCCTTGAGGGACGTTTTACGATCGTACAGGGCGGCGAAATGGGTCCGGAGGGAGGCGTCTCCCTCCGGACCCGGGCGTCTTATTTTCTTTTCAGGAACCAGTCAAAGTATTCGATGGTCTTCTTCAGGCCGTCGGCCAGCTTGACGGTGGGCTCCCAGCCCAGGGCGCTTTTGGCCAGGGTGATGTCCGGCTTGCGCTGCCTGGGGTCGTCCGAGGGCAGGGGGCGGTATTCGATCTTGGACTTGGAGCCGGTGTACTCGATCACCAGCTTGGCCAGTTCCAGGATGGTGAACTCGCCGGGGTTGCCCAGGTTCACGGGGCCGGTGAACTCGTCGGGGGTCTTCATGGAGCGCACGAAGCCGTCGATCAGGTCGTCCACGTAGCAGAAGGAGCGGGTCTGCTGGCCTTCGCCGTACACGGTGAGGGACTGGCCCTGCAGCGCCTGCACGATGAAGTTGGACACCACGCGGCCGTCGTTGGGGTGCATGCGCGGCCCGTAGGTATTGAAGATGCGCACGACCTTGATCTTCAGGTTGTGCTGGCGGCGGTAGTCGAAGAAGAGCGTTTCGGCGCAGCGCTTGCCCTCGTCGTAGCAGGAGCGGAAGCCGATGGGGTTGACGTTGCCCCAGTAGGACTCCGGCTGCGGATGGATGGAGGGGTCGCCGTAGACCTCTGAGGTGGAGGCCTGCATGATCTTGGCGCGCACGCGCTTGGCCAGACCCAGCATGTTGATGGCGCCGTGCACGCTGGTCTTGGTGGTCTGCACCGGGTCGAACTGGTAGTGGATGGGCGAGGCCGGGCAGGCCAGGTTATAAATCTCGTCCACCTCGATGTAGAGGGGGAAGGTGACGTCGTGTCGCATGAGTTCGAAGCTGGGGTTGTCCAGCAGGTGCTGGATGTTCAGCTTCGAGCCGGTGAAGTAGTTGTCCAGGCACACCACTTCGCAGCCTTCGGACAGCAGGCGCTCGCAGAGGTGGGAACCGAGGAAGCCCGCGCCGCCGGTGACGAGCACACGTTTATTCAGGTGCATGACGGATGATCCTTTCTGGGTGATATGAAACGGTCCTTGCCGAACGCCTGTAATCCCCTTTGGGGTGAATGTAAATCAGCTTGGGGGCCGCGAATACCCGGCAAGCGCCCTCAATCCCTCGTACACTCCTGGCAGGCCGGAGAGCAGCCCGTAAAGGCCCAGCGCCGAGAGCCCCCCGGAGAGCCCCGCCCCGTGGGCCGCGTCGACATGGGCGTGCGCCCCCTCCCAGATCTCCCACGCGCCGCCGCACAGCATGAGCGCCCCGGCGACGGCCTGCACGCCGGGGTTTTTCACGGCGCGGTCCAGCCAGAAGGGCAGGGGAAAACGCTCCGGCAGGGCCGCGCGCTCGCGGTCGATGCGTTTCGCGCCCTTGTACAGGGCCAGAAACGCGTTCAGCGCCGGAGCCAGACCGAAGGCCACGGCCCCGGAGGCGCTGCCCAGCAGGGGCAGGGCGCGCCCGGACACGGCGATGTCCACCAGGTCCGCCGCTCCGGCCCCCATCAGGATGAGGCCCATGGCCAGGTCCACGGCGTGGGAGTGGGTCATGCGGTCCAGGACGTTAAGGGCCGGGCGCAGGGTGACGCCCTGGAAGGCCTTGTCCGCGATCTCCAGGCCCAGGAACATGCCCGGCAGCGACCGCAGGACCAGCGCCGCGCCCAGTGTGGCCGCAGCGTGGGGCATCATGGAGCCGGTGTTGGGCATGCGCACCAGGATCACGTCGCGGATCTCCATGAGGCCCGCAGCCAGGAGGACCAGGCCCACGGCCAGTTCCGCACAGGGAGAGTCGAGCAGGCGACGCAATGTGTTCATGGGTGTGTCTTGGCGGCCGGGGCGGACCCACGGTTTTACGGTTGTGGAGAGGCGAGGGCCTTTCTGCACCGGGACGCCGCAAGAGCGCAAGACGTTCGAAAGCGCGCTCTACATTTTTGTAGGACTTTGTTCCAATTGTTCACATGCTCCTCTTGCCTGACTTCGGTCAGTGGAGTATGAAATTGTCACGACTTGAAGTCTGTAGCATTCAGCCGGAGTATGTCATGCAACGTCCCAGGCCCGCAGCCACCGCCCTCCGTTTGCGTTCCGCAACAGTGTCGGCAGTGCTGCTGGCGATGCTGGCGTGCGCTCCGCTTTCGGCTCGGGCCGACGGGCTGAGGCTCGGCGGTACCGGCTCCGGCACGGTGCTCCTGAGGGTGCTCGCCGAAGAGTACTGCGCTGCGCATCCTGCCGAGCAGGTGGACGTCCTGCCCTTCTCGCTGGGAACGGGCGGAGGCGCTCGCGCCCTGGCCGCAGGCAAGATCGACCTCGCGATCCTCGGGCGTCCTCTGGCGGACGACGAGAAGCAGGAGGGCTTGCGGGTGTCCGCCTGGGCGCGCACGCCGCTGGTGCTGGCCACATCCGACGGAGAGCTGGCGGGCGGCCTGAGCGTCGCCCTGCTGGTGGACATCCTCAGGATGCGGCGCACCACCTGGGACGACGGGTCGAGAATACGCCTGGTGCTGCGCATTCCCCAGGAAACCGACACCATGCTCCTGGCCGGCCTCTCCCCGGAGCTGAAGCGGGCCCTGGACGCCTATCTTTCGAGCCCTGGCGCGGTGGTGGCGGACACGGACGTGGACGCCATCGATCTGTTGGCCCGCACGCCCGGATCGCTCGGGACCACCACGCTGGGTCTGGCCGCGCTGCGGGGCAGCCACATTTCTCCCTTGTCTTTCGAGGGCGTGACGCCAAGCCTGAAGACCCTGGCCGAGGGGAGCTACCCGCTGGCCAAGGAGCTCTATCTGATGGCCGGGGACAAGCCGTCCCCCCAGCTCGCCCGCTTCACGGCCTGGCTGGTTTCCCCCGCAGTGGCGCAGCGCCTGCGGGAGCTTGAGCACGAGCCACTCTTTCCATGAACGCCATCCCGCCGATCAGCTACGCCGGTCTGCCGCGAATCATCGCGCTGTACGTGTTCGTGTTCATGGCCGTGGCCCCGCCCCTGGCGGTCTGGTACATTGAAAGCGAACGGAGCGTGCAGTCCCTGGAGACCGAGGCGCGGATACTGTCCGTGACCGTGTCGCGGGTGATCGCCCGCAATCCCGGATACTGGAACCTCATCCCGGAGCGGCTGGCCTACGTCATCCGCGACGTCATGCCGCCGGGTCGCCATCTCGACATCTCCGACGAGTCCCGAACCACCGTCCTGAGCGTGGGGGAGCCGCCCGGCGCGCCCGTCATCAGCTGTTCGCAGCGCCTGTTCGACCGCGACGAGGTGGTGGGCACACTCACTCTTCGCGGGACCCTGCGCGATGTGCTGGTGGACACGGTGGTCACGGCGGTGTTGTCCCTGGTGTTCTCGCTTGGCACGACCATCGTGCTGTGGCGCAGGGTACTGCTGGTCATGCGCGAGGCGGCGCTCCACGTGCAGCAGAGCCGCGAACGCTTCCAGCGCCTGACGGAACTCTCCAACGACGGCTACTGGACCATGGACGCGGGGCTGCGTTTCACGGCCCTGTCCGGCGGCATGGAACGGATCGGGCTCGGCATGGACGCGGCGGGCGGCAGGCAGCTTCAGGAGATCCCCTTCTCGGGCAACCCGGCGCCGCTTGCGCGCCTGTGCGAGGCGCTCCGCAGCCGCGCGGTGTTCCAGCACGAGCCGCTGTGCCTGGACGCCGCCGGGCAGATCCACTGGATTCTGCTGAGCGGGGAACCCCTGTACGACCATGCGGGCGTTTTCCTGGGCTACCACGGCACGGCCACGGACGTCTCCGAGCGCATCCGCATGCAGGACGCGCTGGTGCAGTCAGAAAAACTGGCCAGCGTGGGCCAGCTCGCGGCGGGCATGGCCCATGAGATCAACAACCCCCTGGGCGGCATCCTGCAAAGCGTCCAGGTGATTCAGCGAAGGCTCGATCCGCAGCGCCAGCCCAACCTGGACGCGGCCCGTGAGGTCGGCTGCGGTATCGATTCGGTCCGGGCGTATCTCGCGCAGCGCCGCATCCTCGAAATGCTCGACAACATCGACGGCGCAGGCAGAAAGGCCGCAAAGGTGGTGGCCCACCTGCTGGAGTTCAGCCGCAAGAGTTTCGAAAACAGGACGCGCGAAGACCTGATCAGGATCATGGACGACGCGGTGGCTGTCTGTGGCGTGTGGTCCCTGCAGGGCGGCGGTGATTTCCTGCGCGACGTTGAGATCGTGAAGGACTACCGGAGCGCAGCCCTCCCTGTGCTCGGCTCCAGGGGGGAACTGGAGCAGGTGCTGGTGATCATCATCAAGAACGCAGCCCAGGCCATGCAGGGAAAATCCTACGGGGAAAAGCGGCCACGGCTCACCCTGAGGGCCTTCGAGCGTGAGGGCAGCGCCTTCCTGGAGATAGAGGACAACGGGCCGGGAATGGACGCGGCAGTGCGAAAACACGTGTTCGACCCGTTCTTCACCACCAAAAGGCCCGGCGAGGGCACGGGCCTGGGGCTGTCCGTGGCGTACTACATCGTCACCAACAACCACGAAGGCGGCATGGCCGTGGAGTCCACGCCGGGAGAGGGGACGACGTTCACCGTGCGGATTCCGCTCAGCCCGCAGTAGCGGGGGGAACTGTCGAAAGAGCAAACGCCGGTCCAGGCGGGCGAAGCGCCCCAGCCTGAACCGGCGTCGTATCTTCTATGCGGCGTCGCCGCGTCAGCGAACTACACCCAGAACAACCCGCTCCATTCCCCTTCGTCGATGCGCTCCGGCTCCGGCATGCCAAGCGCCGTGTAGGCCAGCGCCACGGCAGGGGCCTGGGTGGTCAAAATGCCGGACAGGATCAGCGCCCCGCCGGGCTTCAGGTGCTTGGACAGCACCGGGGCCATGTCGATCAGCGGCTGGGCCAGGATGTTGGCCACGATGCAGTCGAAAGTCATGTCCGGCGAGAGGCTCTCCAGTCCGCCCACGGCCAGGAGCACCGGGGCGTCCGGCTGTCCGGAGGGGGGCAGGCCGTTCAACTCCAGGTTCTCGGCGGCGCAGAGCACGGCCTGGGGGTCGATGTCCAGGGCCAGGCCGGTGCAGCCGAGCTTCACAAGGCCAATGGCCAGGATGCCCGAACCCGTGCCCAGGTCCAGAAAGCTCATGCCCTTTGTCAGGCGTCCCGACTCCACCAGCCGCGCGATGCCGCCCAGGCACAGGGCCGTGGTGGCGTGGTGGCCGGTGCCGAAGGCCATCTTGGGCTCGATGATGATGGGCTCCAGGCCGTGGTGGTCGGCGTCGGCGAGCCAGGGCGGCACGATCTCGAAGCGCCCGCCGATGTCGATGGGGGTGAAGAATTCCTTCCAGGCGGCGGACCAGTCCTGCTGCTCCAGGGATTCCACTGCCAGCGTGGCCATGGGCCACTGGGAGGCGGCGTAGCTGGCGATGATCTCCGCCAGGGGGGACTGGGGCTCCAGGTAGAAGCGGAAGGTGACGTCGCGGGTGGCGGGGGCGGTGAGCTCTTCCCATCCCTGGAGCGAATTGCCGGACAGCCATGCGGAGATGTCCTCGCCGATGGTTTCCAGTTTCTCCTCTCCGAGGGTTCCGGGGAGGGTGAGTTCGACTTTCAGAAGCTTTGACATGATGCGATCCTTACGAAAAGGGCCGGACCCCATGGCCCGGCCCCGGCGTTGATGTATTGTCAGGCGTTTAGACGTTGCCCAGCACGTCGCCCAAGGCCCTGGCGAAGCGCTCCAGGTCCTTTTGCTCGATGACCAGCGGCGGCAAAAGGCGCAGCACGTTGCCCTGGGTCAGGTTCAGGATGAAGCCCAGCCTGATGAGCTCCTCCCACACCTTCTGTTCTTTCCCGGATACGTCCTGCCCAAGCTCGACACCGATCATGAGCCCCAGGCCGCGCACCTGTGCGATCTTTCCGGGCATGGCCGCGGCCAGGTCCTCGAACAGGGCCATGGCGAAGTCGCCCATGCGCGCGGCCCGTTCGGCCAGCCGGTCGCGCGTCATGATCTCCAGGGTCTTGGTGGCGGCTGCGGCCACCACGGGGCCGCCCCCGAAGGTTGTGGCGTGGCTGCCCGGCTGGAATCCGGCGGAGACCGCTTCGGTGGCCATGATGGCCCCCATGGGCAGGCCGTTGGCCAGGGCCTTGGCCACGCTGACCACGTCGGGCGTAAGCCCGTAGTGCTGGTGCGCCCACCATTTGCCGGTGCGGCACAGCCCGGTCTGGATTTCGTCCACCATGAACAGGACCCCCTGCTCGCGGCACAGGGCCTGGACGCCTTTCAGGTACTCTTCGGGGAAGGGTTTCACGCCGCCCTCGCCCTGGATGATCTCCAGGAGCACGGCGGCGGTCTTTCCGGTCATGGCGGCCTTCAGGGCCTCCAGGTCGCCCGAGGGCACGGTGACGAAGCCTTCGGGCAGGGGGTGGAAGCCCTCCTTGACCTTGTCCTGGCCGGTGGCGGTCAGGGTGGCCAGGGTGCGCCCATGGAAGGAGTTGGTCAGGGTGATGACCTCGTGGCGCTCTTCGCCCCGGACCACGTGCATGTAGCGCCGGGCCAGCTTGATGGCGGCCTCGTTGGCTTCCGCGCCGGAGTTGCAGAAGAAGACGCGCCCGGTCCGACCGCTTTGGCCGTCAGCCTGGGGCCAGGTGGCCAGCAGGGCCTCGGCCAAGTCCACCTGGGGCTCCTGGAAGAAGAGGTTGGACACGTGCACCAGCTCGCCCGCCTGTTTGGCGATGGCTGCGGTGACCTCGGGGTGGGAGTGGCCCAGGTTGGCCACGGCGATGCCCGCCAGCAGGTCCAGGTATTCGCGTCCGTCCAGATCGAAGAGGGTGCAGGCCTTGCCCCGGTCCAGGGCCAGGGGGTAGCGGCCGTATGTATTCATGACGGACTTCATGGTCCGGTCTTTCAAGGCTTCGAATTTCTCGCTCATTTCATCCTCTCAAATACAGTTACGCCATTGCGGCGCAACGGTCCCGTTACATTCGCGTAGCTATAGGGGATTCCAAAGGGACTTGTCCCTTTGGCCGCCGGAGGCTTTCTTCCGTCGGCCCTGTCCGGCTCACTGCGGATTCGCGCCTACACCTTGCCGGTGTGGCCGAAGCCGCCGCCACCTCGGCAGGTTTCGCCCAATTCGTCCACCACATCCAACCGGGCCTGCCGGAAAGGCATGACGACGAGCTGGGCAATACGCTCTCCCCGCGCGACGGTCTTGTGAGTTTCTGAGGTGTTCAGGAGCCACACCACGATCTCGCCCCGGTAGTCCGGGTCGATGACGCCCACGCCCTGGGCCACGGTGAGGCCGTGCTTGGCCCCGAGGCCGGAGCGCGAATACACGAACCCGGCCAGCCCCGGTTCGCAGATCTCGATGGCAAGCCCGGTGCTGAAGGCGTGGCGCGCGCCGGGCGCGATGTCCACGGAGGGCTCGTCCATGGCGGCGCGCAGGTCGATGCCAGCCGAGCCTGGGGTGGCCTGCTCCAGGGGGAATTCCTGCCAGACGGGATGGAGGTGTTTCACCTTCATGCGCACCGGCGGGGATATGGGGGCGCTGGGGGCGTAAAAACTGGAATCTGTGAGGCTCACGGCTGCTCCTTGAAGACGAAGGCGTCAGGTTCCAGTAGCGTTTTTGCCCGCAGGGCAAAAGGAAAAAATCTCAGGCATTCGCGAACGGTTTTGGATTCCTTGCCATTTCCGTCGAGGACTGGCATGGTGTCCACGCTGAAACTCTTTCATAAGGAACGCCCATGCAGCCCTTACGCGTCTACAGCGTCGTGCCCAAATTGCCTCCCAAGCTGAAGCCCCTGTGGGAGCTGGCATACAACTGCTGGTTCTCCTGGAACAACGAGATAACCGAGCTGTTCGCCCAGGTGGATCAGAAGCTCTGGCGCGAGTGCGAGAACAACCCCGTGGCGTTTCTCAACAGGCTGCCCCAGCGCACCCTGGAGACCCTGGCCGGGGACCAGTTCTTCCAGGACCGCCTGAACGAACTTCGCAGGAACCTGGAGCACTACCTCTCCAAGACCGCCACCTCCATCCCCTTCCCGGAAGGCGACAACTCCGAGCCGGTGATAGCGTATTTCAGCCTGGAGTACGGCGTATCCAAGGCGCTGCCCATCTATTCGGGGGGCCTGGGCATCCTGGCGGGCGACCACCTGAAGTCCGCGAGCGACCTGTCGCTGCCCCTGGTGGCCATCGGCATCGCCTACCAGCAGGGCTACTTCCGCCAGTACCTGACGCCCGACGGCTGGCAGCAGGAGCGCTACCCCATCTACGACTTCGAGCAGATGCCCATGACCCCGGCCCTGGACGCCGAGGGCAAGCGCATGCTGGTGGCCGTGGACCTGAAGGGCGACCGCATCTTCGCCCAGGTCTGGAAGGTGGCGGTGGGGCGCATCAGCCTGTTCCTTTTGGACACCAACATCGCGGAGAACCAGCCCCAGTTCAAGCAGATCACCACGCGCCTGTACGGCGGCAACCTGGAGATGCGCCTGTGGCAGGAGATTCTGCTTGGCATCGGCGGCATCAAGGTGCTGGACATGCTGGGCTACAAGCCCAAGGTGATTCACATGAACGAGGGGCACTCGGCCTTCGCGGGCCTGGAGCGCATCCGCCGTTTCATGGAAGACTCCAAGCTGACCTTCGAGGCCGCCGCCGAGTTGGTGGCCTCCTCATCGATCTTCACCACGCACACCCCGGTCCCGGCGGGCAACGACCGCTTCCCGCCGGACCTCATGCAGCCCTATTTCGAGGATTACGCCCGCAAGCTCGGCCTGGCCTGGAAGGTGTTCCTGGCCCTTGGCCGCGAAGACCCCAGGAACGACGCCGAACCCTTCTGCATGACCGTGCTGGCGCTGCGGCTCTCGCGCATCAGCAACGGCGTGTCGCAGCTGCACGGCTACGTGTCGCGCAACATGTGGAAGCGCGTCTGGCCCCAGTATCCCGTGGAGGACGTGCCCATCGGCGCGGTCACCAACGGGGTGCACGCGCCCTCCTGGGTGGCCCCGGACATGGCCGTGCTGTTCGACCGCTACATGGGCTCCAACTGGCGGGAAGATCCGGATTGCGCCCGCGTTTTCGAGCAGACCGAGGCCATCTCCGACTCCGAGCTGTGGCGCACCCATGAGCGCCTGCGCGAGCGGCTGGTGGACTACGTCCGCCGCAAGCTCCACGACCAGCTCCTGGCGCGCGGCGCCAAGCGCAAGGAGCTCCAGATGGCCGAGGAGGTCCTGGACCCCCAGGCCCTGACCATTGGCTTCGGACGCCGCTTCGCGACGTACAAGCGGGCCACGCTGATTCTTTCGGACCAGGAACGCCTGATCAAGATCCTGTCCGAGTCGCCGCGCCCGGTGCAGTTCATCTTCGCGGGCAAGGCCCACCCCCAGGACAACGAGGGCAAGAAGCTCATCCAGCAGCTGGTTCAGCTGTGCGAAACCCCGGAGTGCCGCTACAGCATGGTCTTCCTGGAAGACTACGACATGGAGGTCGCCTCCTACATGTACCAGGGCTGCGACGTGTGGATGAACACCCCGCGCCGCCCGCTGGAAGCCTGCGGCACCTCTGGCATGAAGGCCATGATGAACGGCGTGCTGAACTTCTCCACGCTGGACGGCTGGTGGGCGGAAGCCTGGAAGCCCGACAACTCGCTTGGCTACGCCATCGGCCTTGGCGAGGACTACGAGGACGCCCAGTACCAGGACTTCGTGGAATCCCAGACGCTCTACAACGTGCTGGAGAATGAAATCATCCCCACCTTCTACGACCGGGGACACGGCAACCTGCCGCGCACCTGGATCAGGCGCATGAAGGACTCCCTGAAGACGCTCGGGCCGGTGTTCTCCTCCCACCGCATGGTGGAGGACTACGCCAAGGTGGCCTACGGCCCGGCCATCGAGAACTACAACAGGCTGGTCAAGAAGGACTTCGCCGCCGCCAAGGACCTGGCCCAGTGGCGCATGGACATGATGACCAAGTGGTCCAGCCTGAACATCCGCAACGTCAAGGCCACGGAGCCGCAGCAGGTGTTCGTGGGCGAGCCCATCGTCATCACCGCCGAGATCAGCCTGAACGGCATCAGGCCCCAGGACGTGCGGGTGGAGGTGTACTCCGGCCCGGTGGACTTCGAAGGCAAGTTCACCCAGCGCCTGACCACCATCATGCAGCCCGGCGGCAACGTCGAGGACGGCTGGCAGGAATTCAGGGGCGAGGTGATGCCCATCGAGGCCGGACGCTTCGGCTTCACGGTGCGCATCCTGCCGCATCACCCGCTGCTGCTGGATTCCCACTCGCTTGGCCTCATCAAGTGGGCGGACATGGGCTAGGGCGCGTTCGCCCCGGCATGATCATCGAGCGGCGGGGTTTCGGCCCCGCCGCTTTTTTAAAACTTGCCGTGGGTGAGGCCCAGGATGCCGATCACGATCAGGTAGACGGCCACGATATAGCTCAGGAGCCTGGGCATGATGAGGATCAGGATTCCGGCCAGCAGGGCGACGATGGGCTGAAGGGCAAAGTTGGTCAGCATGGTTTGTTCCTTTGGCGGGCGGCGCGATGTTAAGGGCGGGACAGCCCGGAGGCGATGCGCGCCTGACCTGTCTCATACAATTCTGTATGCGCGTGGGGGAGGGAACACAAGTTCAAAAACAGGAAGGCGAACTTCGTCTGGGGCGCGCATGGAGCGCGGCGGATCATGCAAATCAAAACGGCGCGGGGCATACGCCCCCGCGCCGTTTTGATTTCGCGGGCCTTTAGCTGACGGACATCACGAACTGCTTGAACCCTTCCAGCTGCGGCAGGAAGTTGTCCTCCGGGGACAGGATCACGGCCAGGATCAGGTCGTTGCCCCTGGGCAGGATGGACACCGCCATGTTGTGGTAGTGCGGGATGGAGACCATCTTGGTGTTCGCCTCGCGCCCCTTGTCGTCGCCGCCCACCGGAGGCCCGGTGTCCAGCTCGATCTTGCGGCGCTCGATCTTGATGTATTTGTACACGCTGATGGGCTTCTGTCCGCTTTTCGACTCCACCACCTCCACACCCAGGGATTCAGCCAGGGCCGCCTGCTGGAAGTGCTTCTCCAGCTGGGCCAGCACCGCCTTGGGGTCGGACTTGCCCGCAGCGCCGGGCAACACGAAGATTCTTCCTTCCACGCCGGGGCCGGTGATCGCGGTCGCGCCGGAGGCGTTGGCCAGCATGTTGCCGGGCGCGTTCAGGGTGACCATGGGGCCGGCGGCCTGGATCATGAGCGAGTCGGCCAGGGCGGAGGCGGTCTTATTCCCGTTCTTGTCCTTGCCTTCCAGCACGGTGATGTTGGGATTGCTGGCCAGGGCGACCTCCCTGATGGTGGGGACTCTGCCCGTTGACCACGTGTTGGGGATCATGCAGACCGCGCCGCCGATGGTAAGCGGCACGCAGGCGATGGCTGTGGTCTGGTCACTCTTCTCCTCGGCGCTCTTCTTGCCCTTGGGGGCGGGCTTTTCCGCCACCACGCTGGCCTTGGCGGACTTGGGCTTCTCCTGCGCTGCCTGCTCCATTGCGGGGAGCTTGTGCTGGGCGTCGATGTCCTGCACGGCCTTCTGGACAAGACGCTGGGTGACGGTGGAGAGCTGGAGCCCGCCGGCCTGAGAGGTGTCGAAGCCCATGAATCCCGAGAGTTCCTTGGAGATCTGGGCCTTGTCCGAGAACTGGCCTTCGTGGAGGCGCGCCCCGGTGCTTCCGTCGAGCACGCTGTAGCGCAGGGTGAGGGTCCATTCCCGGTGCTCCTCGGCGGAGCTGATGGAGGAAAAGGCGGCGCTTCCGGCCTTGGCCCCAAGGTCGCCCAGGAGCATGCTGCCCATGAGGGCTCCGGCCATCCCGGCCATCTGCTTGTCGAGCTGCTTGAACCCGGTCGAGCGCGGGACCACCTCGATGATGTCGAAGCGCACCAGCCACCTGGGCGGGGCCATCTTGTACTTCTTGAACTTGGAGAGCACCGACGAGTCGCCGAGGTTGGCGGCCACTGCGATCTCCTGGAACATGGCGGGCTGGTCAGTCCTGTCGAGAACCTTGAAGTTGCTCTTGCCCATTTCCGATTCGGCGAAATCCCGCAAGGCGGAGGGGGATACCCGCGCCAGGTATTCGTAGCTCGGCGTGGTGATGGCGCCCGGAATGACCATGACGGTCGGGCCGGCCTGCCCCGCGTTGGCGTACTCCACGCTCTGGTAAACGTTCTGCTGGGCTATTTCGTTCGCCTTCTTCGATGCCGTCACGCATCCGCCGGAAACAGCCAAAGCCAAGACAAGCAGACAGGTCGCCAATCGCCGCATGGTATCCTCCTTGGATGGAAATGAGCCTTCTCCGATTTGAAAAATGACTATGCGTGAGTATTTTTCCAAAACCAAGTAGGAAAGCGGGATGTGTGGGTTCGTGAAACCCGCTGTTTGTCGGATAACCGTTGTGAAAGGGCTTTGCGCGGCGCAGTCCGGCGGCTCGCGGGCTTGAGCTTGAGCGTCGTTTTCGTATAGAGCCAGTTTAAGAGGAGCAGCCGCCCATGTTCGAATACCTTCGCCGCCGCAGCCAGACCGCCGGACGTCCGCCCGGATCACCCATGTATGTGGGCGTGGAGCGCTCCGACCCCGTCAGCGTGGAGATGATCACCTACGACGCGGGCGGGGCCGAATCCGTGAGGCCCAAGAAGCTCAGCGAGTGCGCCTGCTTCGAGGACGGCCCCAAAATCACCTGGATCAACATCGACGGCCTGCACGACATGGGCATCGTCAACCAGGCCGCCCAGATCTTCAAAATCCATCCCCTGGTGCTGGAGGACATCGTCCACACCGGCCAGCGTCCCAAGATGGAGGAGCTGCGCGACGGGGGCCTGTTCGTCATCGTGAAGATGCTGGTCTACAACGAAGAGGAACGCAGGGTTGAGGATGAACAGGTCAGTTTCATCCTGGGCAAGCACTACCTGCTCACGTTCCAGGAGCACGCCGGGGGCGACGTGTTCGAGGACGTGCGCAAGCGCATCATGGCCCAGAAGGGGCGAGTGTGCACCCTGGGGCCGGACTACCTGATGTATGCCCTGCTGGACGCCATCGTGGACCACTACTTCGTGGTGCTGGAGCGCATGGGCGACGACATCGAGGAAATCGAGGAGCAGCTCCTGGCCGCGCCCAAGCCAAAGCATCTGGAGGCCCTGCACGAACTGCGGCGCGAGGCCCTGTATCTGCGAAAGTACATCTTTCCCATGCGCGAGGTTGTGGCAAAACTGGAGATGGGCGGGCACGAACTGGTGGCCGAGAACACGATCTTCTTCCTGCGCGACCTCTATGACCACACCATCCAGGTGATGGACACCGTGGAGACCTTCCGGGATATGCTGGCCAGCATGGTGGAGCTGTATCTCTCCAACATCAGCCTGAAGATGAACGAGATCATGAAAGTGCTGGCCATGTTCACCAGCCTGTTCACGCCGCTTACTTTTCTTGCTGGGCTCTACGGCATGAACTTCAAGAACATGCCGGAATTGGAATGGCAGTGGGGGTACTACGGCGTGCTCGGAACCATGGCCGTGACGGCTGTGGGGATACTGTTATTCTTCAGAAGGAAAGGCTGGATCGGGAATAAGGGCTAGGCGCCGAGCAGCGTCCGCAGGCGCTCAAGCCAAAGCCTGACGAACACTTCGCGCTCCAGAAGCCCGGCCAAGTCCGGCAGGCCCGCAATGCCGTGTTCGGCCAGCACCGACTTCCAGGAGCCGGGGCGGTCTCCGGCCAGGTCCTTGTGGGCGTGGCGTCCGGCCACGGTGAGCAGCGGGACCAGCCGCGCCGAGCGCACTCCGCACGACTCCAGGTCGCGGGCGATGGCCTGGATGGACAACGGGTCGCCGGGGTCGGCGGCCTCCAGCACGCCCAGGCGGGCCTTTGGCAATTCGGTCTTCAGGCGCTCGGCCAGCACGCGGTACAGGTCCTGGGCGTCGTGGGTGGTTCCGTGGCCCATCAGCACCACGGCCTCGCCCGGTTCGTCCTCACCCAGCGCCGCGGCCAGAGCCCTGGCCGCTGCGGGCGCGTCCTGCGGCCCGGCCAGAAGCGGCGCGCACATGGTCAGCCGCGCGCCTGCGGCGGCCGCGAATGCTTCCAGCGCCTCGCGCATCCTGTCGTAATCCGCCCCAGCGATCACATGGAGCGACTGCACCCGCAGGTCCAGTCCGGTCTTTCCGGCCAGACCGGCCAGCGTGTCCGCCAGTCCATAATTTGAATTCGCACCCGGATGGTTTCCGGGGCGCGGCGTGGCGGTATAGGCCATGCGCACGTCCAGGCCGGGATGCTCCCGGCGCACGCGCGCGGCGAACCCCTCCAGGGACTCGCGCGCCTGGGGGTGCGAGGAGCCGTGGGCGGCCAGGATGAGTATGGTTTCGGGCGTAGGCATGGGAGCAGGACCCCTAGCAGACTTCCCACCGCCAGCCAATGCCCGCTTTTCGGCCAGACGCCTTGACAAAATACCCCTGGGGGGTATCTTTCATGCACGGGCGCTGCGCAGCGCCCCCGGAGGATCGCATGGAATGCACGAAATGCAGCGGCGAGGCCTGCCCGCCGGACAAGAAGATGACGGCGCGCGTCAAGCGCATCGCCGGTCAGGTGGCGGGCATCGAGCGCATGCTGGAGGATCGCCGCTACTGCGTGGACATCTTGAATCAGATCGCGGCCGTGCGTTCGGCCCTGGATTCGCTCGGTATTGAGCTGCTCACCCGGCATCTGGAGACCTGCGTGCTGGGCCAAGGCAGCGGCACGGAACACGAGGACGCCAAACCCCTGACCCGCCAGGAGCTGCTGGACGAGGTCAAGACCGCGCTGTCGCGCTTTTTGAAATAGCCTGCCAGGCTTATGAGGGCCACCCCATGGAAAAAACCACCCTGCCCATTCGAGGCATGCACTGCGCCTCCTGTTCCAGCCGCATCGAGCGCGTGGTGGGCCAGCTGCCCGGCGTCGGGCAGGCCAGCGTCAACCTCGCCGCCGAGACAATGGAACTCCAGTTCGATCCGACAACCATCACGCTGCCCGAGGTGGCCGAGCGGGTAAAGCAGCTGGGCTTCGAGGCCGTGCTGCCCGAGCCCCCCGGCGCGATCCGCATGAGCCTGGGCGGCATGCACTGCGCGTCCTGCTCGCGGCGCATCGAGGCCGTGGTGGGCGGCATGGAGGGCGTTCGCGCCATGCGCGTCAATCTGGCCACGGAGACCGGCGAGCTGGAACTCTCTCCCGAAGGCCCGTCGCTGGAAGCGGTCATAGATCGCATCGCAACGCTCGGCTTCACCGCAGCCGTTCTGCCAGATGAGGACGAGTCCCGCTTCGAGACCCAGCAGCGCGAAGCGGCTCTTCGCCTGGAGGCCCAACGCCGTGCGCTCATCCCCCAGCTTGGCCTGGGGGCGCTCATCCTGCTGGTGGCCATGGGGCCGATGGTGGGCATGCCCCTGCCTGCGATCATCTCGCCGGACACGTCTCCCGCCGCGTATGCGCTCACGCAACTGGCGCTCACCGCGCCGCTTCTGTGGCTGGGGCGGCGCTTCTACCTGGACGGCGTCCCGGCGCTCCTGCGCGGCGGCCCCAACATGGACTCGCTCATTGCGCTGGGCACGGGCGCGGCCTTCCTGGCCTCGCTGTGGAGCACCCTGGAGATCCTGCTCCAGCACGGCGCGGACCACAAGGTCCACGAGCTCTACTACGAGTCGGCAGCGGTGATCATCGCGCTCATCTCGTTGGGCAAATATTTCGAGGCGCGCTCCAAGGCCAAGACCACCGAGGCCGTGAAGGCGCTCCTGTCCCTGGCTCCGGACACGGCCACGCGGCTCACCGACGCTGGTTCGGAAACCGTGCCCGTGAAGCTGGTGCGCCCTGGCGACCGCCTGCTGGTGCGCCCCGGCGAGCGCGTGCCTGTTGACGGTGTGGTGCTGGAGGGTGCGTCCGAAGTGGATGAGTCCATGCTGACCGGCGAGAGCCTGCCCGTGCCCAAGAACCCCGGCGACCCGCTGGCCTCGGGTACGCAAAACTCGCTTGGCGCGCTGACCATGCGCGCCGAGCGCGTGGGGCCGGACACGGTGCTGGCGCGCATCGTGCGGCTGGTGCGCGACGCGCAAGGCTCCAAGGCTCCCATCGCCAGTTTGGCCGACCGGGTCAGCCTGTATTTCGTGCCCACGGTCATGGCCCTGGCCGTGTGCGCGGCGGGCGCGTGGCTGCTGGCCGGGGAGGGCTGGCCCTTTGCGCTGCGCATCTTCGTGTCCGTCATGGTGATCGCCTGTCCGTGCGCCATGGGGCTGGCCACGCCCACGTCCATCATGGTGGGCACGGGGCGCGGGGCGGGCATGGGCGTCCTGATAAAGAGCGGGCAGGCCCTGGAGTCCGCAAGCGCCGTGTCCGCCGTGGTGCTGGACAAAACCGGCACCCTGACTCTTGGCCATCCCGTGGTGACTGACGTGCTGCCGGTTCCAGGCGAAACCAAGGACTTCCTGCTGGGCCGCGCCGCCGCCGTGGAGGCTTTGTCCGCGCATCCGCTGGGGCAGGCCGTGGTGCAGGCCGCCCAGGCGCGCGACCTGGACCTGCCTCCGGCGTCCGACGCCAAGGCCGTGCCCGGCCAGGGCGTGGAGGCGCACGTGCTCGGCGCACGGGTGCTGGTGGGGCGTCACGCCTGGCTTTCGGGCGAGGGCGCTGCCGTGCCTGCCGACCTGCTGGAGCAGGGCGAGCGGTTGTCCGCCGAGGGCAAGACGCCGCTCTACGTGGCCGAGGGAGGCCGGATGCTGGGCATCCTGGCCGTGGCCGACGCCCTGCGTCCGGAAGCGCCGCAGGTCATCAGGCAGCTTTCAGACATGGGCATCCGTGTGGTGATGCTCACAGGCGACAACCCGCGCACGGCGGCGGCAATCGCCGCCCAGGCCGGGGTGACCGAGGTGTTCGCGGAGGTCGCGCCAGAGGGCAAGGCCGCCAAGGTGAACGAGCTGAAGGCCCAGGGGCTGACCGTGGCCATGGTGGGCGACGGCATCAACGACGCCCCGGCCCTGGCCACGGCGGATGTGGGCATGTCCATGGGCACGGGCATCGACGTGGCCATCGAAACGGGCGACATCGTGCTCATGCGCGGGGACCTGCGCGGGGTGGTCACGGCGCTGAAGCTGGCCAAGGCCACGGTGCGAAACATCAAGCAGAACCTGTTCTGGGCGTTCGCCTACAACGTGCTGGGGATTCCCGTGGCAGCCGGGGTGCTGTACGCCTTCGGCGGGCCGACGCTCTCGCCCATGATCGCAGGAGCGGCCATGGCCATGAGTTCGGTGTCGGTGGTGAGCAACGCGCTGCGGCTGCGCTTCTTCAAGGGGTGATGGGCAGCGTACACTTCAGTAGAGGTCAAGAAACGTGATGAGCAGACATACTAACCACACTATTCTCGAAAAAGACGGTGTACCCGCCTTCGTCGTCGTGCCTTACGAAGAATATCTCGAATTGTTGGGGGAACAGGACGACGACCTGCTTCTTCCCCATGAGGTGGTCGTGGCGCACGGCGTGGACGGCAAGAGCCTTGTCCGGGCTTGGCGCGAATACAAGGGGCTGACGCAGGCCGATGTCGCGACGCGCCTTGGAATCAGTCAGTCGGCGTATGCTCAGATGGAGCGGCCCGATGCGAACCTGCGCAGGGTGACGCTTGCCAAGTTGGCGGGGGCGCTGGGCGTTGAGATAGGCCAACTCCGGCTATAGCCAGACCGGCGCGTCCTGCGTGCGCGCGTCGCCGCCTGCGTCGCCGGTGTTCACGGTGCTGGCCGGTTCTATCAGCATGATGCGCACCTCTTCCGGGGCAAACGGGCAGTGCTCAACGCCGCGCGGGATGGCGATGGCCTGGCCTGCGTCCAGCCACACGTCGCTGTCGCGGAACTTTATGCACAGCCTGCCGGAGAGCACCACGAACATCTCGTCCTCGGCCTCGTGGGCGTGCCAGACGAATTCGCCCTGGATGCGGGCGAGCTTGACGTAGGTGTCGTTTATTTTCGCGGCCACGCGCGGCGACCAGAGGGCGTCGATGGACGCGGCAGCGGGGAGGAGGTCGATTGGCTTCATGATGTGGTCTCCGGTGCGGTGGAGCAGCGCTTTATCGTGTCTTCGTAATCTTCCTGATTGACGATGACGACCTGCTTGCCCTTGCAACGGGTGATGATGCAGGGATCGTGGTCGTCGCAGACGCGGTCCATGATTTCGGAAAGCTTGGCGCGGGCGGTGGAGTAGGTGGTGGCGTTCATGGTTTATGAATTTGCCTTTTATGTTAAGATTCGCCGCATGATAAACAGCCTACATTGTCAGCCAAAACATTTCCTTTGCAATCACCTTCTCCGCACTTTTCTCTCTTCACTGGGGAATATTGAAGGCACATAAAACAATAAACATTTGTTGAAGTGGGAGTGTTGGGCTTAAGCACAGCAAACAGCGGTGTGTCTTCACCCATTCCTGAGGTGCGACTATGGCAACTTGGGCATATATAGAATCTTGATTTCTTGCTAACTTGAAAGAATTGTTTCATTTCAGAGTCTGTAAGGATTGATTTTACGTAGCTACACTCGGTAATTACTCTGTCGTTATAATATTCATCATGATCAATAATAGCCCATGGTCTGGTAGAGAGGTACTCCATTCTTCTTAAAAACCATTCACCTGGGTTTGAAAGTGTGTCGTTTGTAATAAGTATGTCTCTGATTATGCTATTTACTTCAAAGCGCAAGTTGTTGTCTATCGAGTGCATTATTTTGTTTCGCTTTCTGCTTGTAGACATAAAGAAGCTAACAAAACTTTCATCGAGCTTGATTGGGAGAAAAGTGTTGTGTATTTTTACTAAATCTCCAGTGTCGACTGTTTTAAAATCTGAAAAATAAACGTCTCCTTTGTCGCATCCTTTTGGCCAGTCTTTAGGCTGGGATAAGATGAGCAAGTGCGGGTTTACGCTAGCAATTTTCCCTTTTATCAAAAAGCTAATGCCTTGGTGTGTTAGCGTTACTGAGGTAGATAACTCGTCACTTGCTGCACGCCAGTAGTCAACTTCTCCTGAAGCATCCTCAAACATGTCTTGATCTTTCGCAAGTTTATAGTATTCTATGAGTTCGAATACGTTGTTCCATGCTTGGTTCAGTAGGCTTATCCCAGTTCTGAAAAAATCTTCAGCAGTAGGAACCTCTAGAATCATGGAATTTGCCTCCGGTGCGCCTCTGCTTGGGTTGTTTGGGGAAATTTACTAGCAGCACAATCATCCCTACCCCCGCCCCATGGCCTGCTGCGCCTCATCAACCTTGCCCTGTTTCTCCAGCGCACGCGCCAGATCGCGCCAGAACTGCTTCTGATCGGGCCGCAGGGCCGCGCTCTGCCTCGCCAGCGCTTCGGCGATTGCAGGATCTTCGCCGCCGTCCAGATACAGCCGCGCCAGCAGGTTCAACGAAAACGCGTCCTTGGGGTCGTGCAGCAGCGCCTGATGCAGGTACTCGCGGCCCTGGTCGGTGTGCCCCTGGGCCAGCTCCACGCGCGCCAGATGCCGCATGGTCAGCCCCTTGCCGGACGGCAGCGCCGCCGCCTTCTCGTAGTACTTGCGCGCGTTGGTCAGCTTGCCGGTGTCCTCGGCCATGCGGCCCAGGCGCAGGAGGCAGTACACGTCCTGGGGGTTCAGCTTCAGGCAGCGCTGGAAGGCCTTGCGGGCCTGGGCTTCCTCGCCCAGGCGGTGGCAGGCGTGGCCCAGGTTGTAGAGCGCCATGATGTTGCGCGGCTCCTTGGAGAGCACCCGCTCGAACTCGGCCTTGGCCTGGGCCATGCGCCCCAGGCGCGCCAGACAAATACCCAGCGAATTGCGCGCCAGCAGGTTGTGCTCGTCGGCCAGCAGCGCCAGCTTGTAGTCCTCCACGGCCCCGTACACGTCGCCGATGGTGAACAGCCGGTCGGCGCTTATGGTCAGGGAGATGGAGTCGAACACGGCCAGCTGCGGGCCGCTGGCGATGAGCAGCGAGTGGTCCAGGGCCTTGCGGCAGTTCTCCAGCACGTCGGCCTTGCCGAAATTCAGGAACGGATACCCGGCCAGCCCCACGGCCAACCTGAGGTCCAGGCGCGACTCGGCCTGCTCCATGAAGGCGGCGAAGCGCTCGCGCAGCACCAGCGGATCAAGCCCCGGCACGTAGAGGATCAGGCTGCCGGTGGAGAAGCGCCCGCCCTGCACCTGGGAGCCGAAGACCTCCCGGCAGAGCGCGGCCACTTCCTGCACGCGGGCTTCGGCCGGGGACGCGCTCCCGGACTGGCGGTCCTTGCCGGAATCGGGCAGGCGCACCAGGGCCAGGGTGAACACGCTCTGGGCCTCGCGCACCTGGGTGATGTGGCGGATGAAATCCCGGTGGCCCAGCAGGCCGCTGACCATGTCGCGCTGCGGCGGCGCAGCCGGGTCGGCCTCGGCGGCGAAGAGGTCCTCGGGTTCCTGGGCCAGCAGCAACCGGTCGCCCGGCTCGATGGGCCAGGAGGCGTCGGTGAGGTGCAAAACCTCGGCGAAGGACACGTCCTCCTGGGTTTCCATGAGGATGATCTCGCCCTTGACCATGGACGGATAGCGCCCGGACACCCGCTCCCCGGCGCGCCCCAGCGGCTGGGCCGCGCCCGTTCGGGGCGACCACACCAGGAAGCGCTGGCCCTCCTTGGCGTCCACGGCCTTGCCCAGGCTCACGGCCAGGCGGCCAAGCGGCAGCGACTCCAGCACCTGCCCGCCCTCGCGCAAAAGTTTCGAGAAGCTCATCACCTGATCGCGCCCGAGGTCCTTGGCGCAGGCCAGGGTCTTGCGGGCCTTCTGCACCAGGATGCGCACGGCCTCGCCGATGGGCGAGGCCAGCTGGCCGCCGTGGAGGTCGCGCGGGTAGAGGGAGAACCCGGCGCTCACGGTGAGGCGGATGCGCTCGCCGTTGACCGGATACTCGAAGATTTCCTCGGCCACTGCCGCGCGAAGCGACTCGGCCAGATCCTGGCAGCGCGCGGCGGAGGCTCCGGGCAGGAGCGCCGCGAACACGTCGCCGTCCAGGCGGGCGCACAGGGCGTCCTCCGGGGCCTTGCGGGCCAGGAGCTCGCCGAGCTTCTTGAGCAGGGTCTCGCCGAAGAGGTAACCGTAGTTCTGGTTCACCCAGGAGAAGAAGTCCACGTCCAGGAGCACCAGCCCGAAGCCGCCCCGGGCCTCGCCGGGCGTGTCCAGGCAGCTGGCCGAGCCGGGCAGGATGCAGGCCTGCACCAGCTCGATCTCGCGCTCCATGGCGGACATCAGGCATCCACGGTTCAAGAGCCCGGTCACGGAGTCGGTGCGGCAGGCCTTGGCCAGGCGCAGGTTCTCCAGGCACAGCGTCGCCGCCTGCGTGAGCAGCGCAAGCGAGGTCTTGGGGATGGATTTCATACCGCGCGCCATGAACATGCCCAGAAATTCGCCGTCCAGCGTGAGCGGCAGCAACAGCTTCTGTTCGCCGCGCAGGTACTCGGCCTCGAACTGTTCGCCCGAGGAGTCCGGCGGCGGGAAGTAGAGGCTGTAGGATTTGAAGCTCACGAAGGCCTGGAGCGCGTCCTTCAGGGCGTGCTCTCCGGCGATGAGGTCGTGGCGGGTGAGGCGCATGCTTTGGGAACGCTTAAGGGGGGTGTTCGGTCGCATGGCGAAGGTTGTAACGGGCGCGCGCGCCTTGGGCAAGGGGCCAGGAGCCCCGGATGCGCTTGCGGCTTGCCCGTGCGCCGGGCATGGGCTAAGGGACGGGGCTGGAGCAGTTCCCATGCAGCACAATCCAGTACTCGAAGCCATCCGCCAGCGCCGCTCCATCAGGCGTTTCACGCCGGAGCCGGTGTCGCTCGCGGAGATCGAAGCCATTTTGGACGCGGGCCGCTGGGCTCCCAGCGGGCTGAACAACCAGCCCTGGCGCTTCCTGGTGGTCCGCCCCGGCGAACCCCGCCAGGATGCGCTGGCGCGCCACACCAAGTACGCCCATCTGGTACGCGGAGCCCAGGCGCTCTTCTGCGTGTTCCTGGACCGCGAGGTGGTGTACAACCGCGCCAAGGACCTTCAGAGCATCGGCGCGTGCCTGCAGAACATGCTGCTGGCCGTGCACGCGCTGGGTCTTGGAGGCGTGTGGCTGGGCGAGATCATAAACCAGGAGCCGGAAGTCACCAGGGCGCTGGGCTTCGACGAGCGCAGCCTGGAGCTGATGGCCGTTTTGGCCGTGGGCAGGCCGGACCAGAAAGGCTCGTCCGAACGAAAGCCGCTGGCCGAACTGCTGCTGGAGCCCCTGAGCCTGGCCGACGAATAAGAGAGAGGCATCATGAAGGTTGAGATTTTTCCGCTTGGACCGCTTGAGACCAACAGCTTCCTGGCCATCGAGGGTTCGAGCGCCGTGGCCGTGGACGTGGGGGGCGACCCTTCGTCCATGCTGCGCTTTCTCAAGCGCGAGGGCCTGACCCTGACCCACATACTGCTGACCCACCTGCACTTCGACCACACCTTCGGGGTCAAGGCCCTGCACGACGCCACGGGCGCGGTGGTGCTGGCCTGCGCCGGGGACGCCCCGCTGATGCAGACCGAGCTTGGCCGGGGCGGCTTCATGGGATTTCCCAAGGTGCCGGAGTTCTCCTACGCGCCGGTGGAGGAGGGCGAAATCGAGCTTCTGGGCCAGCCCTGCAAGGTGCTGTTCACGCCGGGGCATACGCCGGGCGGGGTGTCGTATTATTTCCCCAAGGCGGGCGTGGTGTTCGCGGGGGATTTGCTGTTCTACCGCTCCATCGGGCGTACGGACTTTCCCGGCGGCAGCCACCAGACCCTGCTTGATTCCGTGACGACCCGGATCTTCCCCCTGCCGCCGGATACGGTGGTCTACGCGGGGCACGGGCCGGAAACCACCGTGGGCGACGAGAAGCTGCACAACCCCTATTTCAGCGATTTCGCAGGGTAGCGGCGAAAGGGCGCGAGGCAGGCATGAAGAGCATCATCCCGGCAACGCTCACGCAGGAGTCCCCCCTGGTGCTGGCGTGCAGCCCGCGCAAGGGCGGCAACTCGGACGCGGCCGCGGCGCTATTGGCCGAGGGGCTCACCGCCGCCGGAGCGACGCCCCTGCTGCTCCGCCTGCGCGACCTGGACATCACGCCCTGCCGGGGCTGCCAGGCCTGCGGGCGCGACCCCGAGCACCGCTGCGTGCTCATGGAGCGCGACCAGTCCGAGGAGCTGTTTCGGTTGATCATGGCCGCGCCCGTGCTGTTTTTCGCCGCGCCCATATTTTATTATCATCTCCCGGCCATGTTCAAAGGCTTCATCGACCGGGGACAGCGCCACTACGAGGCGCGGCTGGCAGGGGACCCGGCGCTTTGCGCCCTGGCTCCCAGGCAGGCCCACATGTGCATGGTCTCCGGGAGGCCGCGCGGCGAGAAACTGTTCGAGGGGTCGCTTCTGACCATGCGCTACTTCCTGTGGCCCTTCAACGTGACGCTCGGCGAACCGCTGCTCCTGCCGGGCTACGACGCGCCGGGCGATCTTTCGGGCGACGAGTCCGCGCGCGCAAGGGTGCGGGAGTTCGCGTCCGGGGCCTGGACGGCTGTCGGGCGCTGAGTTCTCATGCATGGCCGATTGAGCCTGCTGCTGCGCGGCACGTGGCGTTCCCTGGCCGGGGCGCGCTGCCGGGTGTGCGGTCTGGTCACCAGCGGGCCGGGCCTGTGCGAGGCCTGCGCGAAGGAGCTCAGGCCCCGCCTGACGGACTACTGTCCCGGCTGCGGCGCGCTCTGCGAGACCGCCGGACAGCCTCCGTCGCTGTGCGGGGCCTGCCGCGCGGCACCCAGGCCCTGGACCGGCATGGCGTTTTACGCCGAATACGGCGGCCCGCTGCGCCGGGCCATCCTGCGCCTGAAGTTCGGCGGAGGGCTTGCGGGCCTGGGCCTTCTGGCCGAGTTGGCGCGACACGCCTACAGCCTGCACCGGGAGCGCCCCGGCGGGCTGGACCCCATGGGGCCTGATCTGGTGGTCGCCGTGCCCATGCACTGGCGAAAGCTCCTGCGGCGCGGCTACAACCAGAGCCAGGAGCTGGCCAGGGCCGTGGCCGGGCCGCTGGGCGTCCCGGTTGCCGGGCGCGCGCTCAGGAAGATCCGCCACACCAGCCCCCAGAGCAGGCTGAAGGCCAAAGAGCGCCGCACGAACCTTGCCGGGGCCTTCGAGGCGGATAGAGAATTGGTGGGAGAAAAATCCGTGCTGCTGGTGGACGACGTGATGACCACCGGAGCCACGCTGGACGCGGCCTCGCGGGCGCTTCTGGAAAGCGGGGCCAGGCGCGTGGATGTGCTTGTTCTTGCTCGTGACTGAAAATTGGAGTTGACAAATTTACGGGGTGTCCTTAGGAACGGTTTCCCCGTTTGCGGAGGTCTAACCATGTACGCTATTGTTGAGTCCGGCGGTAAGCAGTACCGCGTTGAGGAAGGCACCAAGATCACCGTCGAGAAACTCACGGTTGATGCTGGCGCTGAAGTTGCCCTGGAAAAGGTGCTCCTGGTGGGCGAGAACACCGACCTGAAAGTCGGCTCTCCCTACGTGGACGGCGCCAAGGTGACCTGTGAAGTGGTCGAGCATCTGCGCGGCCCCAAGGTTGTGGTCTTCCACAAGTGGCGTCGCAACGACTCCCACAAGAAGACTGGTCACCGCCAGGATCTCACCACCCTGAAGATCAAGTCGATCACGGCCTAGGAGGGACACCATGGCTCATAAAAAAGCAGGCGGCAGTTCCCGCAACGGTCGCGACAGCGCAGGTCAGCGCCGTGGCGTGAAGCGCTACGGCGGGCAGGTCGTCCGGGCTGGCAACATCCTGGTTCGTCAGCTTGGCACCAAGTTTCACCCCGGCGACAACGTCGGTCTGGGCAAGGACTTCACCCTCTTTGCCCTGGTCGACG
Organism: Fundidesulfovibrio putealis DSM 16056; assembly: GCF_000429325.1. Classification (NCBI taxonomy): domain Bacteria; kingdom Pseudomonadati; phylum Thermodesulfobacteriota; class Desulfovibrionia; order Desulfovibrionales; family Desulfovibrionaceae; genus Fundidesulfovibrio; species Fundidesulfovibrio putealis. The sequence goes on from NZ_AUBQ01000005.1 coordinate 297,957, forward strand.
GCACCGTCGCCTACGAAAAGTACACCCGTAACCGCAAGGTTAAGACCCGGGTGCACGTCCTTCCTCCCGTCGCCGCCTAAGGCGCAGGAGTGGACCCGGCTTTTCGAGCGGGGCGGCCAAAAGCCGCCCCGCTTTTTGGCGTTCTCATTTCCGGCACTTCGTGTTCCTCCCCTTGCGCCCGGCGCGCGGGCGTCCTATAGGGGCGTATCCATGCGTCCGGTAACGCGTGGCCTCTCTTTTGCATTGATTTTCCCCTAGGCAGGGAGCGCCATGGCGGACAAAGAACACAAGAAGATCATCATCAAGAAGGTGAAGAAGGGCGGGCACGGCGGCGCGCATGGCGGCAGCTGGAAGGTCGCCTACGCCGACTTCGTCACCGCCATGATGGCCTTTTTCCTGGTCATGTGGCTGGTCAACTCGCTGCCCAAGGAAAAGAAGGTGGAAATATCCAAGTATTTCCAGTCCTATAGCCTGCTCGAGGGCAGCCCCTCTGGTCTCGTCCCGGCCACCGACCTCTCGCAGATCGCGCAGGAGCAGAACCCGCCCAACATCGTGGAGCCCATCTCCGAGAACCCGTCCAGCCCGGCCAAGGAGAAATCCGAGGCGGAAAAGGCTGCCGAGGCCATAAAAGAAGCCATCGAAGCCAAGACCCCGGACATGAAGGACCAGATCATCGTCAAGACCGAGGCGGGCAAGGTGATCGTGGACGTGTTCGAGGACGCCAAGGGCAAGCCCCTTTTCGCACTTGGCCGTTCCGACCTGACCCCGGACGCCAAGCGCGCCCTGGCCGCGGTGGCTCCGCCCTTCGCCAAGGCGGGCAAGGGCCTTTTGACCATCGAGGGGCACACCGACGCCTTCACCTACGCGGGCGAGCGCTTCACCAACTGGGAGCTCTCCACCGAGCGCGCCTCGGCGGCCCGGCGCGAGCTGGAACGCTCAGGCGTCTCCCAGGACAGCATCGGGCAGGTGGCAGGGTTCGCAGCCACCAAACCCATGGACGCCCAGGCTCCTTTCTCCCCCAAGAACCGCCGTATCCGGCTGGTGATGACCGTGCCCCAGCCCGTCCAGCCGTCCAAATCGCCCGACGCCGCAAAAGGCCAACCTCCGGCCAAGGCGCAAGAGGCTCCGGCGGCTCCTCCCGCTCCCCCGCCGGACATCCCGATGTCTCCGGAAAAGCGGGAAATCCTGGACCAGCAGATAGAAAGGCTTTACGACCAGAGCATCAAGGGAAAACAAAAACCTGACGGGGTTCAGTAGAGCATGTTTGCCATCATAGGTGTCGTCACGGTCCTTGGCGCGGTCGTCCTGGGCTACATGCTGGAGAAGGGCAACTTCAGCGTGCTCTGGCAGCCCGCCGAGCTGGTGATCATCTTTGGCGCGGCCTTCGGCTCCATGCTCCTGGGTTCGCCCAAGGAAGTGGTCATCGGCGCGCTCAAAGGCATGGGCGGCGCGTTCGGGTCCTCCAAGACCAGCAAGGCCTTCTTCCTGGACATGCTCATCATGCTCTCCATGCTGTTCATGAAGATCCGCCGCGAAGGGCTGGTGGCCATCGAAAAGGACATCGAGGCTCCCGAAGCCAGCCAGATTTTCACAGGCTTTCTGAAAGACAAATCCAACGCCTTCATCGTCGAGTTCGTGTGCGACACCATGCGCGTGTTCTCCACCGTGAACATCGAACAGCACGAGTTCGAGAACATCATGGACGCCGACATCGAGGCCTACTCCCACGAAGCGGTCGCGCCGGCGCAGGCCGTCAACAAGATGGCGGACGCCCTGCCGGGCCTGGGCATCGTCGCGGCGGTGCTCGGCGTCGTCATCACCATGGGCGTCATCTCCGAGCCCCCCGAGGTCATCGGCCACCACATCGGCGCGGCGCTGGTGGGCACGTTCCTGGGCGTTCTCATGTGCTACGGCATCGTAGGCCCCATCGCGGCCAACATGGAATCCAAGGCCAAGGAAGGCGAGCACTGCCTCATCGTGATCAAGTGCGCGCTGGGAGCGTTCGTCGGCGGCAACCCCCCGCCAGTGGCCCTGGAAGCGGGCA